>JBGALW010000114.1:0-12330 GCA_044223585.1 Amaricoccus sp.
CATCCAAGCTTTGGACGTGATCGGCCTTCCCCCGAACCGTTTGAACTGATTATATACTTCTCGAAAGACAGGGCCAAACTCCCAAGCTTCAATCTTAGCTGACACCAGCGGCTTTCCATTGTCTGCCAAATTTCGAACGTGCATGAAGTAGATAATCTTGTTCAAGTGAAGATTGGTAACCACGAAGCCGCACAGGGCAGCCTCATCGAGAACTAGATTCGCCACCGCCCGAACGTCTAGTCCGCGCATGGTGCCCATCTTAATGCAGCGCGAAAATAGGTCATTCGTTCTTGATTTACCCCAGAATTGTTGTTGGCGCAAGTCACCCCACCACCCCCTCAAACTCCCGCCACTCCCCCGCGCTCATCCCCACGTCCTCGCGCGTCACCCTCTCTCCCTTCAGCATCCGCCGCAGCGCCTCCATCCCCTTGCCGGAGAAGGTGACGGCGTTGAGGCGATAGTCCTCGAAGGCGTCCCACGCCGCCGGCACCCAGTCGCGGACCACGTCGCACAGCGCCTCGGCATAGGCGCGGATCTCGTACTGGGCGTGGGCGTCGGCGCGCAGGCGCAGGAAGTGCAGGAGATTGTGGAGGTCGGTCTTCCAGTACCACTGCGTGTAGATGTTGGCGGGGAGGTTCATCCGGGCCAGCTCGCGGGCGAGGCCCTGCTGGCCGTCCTGGCTCAGCATCGCCTCGTAATGGTCGTAGGCGCGGGTCGAATCGTCGCGGAGGAGGGCGAGGACGCGGGCCGCCTCGTCGCCCGAGAGGGTGTCGCCGCGGCCCTGGTTGTTGACCGTCGACTGGGCGGCGAGGTGCTCCGGCGCGGGGATGTAGAACTCGCGGTCGAGGATCGAGTAGCGGGCGGAATATTCGTTCACGTTGGCGGTGCGGTGGCGGATCCACTGGCGGGCGACGAACACCGGCAGCTTCACGTGCAGCTTCAGCTCGCACATCTCGAAGGGCGTCGAGTGCCAGTGCCGCATCAGGTAGCGGATGAGGCCGGCGTCGTCGCGCGCCGTCTTCGTCCCGGCGCCATAGGAGACGCGGGCCGCCTGCACGATCGCGGCGTCGTCGCCCATGTAGTCGACGACGCGGATGAAGCCGTGGTCGAGGACCGGGATCGGCGCGCCGAGCCGTGCCTCCATCGCGGCGACGCTGGCGCGGCGGGTGGTGACGGCCTGTGGTTCCACGGTGACGGACATGGCGTTAACCTTCGGATTCGTTGGCCCCCCGGTGAATCGGGCGGCACCAGATATGGCATTAGACTGCAAGGGGGCCACAAGATGAAGATCAAATATCTCCACACGATGGTGCGGGTGAAGGATCTCGACGCGTCGATGCGGTTCTATGCGCTGCTCGGCCTGAAGCAGACCCGGCGGGTGGACAACGAGCAGGGGCGGTTCACGCTGGTGTTCATGGCACCGGAGGGGCAGGAGGACTGCCCGGTCGAGCTGACCTACAACTGGGACGGCGACGAGGGGCTGCCCTCGGACAGCCGGCATTTCGGGCATCTCGCCTACGGGGTCGGCGACATCTACGGCAAGTGCGCCGAGCTGCAGGCGGCGGGCGTCACCATCAACCGCCCGCCGCGCGACGGGCGGATGGCCTTCGTGCGCAGCCCTGACAACGTCTCGGTCGAGCTCCTGCAGATCGGCGACGCGCTGCCGCCGGCGGAGCCCTGGGCCAGCATGGCGAACACGGGGCATTGGTGAACGGGCGACCGGTGAGCGCGGCCCTGCTGCGCGCGGCGCTGCGCGCCGTAGTGATCGGGGCGGCGGCCGCGGCGTCGCCGGCGGCGGCGCAGTGCCGGCTGGCGCTGTCGCTGGGGCTCGACGTCTCCTCCTCGGTCGACGCGCGGGAATACCGGCTGCAGACCCTCGGGCTTGCGGCGGCGCTGACCGCGCCGGAGGTGCGCGACGCCTTCCTCGCCGATCCGGCGGCGCCGGTGATGCTGCAGGTGTTCGAGTGGAGCGGCTGGCAGCAGCAGATCGTCCGGCAGGACTGGGTGCGGATCGAGACGCCGGCCGATCTCGACGCGGTGGCGGTGCGGCTCGGCCAGCAGGCCCGCAGCTTCGAGCAGTATCCGACGGCGCTCGGCCTCGCGCTCTTGTTCGGGGCGCGGTCGCTGAGCGGGCGGGGCGAGTGCGACCGCCGGACGCTGGACCTGTCCGGCGACGGCACCAACAACGACGGCATGGCGCCGGACGTGGCGCGGCGCGAGTTCGCGATGGGCGACATCGTGGTGAACGGGCTGGTGGTCGGCTCGAACGTCGCGACGCTCGGCCGCTACTACCAGCAGTTCGTCATCCAGGGCGAGGGCGCCTTCGTCGAGGTCGCCGGCGACTATTCCGACTTCGAGCGGGCGATGAAGCGCAAGCTCCTGCGCGAGCTCGGGGTGATGGAGATGAGCGAGGACCGCGGCGTCCGGCCGCCGCAGCCCTGAAGGCGCTAGAGCAGGACGTCGCCCTCGGTGTAGTCGGCCGCCACGGTGTGCCTGCCGTCGTCGATGTGCAGCACGAAGTCGGTGCGGCCGTCGTGGTCGGTGTCGGCCCGCAGCACGGTGACCGACCCGGCGTCGCGCAGCCAGACATGGCCCTCGCCGCGGCCCTCCGCCAGCGTCAGGTCGCCGAGGCGGCTGAGGTCGATGACGTCGCCGCCCTTCCCGCCCGCGCCCTCGAAGCCGTCGATGGTGTCGGGCGCGCCGCGGTGCGAGTCGCGGGCGGCGGCGAAGAGGAAGGTGTCGTCCCCGGCGCCGCCGGAGAGGAGGTCGGCGCCGGCCCCGCCCTTCAGCAGGTCGTTGCCACCGCCCCCGGCGATCCGGTCGTCGCCCGCCGCGCCGTCGATCCTGTCGGCGGCCGCCGTGCCGGCCACCCGGTCGGCGTCGAGGCTGGCCCGGCCGAAGCTGACCTTGAGCCAGTAGCCGCCGGTGCCGTTGCCGTGGCTCTCGGCCTCCATGTGGAAGCGGCCGGAGTTGCCGGCGCGGAACCAGAACTGCGCGTTGAGGCCGACGCCGCTGTCGTCGTCGAACGCGACGAGCTTGCCGTTGGGGTTGAGGAGCCCGAGTTGGGGGTCATCGAGCGAGCCGGAGCTGGTCGAGGCGCCCTTCATGTCGAAGCGGTAGGTGAGGCCCTTCACCAGCGGCGTGTTGATGATGTCGGTGTCGTGGGCGTAGTTGATCCGCGCCGCGCCGCCTTCGCCCGGCTGCAGCAGGCCCGCGGGGCCGGGGCCGTCGTAGGCGTTGCGGAAGTCGTCGCGCGCCACGGTCAGGCGATAGTCGCCGGTGTGGTTGCGATAGCCCGACACCTCGACCTTGTAGTTGCCGGTGCTGCCCGGCCGCAGGAAGATCTGCGGATCGAGGCCGGGGCCGCTGTCGTCGTCGCGCGCGACGACGTTGCCGCCCCGCAGCACCCGGAGCGAGGCGTCGTCGAGCGGGTCGGACCCGCGGCCGGTGACCCAGAAGGCATAGAGCAGGCCGCCGTCGAGCCGTGTGTCGAACCGGTCCTTGTCCCCGGCCGGGGCGATCCGCCCGTTGATCGTCGCCATCATTTCCTCCCTTGCGCGCCGCTTGCCTGCCCGCGGGCCGGGACCCTAGCACGGCGCCGGCAGCGGGGCAGGGGTCCAATCGCTTCCGCCGGACACGGTTCCGTGGCAGGATGCGCGCCGCGAGTGCAAACCCCGGACCCGAAGATGGACGACGAAACCGAACCCCTTACGCTCAACCCCGAATTCCTGCGCTCGCTGATCCTGAAGCTGCGCGCGCTGATGGCGCAGGAGGAGACGGTCTCGCCCGATTCCGGCTCCAATCCCTCCGACGACGAGCGCAGCGCGACGCTGCAGGAATCGCCCGACAACATGACCCGCGACGAGATCGTCGCCCAGATCGAGGATCTGGAGCCCGACCAGCAGGCCGAGCTCGTCGCGCTGATGTGGATCGGCCGCGGCGACCTGGAGCCCGAGGAGTGGGAGGAGGCGCTGACGCTCGCCGCCGAGCGGGCTGACACGCCGACGGCCACCTACCTGCTGGCCCACCCCCACGTCGCCGACGACATAGACGAGGGCCTCGACCGGCTGCTCGACGGCACGGACCTGATGGAGACCGGGGAGTACTAGGACCGGCGCCGGACGCGCGCGCCGGGCGTTGGCAGGCGCTGGCGCACCGGCGGGCATGTGTGGGCCGGAGTCGCATCGACCGGAGCGATCAGCCGGGTCAGGCGGTTTCGGCTTCCATCGGCGTCGGCGGCTGGGCGTCGCGGACGCCGCTCCGGGTGTAGGTCCCTAGGATCTGCAGGTGGGTGGTGAAGTAGGCGAGTTCGTCGAGCGCCCGGCGGACCCGCGGCTCGTCGGGGTGGCCCTCGATGTCGGCATAGAACTGCGTCGCGGTGAACTGGCCGTCGAGCATGTAGCTCTCCAGCTTGGTCATGTTGACGCCGTTGGTCGCGAAGCCGCCCATCGCCTTGTAGAGCGAGGCGGGAATGTTGCGGACCCGGAAGACGAAGGTGGTGATCGCGCCCTCGACCGGCGCCGTGCGCGGCTCGGGGCACATGACGAGGAAGCGGGTGGTGTTGTTCTGCTGGTCCTCGACGTGGGCGGCCAGCACCTCCAGCCCGTAGATCTGCCCGGCGAGTTCCGAGGCCATTGCCGCGACCGTGCGGTCGCCGGCCGCCGCCACCTCGGCCGCCGAGCCTGCGGTGTCGGCGCCGACCCGCGGCCTGATGCCGTGCGCCTTGAGAAAGCGGCGGACCTGTCCGAGCAGCGGCGCCTGGCTGACCGCGACCTCGACCTCCTCCAGCCGCGTGCCCGGCACCGCGAGCAGGTTGGCGTGCACGCGGACGAAATGCTCACCGACGATGTGCAGGCCGGAATCCGGCAGCAGATGATGAATGTCCGCGATCCGGCCATAGGTCGAGTTCTCGACCGGCAGCATGGCATAGTCGGCGCGCCCCTCGCGCACCGCGGCGATCGCCGCCTCGAAGCTCTCGCTCGGCAGGCCCTCCAGCCCTGGAAACGCCTCGACGCACGCCTGGTGCGAATAGGCGCCGGGATTTCCCTGGAACGCGATCCGGCCGGTCAACTGACGCATGGTTGGCTCCCTCCCCGGAGCGAGGCGGCGGCGTGTATTGCAGAAACCGCGGCGGAAGGGAAGCGGGGCGCGGTCCCGGGGGCCGGGTCCGTAATGAACCCTACCGGTGCGCCAGACGCCGTTTCGGGGAGCTGCTGCCGAATTTTCGCACGGGATCAGGGACTTGTCCGGCGCGCGGGCGTCTGAGCGACGGTTCCGCAGCAGCCTTGCCTTACCCGCCGCGATCCGGCTAGAACGGCAAGAGCCAGCCGCCAGGGAAGCCCGCCCATGAACACGATGGAAATCACCAAGCTTGTCGGTGGCTTCTGTGGCGCATTGCTCGTCTTTCTTCTCTTCAACACCGCGGCGCACGCGATCTTCAACACCGCGAGCGAAACCGTGGCCTTCGAGGTGGAGGGGGCCGACACCGGCGGCGCCGGGGGCGAGGACGCGGCCGAGGCCGTCGACGTGCAGGCGCTCGTCGCTTCTGCGGACGCGGCCAAGGGCGAGACGATCTTCAAGAAGTGCGCCGCCTGCCACAAGCTGGACGGCGCCAACGCGGTCGGCCCGCACCTCAACGGTGTCGTCGGCCGCCCGGTGGCGTCGGTCGGTGACTTCTCCTATTCCGACGGCATGCATGCGCATGGCGGCGACTGGACCCCGGACGCGCTGTTCGCCTTCCTGTCCAACCCGAAGAAGATCGTTCCCGGCACCAAGATGTCCTTCGCCGGCCTGCCGAAGCCCGAGGACCGGGCGGACGTCATAGCGTTCCTGGAGCAGCACGGCGGCTGACGGTCACGAACGGTTCAGCGGGTCGGCGCGGCCCGAGAACCCGCTTTACCATCCCGTACACGCGACTAGAGTGGCGCGCACCGCGGCACCAAGGTCGCTCACGCACGGACCCACTCATGCCATTTCCGACCCCAGCCCGCTCGTCCCACGGCAGCGTGGGGGCTGCGTGGCGGTGTCTGGCTGCGGGTTTCGCCCTCGTCACGCTGGTGTCGGCCGCCGCGGCCGAGGAGACGGCCTCCGCGGCGGAAGCGCCGAAGGTCATCACCAGCCACGGCATCTCCGCCTTCGGCGACCTGAAGTATCCGGCCGGCTTCCGGCATTTCGACTACGTGAACCCGGACGCCCCGCAGGGCGGGACGATGAGCTTTCGCGGCACCGGCGGCAAGCAGACCTTCGACAGCCTCAACGCCTTCATCCTGAAGGGCGAGGCGGCGCAGGGCCTGCCGCTGATCTATGACAGCCTGCTTGCCGCGTCGGCGGACGAGCCCGACTCGAACTACGGGCTTGTCGCGTCCAGCATGGACTATCCCGAGGACCGCTCCTGGGTGATCTTCACCATGCGGCCCGAGGCGGCCTTTTCCGACGGCGTGCCGATCACCGCCGAGGACGTGGTCTTCACCTACGAGGTGCTGCTGGAGAAGGGCGCGCCGAGCTACCGGATCATCCTCCAGGACATCGAGAGCGTCGAGGCGCTGGACCCGCACCGCGTGAAGTTCACCTTCAAGCCGGAGGCGCCGAAGCGCGACCTGCCGGCGCTGGCGGGCAGCCTGTCGATCCTGCCGAAGCACTACTACGACACCGTGGACTTCGGGGCGTCCACGCTGGTGCCGCCGGTCGGGTCCGGCGCCTATGTCGTGAAGGACGTGCAGCCCGGGCGGTCGGTCAAGTACTGCCGGAATCCGGACTACTGGGGCAAGGCGCTGCCGGTCAATGTCGGGACCAATAATTTCGACTGCTTCGTCTACCAGTATTTCGCCGACAACAACGCGGCGTTCGAGGCCCTCAAGGTCGGGGACTACCTGTTCCACCAGGAGTTCTTTTCCGTCCTCTGGGCCACCGCCTACGATTTCCCGGCGCTGAAGAAGGGCTGGGTGAAGCGCGAGGAACTGCCGGACGAGACCCCGTCCGGGGCGCAGGGCTGGTGGTTCAACCTGCGGCGCCCGACCTATCAGGACCCGCGCGTCCGCGAGGCGATCGGCCTCATGTTCAACTTCGAATGGACGAACGAGACGCTGTTCTACGGCCTCTACAAGCGCACCGACTCGTTCTTCGAGAATTCGCCGATGCAGGCCGAGGGGCTGCCGGAGGGCGAGGAACTCGCGGTGCTGGAAGGCTTCCGCGACCAGCTGCCGCCGGCGATCTTCACCGAGCCCGCCTATACCCCGCCGGTGCAGGGCAAGACCCAGACCGACCGCGCGGCGATCCGGCAGGCCTCGAAGCTGCTCGACGAGGCGGGGTGGAAGACCGGACCCGACGGGCTGCGGCGCAATGCCGCCGGCGAGACGCTGGTGCTGCGCTTCGTCGACGACAATTCCTCGCTCGACCGGGTGGTGAACCCGTTCGTCGCCAACCTGCGGCGGATCGGCGTCGACGCGAGCTATCAGACGATCGACCCGGCGCAGATGCAGCAGCGGATGGAGGATTTCGACTACGACATCCTGCCCGCGCGCTTCGTCGCCTCGTCGAGCCCGTCCTTCGAGCTGCGCCAGCTCTATTCGTCGGCCGCCGCCGACGCCAAGGGGTCGGCGAACGTGTCCGGGATCGCCGATCCGGTGGTGGACGCGCTGATCGAGAAGGTGATCGCCTCGGATTCGCGCGAGCAGATGGTGGCGCGGGTCAAGGCGCTCGACCGCGTGCTGCGCTCGAAGCGGATCTGGGTGCCGAACTGGTACAGCGGCAAGTATCTCCTGGCCTACTGGGACGTGTTCGGCCGGCCCGACGTGAAACCGCCCTATGCGCGCGGCGATGCCTACTGGTGGTTCGACCAGGCGAAGCACGACAAGCTGAAGGCCGAGGGTGCGCTGCGTTGACCCCCTCGTTCGACTGGTGCGCGACGTCCGAGCCCTCACTTCACGATTTTGACCGTCGGCAAAATCGTGACGGACGTGCCCTCCGGGGGCACGGCCGTTTTCAACGGCCGAGCCGGGCACATCCGCCCCGATTCATCCGGTCGGGGAAATCTGTGCCCCCCGCGCCCTGCGCGCTGGCGCTTCGGGCGCGCGCCCGCGCAACGTGCCACCGGCACGTTGGCAAGGTGCGTGCGCGGAGACATCTCCAGATCGTTCGGGCTGCCCGCGCGGAGGCCCGGCCGTGAGCGCCTACATCCTCCGTCGCCTGCTGCTCATCATCCCGACGCTGATCGGCATCCTGCTGGTGAACTTCGCGCTGGTGCAGTTCATGCCCGGCGGCCCGATCCAGCAGATCATCGCCGAACTGGACCAGGAGAGCAGCGCGACGGGCCGGATCACCGGCGGAGCGGGGGACGTGGGCGCGGCGGGCGCCAGCGAGTACCGCGGCGCCCAAGGGTTGCCGCCCGACTTCATCGCCGACCTCGAGAAGCAGTTCGGCTTCGACAAGCCGGCGTGGCAGCGCTTCCTCATCATGCTCGGCAACTACCTGACCTTCGACTTCGGCGAGAGCTATTTCCGTTCGATCTCGGTCGTCGACCTCGTGCTGGAGAAGATGCCGGTCTCGATCACCCTCGGCCTCTGGTCGACGCTGATCGCCTATGCGATCTCGATCCCGCTCGGCATCCGCAAGGCGGTGAACGACGGCACCCGCTTCGACACCGCGACGAGCGCGGTCATCATCGTCGCCTACGCGATCCCGTCCTTCCTCTTCGCCGTCATGCTGCTGGTGCTGTTCGCCGGCGGCAGCTACTGGCGGATCTTCCCGCTGCGCGGCCTCACCTCCGACGACTGGGCGGAGCTCAGCCTGATCGGCAAGGTGCTGGACTATCTCTGGCACATCGTCCTGCCGGTGACGGCCGCGACGATCAGCGCCTTCGCCACCACCACCCTGCTGACCAAGAACTCGTTCCTCGACGAGATCAAGAAGCAGTACGTGATGACCGCCCGGGCCAAGGGGCTGACGGAGCACCGCGTCCTCTACGGTCACGTCTTCCGCAACGCGATGCTGATCGTCATCGCCGGGTTCCCGGCGATGTTCATCGCGGTCTTCTTCGGATCGAGCCTCATCATCGAGACGATCTTCTCGCTCGACGGGCTCGGCCGGCTGGCGTACGAGAGCGCGATCCAGCGGGACTATCCGGTGGTGTTCGGCACGCTCTACGTCTTCGGCCTGATGGGGCTGGTCGTCGGGCTGCTGTCCGACCTCACCTACGTCTGGGTCGACCCGCGCATCGACTTCGAGAGCCGCGAGACCTGATGGCCCTGACCCCGCTCCAGCGCCGCCGCGTCGCCAACTTCCGCGCCAACCAAAGGGCCTTCTGGTCGCTCTGGATCTTTCTCGTCCTGTTCGTCGTCACGCTGTTCGCCGAGTTCGTGGCGAACGACCGGCCGATCGTCATCCGCTTCCAGGGCCAGTGGTTCTTCCCGATCTGGTCCTTCCACTCCGAGGCCGACTTCGGCGGCGAGTTCCAGACCGAGGCCGAGTACGGCGCGCCCGAGGTCCGCTGCCTGATCCGCACCGGCGGCGTCGAGGCCTGCCTCGACGATCCCGAGGGCATCTTCGCCGAGGCGGAGGAAAAGGGCACCGCCGACGGCCAGCCGATCGCGGAGCCCGGCTGGGCGCTCTGGCCGCCGATCCCCTACAGCTTCAACACCATCAACTACGACGTGACGACGGCGCCCTCGCCGCCGGACCGCATGCACTGGCTCGGCACCGACGACCAGACCCGCGACGTGCTGGCGCGCGTCATCTACGGCTTCCGCATATCGGTGCTTTTCGCGCTGGTGGTAGCGCTAATCTCGTCGGTGATCGGCATCGTGGCGGGCGCCTGCCAGGGATATTTCGGCGGCTGGGTCGACCTCTTCTTCCAGCGGGTCGTAGAGGTCTGGCTCAACATGCCGATGCTCTACGTCATCATCATCCTGTCGGCGATCTTCACGATGAACTTCTGGCTGCTGACGCTGCTCATCGCCTTCTTCAGCTGGACCGGCCTCGTCGGCGTCGTGCGGGCGGAGTTCCTGCGCGCCCGCAACTTCGAATATGTCCGCGCCGCCAAGGCGCTCGGCGTCGGCGACGCCACCATCATGTTCCGCCACATGCTGCCGAACGCCATGGTGGCGACGCTGACCCTGCTGCCCTTCCTCATCACCGCCGCGATCGGCAGTCTCGCCGCCCTCGACTTCCTCGGGCTCGGCCTGCCGCCGTCCTATCCGTCGCTCGGCGAGCTGGCTCTGCAGGCGAAGAACCGGCTGAACGCGCCGTGGCTCGGCTTCACCGCGTTCTTCACCTTCGCGCTGATGCTGTCGCTGCTCGTCTTCATCTTCGAGGGCGTCCGCGACGCCTTCGACCCGCGAAAGACCTTCCGGTGATCGGGGTGATGACGTTCAACTGGCAGCCCCGCCTGACCGGGGACACCGTGGAGGTCCGCCCGCTCGCGGCCTCCGACCGGGCCGGCCTCACCGCCGCCGCCGGCGACCCGGAAATCTGGGCCGGGCATCCGGCAAAGGACCGCTGGCAGCCCGAGGTGTTCGGCCCCTATTTCGACTTCCTCCTCGCCTCCGGCACTGCGTTCGCCATCGTCGACCGGGCAAGCGGCGCGATCATCGGCTGCACCCGCTTCTATCCGGTGCCCCGCGATGCCGACTCCGTCGCCATCGGCTTCACCTTCCTTGACCGCGCGCACTGGGGCGGCGCGACGAACCACGCGGTGAAGGCGCTGATGCTCGCCCACGCCTTCGCGACCTTCCCGCGGGTCTGGTTCCACATCGCGCCGGACAACTGCCGCTCGCGCGTCGCCACGAGCCGGCTCGGTGCGGTCTACGTGCATGACGACGTGCTTCTGGCCGGCCCGGCCCCGTCGCCCGTCGCCTGCTACCGGCTCGACCCGTCGGCGTGGCAGCGCGTGCTCGACGCCCGTGCCGCGCCGGGGCTGGGGCTTTGACGGCGATGAAGGACACCGGCGCGTTTCCCGTTCCCGAACCGGTCCTCGCGATCCGCGACCTCGGCATCGCCTTCGTGCAGGGCGGCCAGCGCACGCAGGCGGTGAAGGGCGTCAGCTTCGACCTCTATCCGGGCGAGACGCTGGCGCTGGTCGGCGAGTCGGGGTCGGGCAAGTCGATCACCGCGCTTTCCACCGTGCGCCTGCTGCCCGACAGCGCGGACGTCACCGGCTCGATCCGCTATCGCGGGACGGAGATGACGACCGCGGACGACCGCACGCTCCGGCGCACCCGCGGCAACGACATCAGCTTCATCTTCCAGGAGCCGATGACCTCGCTCAACCCGCTCCACACCATCGAGCGGCAGCTCGGCGAGAGCCTCGCGCTGCACCAAGGCCTGACCGGCGAGGCGGCGCGGGCGCGGATCGTCGACCTCCTGACCCGCGTCGGCCTCCGCGACCCGGAGGGCCGGCTCGGCGCCTATCCGCACCAGCTGTCCGGCGGCCAGCGCCAGCGTGTGATGATCGCCATGGCGCTGGCGAACGGTCCCGACGTGCTGATCGCCGACGAGCCGACCACCGCGCTCGACGTGACGATACAGGCCCAGATCCTGACGCTGCTCGCCGAGGTGCAGAAGGCCGAGGGGATGGGGATGCTGTTCATCACCCACAATCTCGGCATCGTCCGGCGCATCGCCGACCGCGTGGCGGTGATGCAGGCGGGCGAGATCGTCGAAGCCGGCCCGACGCACGCGCTCTTTGCCAACCCGCGCCACCCCTATACCCGGATGCTGCTCGCCGCCGAGCCGAAGGGGCGGCCCGATCCGGTCCCGGCCGGAGCGCCGGAGGTCGTCTCCGCCGGGCATGTCCGCGTCTGGTTCCCGATCCGCCGCGGGCTGATGCGCAAGACCGTCGGCCACGTGAAGGCGGTCAACGACGCCAGTGTCGCGATCCGCGCCGGCGAGACGCTGGGCGTCGTCGGCGAGTCCGGGTCCGGCAAGACGACGCTGGCGCTGGCGCTGATGCGCCTCATCTCGTCCGAGGGACGGATCGTGTTCCTCGGCCGCGACATCCAGGGACTGAAGCATGGCGCGCTGCGCGGGCTGCGGCGCGACATGCAGATGGTGTTCCAGGACCCCTACGGCTCGCTCTCGCCGCGCATGTCGGTCGCCCAGATCGTCGCCGAGGGGCTCGGGGTGCACCGGCTCGGCGACGAGGCCGGCCGGGTCGCGGCGATCCTGCGGGAGGTCGGGCTCGACCCCGCCACCGCCGACCGGTACCCGCACGAGTTCTCCGGCGGCCAGCGCCAGCGCATCGCCATCGCCCGCGCGATGATCCTGGAGCCGAAGCTCGTCGTCCTCGACGAGCCGACCTCGGCGCTCGACATGACCGTGCAGGTACAGATCGTCGAG
>JBGALW010000115.1:0-12580 GCA_044223585.1 Amaricoccus sp.
CGCAGCGTCTGACGATCATCATCCTCCAGGTGAGCGTCATCGGCATCATCGCGGTCGGCGTCACGCAGGTCATCATCACAGGCGGCATCGACCTGTCGTCCGGCTCGGTGGTGGCGATGACGGCGATGATCGCGATGAGTTTCGCGCAGGTCGGGACCTATGAGCGGGCGGTCTACCCGGCGCTGACCGACCTGCCGGTGGTGGTGCCGGTGCTGGTCGGGCTCGGGATCGGGCTGATGGCGGGTCTCATCAACGGCAGCCTGATCGCCTGGACCGGGATACCGCCGTTCATCGCCACCCTCGGCATGATGGTGACCGCCCGCGGCATCGCCAAGTGGTACACCAAGGGCCAGCCGATCAGCTTCCCGACCGAGGCCTTCGCCACCATCGGCAAGGGGATCTGGCCGGTGGTGATCTTTCTCATCGTCGCGCTGATCTTCCATATCGCCCTCCGATACACGCGGTACGGCAAGTTCACCTATGCGATCGGCGCCAACCCGCAGGCGGCGCGGGTGTCGGGCATCAATGTCGGCGCGCATCTCATCAAGGTCTATGCCATCGCCGGCACGCTGGCCGGCCTTGCCGGCATCGTCACCGCGGCACGGGCGCAGACCGCGCAGGCCGGCATGGGGATGATGTACGAACTCGACGCGATCGCGGCGACGGTTATCGGCGGCACGTCGCTGTCGGGCGGGCAGGGGCGGATCACCGGGACGGTGATCGGCACGGTGATCCTCGGGGTCATGACGTCGGGTTTCACCTTCCTGCGGATCGACGCCTACTATCAGGAGATCGTCAAGGGTCTCATCATCGTCGCGGCCGTGGTCGCCGACGTCTACCGGCAGAAGAAGCGGACCAAGAAGGTCTGACCCCGATCCCGCCGCCGTCCGGTTCGGGCGGCGGCAGCAATCCATGACAAGAGCGAGGACGTGATGACTGTTGGGTTCGGCCTGCTGGGCGCGGGGCGCATCGGCAAGGTGCATGCGAGGGCGATTACCGGCAACCCGGACGCGACGCTGGTCGCCGTCGCCGACGCGATGCCGGCCGCGGCGGAGGCGCTGGCGGGGCAGTATGGCGCCTCGGTGCGGACGATCGAGGCGATCGAGGCGGCGGGCGACATCGACGCGGTGGTGATCTGCACCCCGACCGACACGCACGCCGACCTGATCGAGCGCTTCGCCCGCGCCGGCAAGGCGGTGTTCTGCGAGAAGCCGATCGACCTCGACGTCGGCCGGGTGAAGGCCTGCCTGAAGGTTGTGGAGGAGACCGGCGCGAAGCTGATGGTCGGGTTCAACCGCCGGTTCGACCCGCATTTCCGCGCGGTGAAGGCGGCGATCGACGCGGGCCAGGTCGGCAAGGTGGAGATGGTCAACATCACTTCGCGCGATCCCGGCGCGCCGCCGGTCGAGTATATCCGTCGGTCGGGGGGCATCTTCCGCGACATGACGATCCACGACTTCGACATCGCCCGCTGGCTGCTCGGCGAGGAGCCGGTGGTGGTGGCGGCCTTCGGGTCGGTGCTGACCGACAGCGCCATCGGCACCGCGGGGGATTTCGACAGCGCCAACGTGCTGCTGGAGACGGCGGGCGGGCGGCAGGCGGTGATCTCCAACTCGCGGCGGGCGACCTATGGCTACGACCAGCGGATCGAGGTGCTGGGATCGGGGGGCATGGTGTCGGCCGAGAACCAGCGCGAGGTGTCGATCGAGATCGCCAGCGGCGCCGGATTCGTGCGCCCGCCGCTGCTCGACTTCTTCATGACGCGCTACACCTCGGCCTATGCCGCGGAGATCGCGACCTTCATCGCGGGCCTGCGCGAAGGGATCGAGATCGCCCCGTCCGGCGCCGACGGGCTGAAGGCGCTGGCCCTGGCCGAGGCGGCGGTCCGCTCGGTGGCCGAGGGGCGCAAGGTGAAGGTTTCCGAGGTGGCGTAAGGCAGGCGCAGCGCCCTGTTTTGGCCATCGCGGGACCGAAGGCGCTTCGCGCCAGCCCAGGCGGGCGCGCCGATGCCCTATCGGGATTGCGGAGTAGCCGGTCCAACCGCCGACGCCGGAGGCCGGGGCGCGGCGCTGGCCCGGTTTCCGGACGACTACCGCCGCGGTTGCCCCCGCCCGCCGTTGCCGCCATGGTGCGCCCGGCAGCGGGCAGGGGGACGGGATGGACGAGGCGGAAATCGCGGCACGGATGCAGGCGGCGCTGCCGATCGTCGAGGCGGCGGGGGCCCTGGCGCTGCGGCACTTCCGCCAGCCGATCGCGATCGACAACAAGCTCGGCGACGCGGGGTTCGATCCGGTGACGGCCGCCGACCGCGAGGTCGAGGCGCTGATCCGTGCCCGGCTGACCGCGCTCTGGCCCGAGGTTCCGATCCACGGCGAGGAGGAGGGCTTCACCGCCGGCACCGGGGACTGGTCGTGGATCATCGACCCGATCGACGGCACGCGCGCCTTCATCTCCGGCCTGCCGGCCTGGGGCATCCTGCTCGGGCTCGTCGCCGGCGGCCGGGCGGTGGGCGGCTTCATGTGCCAGCCCTTCACCGGCGAGACGTTCGTCGGCGGGCCGGAGGGCGCGTTCCTGCTGCGTGGCGGCGCGCGGACGCCGCTCCGTGCGTCGGGACGGACCGATCTCGGCGGGGCGATCCTGATGACGACGCATCCCGACATCCTCGGCGCCGCGCGGCCGGGCTTCGACCGGGTGGCGGCGCGGGTGCGGATGACGCGCTATGGCGGCGACTGCTATGCCTATTGCCTGCTGGCGCTCGGTTTCGTCGACCTCGTGATCGAGAGCAGCCTGCAGCCTTATGACATCGTGCCGCTGATCCCGATCATCGAGGCGGCGGGCGGGGTCATCACCGGGCTCGACGGCGCCGCGCCGATGGACGGAGGCACGGTCGTCGCCGCGGCCGGCCCGGCGCTGCATGCCGAGGCGCTGGCGCTGGTGCGCGGACGTTGACGCCGGTGTGACAGTCCCCGGAAGTGTTGGAATCGTATCGAGTAAATGCTTGATCGGGCGCCGCGCATGACTTAGCTGCGGATCCATGATCTCTCTCAAGACCAAATACGCCATCAAGGCGTTGATCGTGCTGGCAGAAGAACGCCAGGACGGTGGCCTTTCGCTCCGGATCGAGGATATCGCGACGCGGGCGAACATTCCCAAGCGGTTTCTGGAACACATCCTTCTGGAGATGCGCAAGGGCGGGCTGATCAGCAGCCGGCGCGGGCGGGAAGGTGGCTACCTGCTGATCCGCGACCCGGAGAGCGTGTCGGTGGGTGCGGTCCTGCGGATGATCGACGGTCCGATCGCGCCGCTGCCCTGCCTCTCGCGCAAGGCCTATCACCCGTGCGAGGACTGCGTCGACGAGGCGACGTGCAGGCTCCGGCGGGTGTTCGGCGATCTGTTCTCGGCCTACCTGCTGATGGTCGAGTCGCTGACGCTGGCCGACCTTCTGCGCGACGATTCGGTCTGGCGGGCCGAGCCGGCGGTCCTCCCCGCCTCCTAACCCTCTCATTTCTCATCAAAAGAGCGATCTGCGAAAAAGAGTCTTGTGAATCTCTATCGAGTCTGTCGAGATTATGGGGAAACTCGCAGGGAGCTACCCGATGGAGATCTTCTTCCCCGAAAAGTCGCGGCGCACCGACCGCCTCGCCGGCTCTTCGGACGCCCCGTCCGCCCGCGATGCCGCCGCGCGCAGCATCACCTTCGACATCTTCGGCACGATGCACATCGTCGGCGGCGACGCGGCGGAGCCGCCGGCCGGTGGCGGCTGGCTTTCCGCGCTGAAGTCGGTGGCGCGGCGGCTGGGCGGCACCGCGGCACTGATGGCGCTGGTGGTGGGCGGCACGGCGCTGACGCCTGCCTCGGCGGCGGAAGTCAGCCTGCTCAACGTCTCCTATGACCCGACCCGCGAGTTCTATCGCGCGTTCAACGAGGCCTTCGCCGCCTACTGGGAGGCAGAGGGCCATGATCCGGCCAGGATCGAGACGTCGAACGGCGGGTCGGGCGCGCAGGCGCGGGCGGTCATCGACGGGCTCGACGCGCAGGTGGTGACGCTGGCGCTGGCGAGCGACGTCGACGCGATCGCCACGAAGTCCGGCAAGATCCCCGCGGACTGGCAGACCCGCCTGCCGCACAACTCCGCGCCGTACACCTCGACGATCGTCTTCCTGGTCCGCGAGGGCAATCCGAAGGGCATCGAGAACTGGGACGACCTCGTGAAGCCGGGCGTGCAGGTCATCACCCCGAACCCCAAGACTTCGGGCGGGGCGCGCTGGAACTATCTCGCGGCCTGGGCCTATGCCGACAAGGCGTTCGGCGGCGACGAGACCAAAGTCCGGCAGTTCATGCACGACCTCTTCGCCAACGTCCCGGTGCTCGACACCGGCGCGCGCGGCGCGACGACGACCTTCGCGCAGCGCGGCCTCGGCGACGTGCAGATCACCTGGGAGAACGAGGCGTATCTCGCGCTGGCCGAGCTCGGCGAGGACAAGTTCGACATCGTCCGGCCCTCGGTCTCGATCCTCGCCGAGCCGACCGTGGCGCTGGTCGACGGCAACATCTCGTCGGACGCGCAGGGCGAGCTGGCGAACGCCTATCTCGACTATCTCTACAGCCCCGAGGGGCAGGCGCTGGCGCTGAAGCATTATTTCCGGGCCTGGGACACCAGCAAGGCCGACCCCGCGGACGTCGCGCGCTTCCCCCAGCTGGAGCTCGTCTCGATCGACGACTTCGGCGGCTGGAAGGAAGTGCAGCCCAAGCACTTCGGTGACGGTGGCATCTTCGACCAGATCTACACGGCGAAGTAGGCCATGCAGGGCTATGCCTTCCGCGCGCCGTCGCCGCTGCCGGGCTTCGGCCTCGCCTTCGGGATCACCATGGCCATGCTGTCGGTCATCGTGATCCTGCCGATCGGCGCCCTCGTCCTCGCGGGCGCCGGGGTGGGGCCGGCGCATCTCTGGGCGACGGTGAACCAGGAGCGTGTCTGGTCGGCGCTGGCCCTGTCGTTCCGCATCTCGCTCTATGCCGCGGCCTTCAACCTCGTGCTCGGGCTGGCCGTGGCATGGGTGCTGGTCCGGTACGAGTTTCCGGGCCGCCGCCTGCTCGATGCCGCCGTGGACCTGCCCTTTGCGCTCCCGACCGCCGTCGCCGGCATCGCGCTGACCGCGCTCTATGCCCCGAACGGGCCGTTCGGCCAGCTGCTGGCCCATGCCGGGGTGCAGGTTGCCTACAATCCGCTCGGGATCTGGGTGGCGCTGGTGTTCGTCAGCCTGCCCTTCACGGTCAGGACCGTGCAGCCGGTGATCGAGGAGATCGACCGGGAAGTCGAGGAGGCCTCGGCGACACTCGGCGCCTACCGGCTCCGCACCTTCTGGCGGGTGATCCTGCCGACGCTGATGCCGGCGCTCCTGACCGGCTTCGCGCTCGCCTTCGCGCGCAGCGCCGGGGAATACGGCTCGGTGATCTTTATCGCCGGCAACCTGTCGAACATCAGCGAGATTGCGCCGCTGCTGATCGTGATCCGGCTGGAGGAGTTCAACTACGAGGGGGCGGTCGCGATCGCCCTCGCGATGCTCGCCATCTCGTTTGCCATGCTGCTCGCCATCAACCTCGTACAGGCCTGGAGCCGAAGGAGACACGGACATGCGTGACACCACCCGCCTCGCAACCATCGACCGTCCCGCCGATCGCCCGGCCGGCAGCAGCCTGCCGCTCGCGCTGCGCAGCCTCTTCGCACGCCTGACCGGCGAGGCCGGGGCGCCGGTGTCGGACATGGAGGCTTCCACCGGCCCGACCTTCCAGCAGCGCCAGGCGGCGGTGCGGGGCCGGCTGCTCCGGGACGAGGCGCATGCCGCCTGGCGGGCCGCGGGCGGCGCGGAGTGTGCGCCCCTCGACCCCGCCCTCGCGGTGCTGGAGGGCGAGATCGCCCGCCTGCAGTCTGCGCTGGAGCAGTACGGCGAGGCGTTGAAGACGATCCGCACCTATGGCGGCGACCCCGGCCAGCGGGCGGTGGCGACCGCCGCGCTGACCGCGACGCCGATGGTGCTGCGCGCCGCCGCGCCGGTGCCCGGCCGGGCGAGACGGGAGCAGGGGGCGTGAGCGACCTCGCGGCGATCGCGCCGGAACTGCGCGCCGCCGCCCGGGCGCACCGGGTCACCACCGAGGCGCCGCCGGTGCGCTGGCTGCTCGTCGGCGGAGTGACGCTGGTGCTGGGCGTCCTGCTCTTCGCCCCGCTCGTCAGCGTCTTCGGCTCGGCGCTGGCGGAGGGGCTCGGGGCCGCGGTGGGCTCGCTCGGCGATCCGGACGCGCAGGCGGCGGTCCGCCTGACGCTCGTCACCGCGGCGATCGCCGTGCCGCTCAACGCGGTCTTCGGCGTGGCGGCGGCCTGGGCGATCGCCAAGTACGAGTTCCGTGGCAAGGCGTTCCTCATCACCCTGATCGACCTGCCGTTTTCGGTGTCGCCGGTGGTGGCGGGGCTCTGCCTCGTGCTCCTCTTCGGCTCGAGCGGCATCTTCGGCGGCTGGCTCGACGCGGTCGGCGTCAAGGTGGTGTTCGCGGTGCCCGGCATCGTGCTCGCGACGATGTTCGTCACCTTTCCCTTCGTCGCCCGCGAACTCATCCCCGTGATGCAGGAGCAGGGCAAGACCGAGGAGGAGGCCGCGCTGGTGCTGGGCGCCAGCGGCTGGCGGATCTTCCGCACCGTGACGCTGCCGAACATCCGCTGGGCGCTGCTCTATGGCGTCCTGCTCTGCAACGCGCGGGCGATGGGCGAGTTCGGCGCCGTCGCCGTGGTCTCCGGGCGGATCCGCGGCGACACCACGACGATGCCGCTGATGGTCGAGGCCTTCTACAACGAATACATGTCGGTGGCGGCCTTCTCGATGGCGGCGCTGCTCGCCATGCTGGGGCTGCTGACCCTCGTGCTCAAGTCGGCGCTGGAATGGCGCTATTCCGACCAGCTCGCCGCAGGCCGGCGGCATTGACCCCCGCAATCGAGGAATTTCCCGCCATGCGCATCGAGATCGAGGAACTGGCCAAGGAATTCGGCGCCACCACGGCGCTGCACCCGGTGAGCCTCGCCATTCCGTCCGGCGCGCTGATCGCGCTGCTCGGGCCGTCGGGGTCAGGCAAGACGACGCTGCTGCGCATCCTCGGCGGCCTCGAATACCCGACCTCGGGCCGGGTGCTGTTCGACGGCCGCGACGCGACCGGCCTCTCGGTGCAGGAGCGCCGGGCGGGGTTCGTGTTCCAGCATTACGCGCTGTTCCGCCACATGACGGTGTTCGAGAACATCGCCTATGGCCTGCGCGCCCGGCCGCGCCGGCAGCGGCCGCCGGAGGCGGAGATCGTGCGGCGGGTGAACAAGCTGCTGGAGATGATCCAGCTGCCCGACATCGGCCGGCGCTATCCGGCGCAGCTGTCGGGCGGCCAGCGGCAGCGGGTGGCGCTGGCGCGGGCGCTGGCCATCGAGCCGCGCATGCTGCTGCTCGACGAGCCGTTCGGGGCGCTGGACGCGCGGGTCCGCAAGGAGCTGCGCAGCGGGCTGCGCGAGGTGCATGACCAGACCGGTCTCACCACGGTGTTCGTGACCCATGACCAGGAAGAGGCGATGGAGCTTGCCGATCTCGTGGTGGTGATGAGCATGGGCCGGATCGAGCAGATCGGCACCCCGCACGAGATCAACCACCGCCCGGCGACCCGCTTCGTGCGCGAGTTCATCGGCGCCTGAAGCGCCGACGGAGACGGCAGGCCGCCCGCCTGTGCGGGCGGCTATTCCCGGCGGGCGGCGGCGGCTGCCATGCGGCTGTAGAAGTCGCGCATCTGGTCGAGGCCGGTCATTCCCGCCGGCAGCCAGATCTTCATCATCTCTTCCATGCCCATCGAGCCGATGGAGGCGGAGATGCGGCCCTGCATCTCCTTCATCATCCATTCCTGCATCGGCTTGACGTCCGGCAGCCCGAGGAAGGCGCGGGCTTCCTCCGGCGTGCAGTCGATGTCGATCGTCACCTTCATCGCGGGAGTCTCCTGCAATCGTCGCTGGGCCTGTCCGTCGGCCCCCTGTCCTGCCGCCACCCTATCCCGGCAGGGGGAGGGGGGCGCAACCGCAAGGGCTCTATGTGGCCGTGGGCCTGATGCCCCAGGTCACGAGCGGTCACGAAGTCGACGTTGGCGCGCCCCGGCAGGGATATCCCACCCGCTGCCGGTTCTGACGGACCGGCGGGGACATCTGCGCCGGCGTCACATCGGCTGGAGCGATCAGCCGCACCCTTAGTCAGAGGCCGAGCCGGCTCAGCGGGCCGGCGACGCGGCGGTAGACGACCGGCGGCAGCACGTCCTGGATCAGCTCGCGGCGGGCGACCTGCTTGTCGCGCTGGTCGTGGGTGCCGGGGCGCGGCTTGAACTGGGTGGTGTGGGCCTTGCGGTCGGCCGTCCAGGTCGCGGTGTAGTAGTAGAGCGCCAGCGACAGCCGCGGCGTGCCGTCAGGATGGTTCACCGGGGTCGGGTTGCCGTGCCAGGTGTCCGAGCCGGTCGAGAAGCAGACCATGCGGTTGAACTCCGGCACGAAGCCGCGGACCTTGGCCTTCATCTCCCTGTCCCAGATCTCGAAGGTCCCGCCGTACTCCTCCTTCCAGTCCTTGTTGAGGTAGATGAGGACGTTGAGGCGGCGTTCGAGGTTCAGCTTGCCGTGGTGGTCGAAGTCGGCGTGAATGTCGAGATGGCCGCCGTTCGCGACCATGTGGATGCCGCCGCCGGCGAAATACGGGTCCGGGATCAGCCCGTCGATCCCGGTCAGCTCCTCCAGGAACATCACGAAGGGCTTGGAGTTCAGCGTGTAGAACAGGTTGCGGGTGTAGGTCGGCAGCCGCTCCGGCTGGAAGCTGAACTTGAGACGCTCCTGCGGGCGGTCGAAGCTCGTCTCCACCTCCGGCAGAAGCTTCAGGTCCTCGCGGACGCGGTCGAGGATCGCGGGATCGAGGAAGCCGTCGATGCAGCCGTGCGGGTAGGGGCCGGCGACGCGATAGTCGGCGCCGTAGGGCTTCGCGGCGGCCTTTGCGGCGTCCGTCGACAGGAAAAGCGTCTCCGGGTCGATCGGGAGCACGGACATGAACAACTCCAAATACCTTGTTAATCGCGCGCGAGGATGCCACGGCGGCGGCCAGCCTCCTATCTGTTCGTAGCGATTTGGTTACTCGCGAAGCGGGCAGTTCCCTGCTCCAAGCGCCTGAATCGTGGTATCATGCCATGTTGCGACTCGAAGACCTTTTTCAGCAGCGTCCGTTTTTCGGGAGGAGTTTCACCATGTGCCAGAGTTCCGGCTGCGCCCACCGCAATCCCATCAACTGCATCGTGCCGCCGCACATGCTCCGTGTGCTGGAGCTGCGCGGCGACGAGAAGCAGACCGCCATGGCCCGCGAGCTGATGGGGCAGGGCGCGAAGGTCCGCGGGGAGCGCGCGGCGAAGTCGGCGAGCCCGATGCGCCGGTCCGACGACGCGGCGGCCGCGCCCTACACCGCCGAAGCGTTCGCGACGCGTGCGGCGGCGCCGCGCAGCCCCAAGCGGGCGATCTATGACGGCGAGAACAAGGCGGCGCTGCCGGGCAAGCTGGTGCGAAGCGAGGGCGACGCCCCGACCGGCGACGCCGCGGTCGATGACGTCTATGACCACGCCGGCACGGTCTATGACCTCTATGCGAAGAAGTTCAACCGTGACTCGATCGACGGCAACGGCATGACGCTGGTGCAGACCGTCCATCACCGGAGAGGCTACAACAACGCCTTCTGGGACGGCACCCAGATGGCCTATGGCGATGGCGACGGCCAGATCTTCAGCACCTTCGTCGAGATCAGCGTCATCGGTCACGAGATGAGCCACGGTGTCGTCCAGCATTCCGGCGGGCTGGTCTACGAGGGCCAGTCCGGCGCGCTGAACGAGCATTTCGCCGACGTATTCGGCACCATCACCCGGCAGTGGCAGGAGAAGACCGGCGCCTGTGCCAGCGACTGGCTGATCGGCAAGGGCATCCTCGGCCCGGAGATCAAGGGCGAGGCGCTGCGGTCAATGCGGATGCCCGGCACCGCCTATGACGACCCGCTGCTCGGCAAGGACCCGCAGCCGTACCACGCGGAGAACTGCGTCAGCACCACCGACGACAATGGCGAAGTGCACATCGAATTCCGGCGTCGAACCGCGCACTTCTTCCTCTACTGCATGCTGGTCGACGAGGAAATCCTGGAAGGGGCCGGGACAGATATGGTATCGAGCCTGCGCTGAACAATCCGCGCCTTCCGCCGACTTCTTGGCGGTCGGGACGGTGCAGGCCGCGATGGCGTCCGCTGGCGTCGCCGGCCGCAAGGGCCGGCGCGCTGCGGCGAGCACGAGCTGGTCGGAATCTCGGTCTGACGCCGAACCCCTCGAGGAAAAAGGGCTGCGATGGGTGGTGTCACGGCGGGGTGCCTCGCGATGATGATCAGCATCACGACGTCGGGCGGGATCGGCGGCTTCGGGCTCGCCCGGTCGGTGCAGGCCTCGGTCGAGAACCTGCCCGAGCCGCTGCGGACCGAGGCGTGCAGCCGCCTCGATCCGCGGGCGCTCGGCGCGCTCAGGGCCGTTCCGACGCGCGGCGCCGATCGCGTGGTCTATCATATCGTGATCACCCAGCCGGGCGGCGGCGTCGCCCGGTTCGATCTCGGGGAAGGGGCGTTGCCGGCCGACACGCTCGACCTGATCGACGCGCTGCTTGCAGAGCACGGAACCCGGCCCTGAAGGGTCAGCCGCGGCGGCCGACGCTGCGCTGGTAGAACTGCAGGTAGCGCTCGGTCATCCGGCCGGTGTCCATGACCACGCAGACGTCGATCGTGTTGAACTCCCGGTCGACGTAGGCCCCCTCGCCGACAAAGCCGCCGAGCCGGAGATAGGCCTTGATGAGCGGCGGGATCGCCTTCAGCGCCCGCGTCCCGTCGACGGCGTCCCGCGGGATCAGGTCCATCGCCTGGAAATGCTCCGGACGCGCCCGCACCCTGAGGTCGGGCGGCGCCAGATGCTCGTGATGCAGGAAGGACAGCGCCTCGGCCAGCGGTGCCGGGTCGGTGCCGTGAAAGCTCGCCACCCCGAACAGCAGCTCGATCCCCCGGTCGAGCACATACTGCGCCAGACCGTTCCAGAGCAGGTGCATCCCCGGCCCGCCGCGGTGCCCGAGCGCGACGCAGGACCGGCCGAGCTCTACCGACGGACGGCCCGAGGTGATGATCGGGGTGAGGTCGTATTCGCCGGCACCATAGAAGCCGCGCCCGGCCGCCGCCGCCTCCCCGCGCATCAGCCGGTAGACGCCGACGACCTGGTCCAAGGGATCGGTGATTGCGGGATCGTTGGCGAGCAGGATCAGATGGTCGAAATACGGGTCGAAGGCGTCCCATTCGCGGCGGGCCGCACGTTCCTCCGGACTGACCTGCGCGCCCATTTCCTCGACGAAGACGCGGTAGCGCAGCCGCTGCGCCCCGGCCCGCTCCAGATCGGTCTCGGCGAGCTTCACCTGATAGCGACTGGCGTCGATCTGCATGTCCATCCCGGGTGGCAGGCCCCCGCGGCCCGGCCGAACCCCTTTACCTTCCTTTAATCCCCGTATGCGAGTCGTTACTCTCTGGCGTCCGCCTCGCGAAACTCGGGCGTCAGCTCGATCCGGGATCCGTCGATGACCACCTTGCCTGCATGCTCGAAGTTCACGGTGATCTTGTTCCCGATCACCGACTGCACCTGTCCGAGCCCCCAGTCGATCCTGTCGGGATGGCGTACCAGCATCCCTGGCTCCAGAAACTCGTTCAATCCGGGAACCCCCGCATGACCCCGGACCTCAGTTCGCTGGTTGCCGCGCGCCTCTGCCATGATCTGATAAGCCCGATGGGCGCGATCGGCAACGGACTCGAGCTGCTGCAACTCGCCCCGGGCGCCGGCCACGACGAGCTGGCGCTCGTCAACAGCAGCCTCGCCACGGCGCTCGCCAAGATCCGCTTCTACCGCATCGCCTTCGGTCCGGCCGACGCCCAGGCCCGGCAGTCGCTGGAGGAGGCGGCGCAGCTGACCGACGCGATGTTCCACGGCCGTTTCAGCGTGCTCTGGCAGCTCGGCGGCCCGGACATGACGCGCACCGTGGCGCGCATGGTCTATCTCGCGATTCTCTGCCTGGAGAAGAGCCTGCCGATGGGCGGCGTCGCCCGGATCAGCGCGGGCGACGGGACGATAAGCATGACCGTCGACGGCCGCCGCACCGCTCCGCCGGCGGAGCTCTGGGCACATGTCGTCGACGGCACGCCGGTGGCCGAGCTGAAGCCCGACGGCGTCCAGTTCGCGCTGCTGCGGCAGGCGCTTCAGGCGACGGGCCACCGGATCGACGTCGGCTTCACCGAGGGCGGCGTCGCGCTGAAGATGGCGGCGCGCGATCCTCTGCCGGCCTGAGAGTCTGACTCAAAAGTCGTGGTAGCGAGCGATCCTGCGGGCCATGAGCTTGATCATAGCGATCTGGAAGAAGGCGCGGGCGGTTGCGGCGGCGCCTTCGAAGTCACGAGCGAGGCGTCGGTTGATGGATGCCCATGCG
>JBGALW010000116.1:0-12214 GCA_044223585.1 Amaricoccus sp.
GATGAACCAGGGCGAGATCGTCGAGGCCGGCACGCCCTCGGAGATCTACCACCACGCAAGGCATCCCTACACCAGGAAGCTGATCGCCGCCGCTCCCGGCCACGGCGAGATGAATGCGCCGATGAAGGGCGGCGAGCCGGTCCTGAAGGTCGAGCGGGTGTGCAAGACCTACGGCTCGTTCACGGCGCTGAACGCCGTTTCGTTCGATCTGCAGAAGGGGGAGGTCCTCGCGGTCGTCGGCGAGTCCGGCTCCGGCAAGTCCACCGTCGCCAAGGCGATCCTGCGTCTGATCGAGGCCGACTCGGGCACCGCGCGCTGGAAGGGCAGGGACCTCTTCACCCTGCCGCCGCGCGAGCTCTACGCGATGCGCCGCGAGATCCAGATGGTGTTCCAGGACCCGACCCAGTCCCTCAACCCGCGGATGTCGATCTTCCAGATCATCTCCGAGGCGTGGGTGATCCACCCGGAGATCCTGCCGAAGCCGCGCTGGAAAGACCGCGTCGCCGAACTCCTGACGCAGGTCGGCCTCAAGCCCGAGCATGCGATGCGCTACCCGCACCAGTTCTCCGGTGGCCAGCGCCAGCGCATCGCCATCGCCCGGGCGCTCGCCCTCGAGCCCGAGCTCATCATTGCCGACGAGGCGGTCTCCGCGCTCGACGTCTCGATCCAGGCCCAGGTGATCGCGCTCCTCGACAAGCTCAAGCGCGAGCTCGGCATCGCCTTCATCTTCATCGCCCACGACCTGCCGGTGGTGAAGGACTTCGCCGACCACGTCATGGTCATGGAGAAGGGCAACGTCGTCGAACTCGGCACCGTCCGCGAGATCTTCGAGAACTCGCGTCAGCCCTACACCCAGCGCCTGCTGGCCGCCGGTCTCGACCCCGACCCCGACGTCCAGCACGCCCGCCGGCTTGCGCTCGAGCCGGTCGCCTGAGATCCCGGAGGGTGGTCGCACCCTCCGGACGTTAGACGCACACGCATCCGACGCGAGGTCGGGGAGGAAGGCACGATGTTCGACAATCCCGTCAAGAAGAGCCCGGACAAGCTGCGCAGCGGGCGTTGGTTCGCCCCGGACGACCTCCGCAGTTTCGGCCACCGTTCCCGGATGATGCAGCTCGGCCTCGCCGAGGAAGACTTCATGGGCAAGCCGATCATCGGCGTGCTGAACACCTGGTCCGAGATCAACTCCTGCCACAGCCATTTCCGCGAGCGGGCGGCCGACGTGAAGCGTGGCGTGGCGCAGGCCGGCGGCCTCGGCGTCGAACTGCCGTCGCTCTCGGTCGACGAGAGCTTCACCAAGCCGACCTCGATGCTCTACCGCAACATGCTGGCGATGGAGACCGAGGAGATGATCCGCTCGCACCCCTTCGACGGGGTGGTGCTGATGGGCGGCTGCGACAAGACCACGCCCGGCCTCGTCATGGGCGCCATCTCGGCCGGCGTGCCCTTCATCTACCTGCCCGCCGGCCCGATGCTGCGCGGCAGCTACGCCGGCAAGATCCTCGGATCCGGCTCCGATGCCTGGAAGTACTGGGACGAGCGGCGCGCCGGCAACATCACCGACGAGGAATGGCTCGGCTTTCAGGGCGGCATCGCCCGGTCGGCCGGCACCTGCATGACGATGGGCACCGCCTCGACGATGACGGCGATCACCGACGCCATGGGCCTGACGCTGCCCGGCGCCTCGTCGATCCCGGCGGTCGATTCCGGCCACCAGCGCATGGCCGCCGCCTGCGGCCGGCGCATCGTCGACATGGTCTGGGAGGAGCTCGTCCCCGAGAAGATCGTCACCGCGGCGTCGGTGCGGAACGCGGCGATCGTCGCCATGGCGACCGGCTGCTCGACCAACGCCGTCGTCCACCTGATCGCGATGGCCCGCCGCGCCGGGGTCGACCTGACCCTTGACGATCTCGATGCGCTCGGCCGGGTGACGCCGCTCATCGCCAACGTCCGGCCCTCCGGCAGGGACTACCTGATGGAGGACTTCTACTACGCGGGCGGCCTGAGGGCGCTGATGAAGCAGATCGAGGAGCGGCTCGACACCTCGGCGATGACCGTGACCGGCAGGCCCCTCGGCGAGAACCTCAAGGGCGCGCAGGTCTACAATGACGACGTCATTCGTCCGCTCTCCAACCCGGTCTACCACGAGGGCTCGCTCGCGGTGCTGCGCGGCAACCTCGCGCCCTCCGGGGCGGTCATCAAGCCTGCCGCCTGTGACCCGAAGTTCTGGACCCACGAGGGGCCGGCGCTGGTGTTCGACAGCTACCCGGAGATGAAGAAGGCGGTGGACGACGAGAATCTCGACGTCACGCCCGACACGGTGATGGTCCTGCGCAACGCCGGGCCGCAGGGCGGACCCGGCTTCCCCGAGTGGGGCATGCTGCCGATCCCGAAGGCGCTGATCAGGCAGGGTCACCGCGACATGCTCCGCCTCTCCGACGCGCGGATGTCCGGCACCAGCTACGGCGCCTGCGTGCTGCACGTCGCACCCGAATCCTTCGTAGGCGGCCCGCTCGCGCTGCTCCGGACCGGCGACATCGTCCGGCTCGACGTTCCGAACCGCCGGATCGACATGCTCGTCGACGAGGCAGAACTCGCGCTCCGCCGCGCGGCATGGCAGCCGCCGGAGCCGCGGTTCCAGCGCGGCTGGGGCTACATGTTCCAGCGTCACGTCGGACAGGCGGACGAGGGCTGCGACTTCGACTTCCTGACCCGCGCCAAGGGCCGCGCCGCCGGCGAGCCGTCGATCTACTGAGGAGTACCATGGCACACGACCTCGACCGCGCCCTCACCGGCATCTCCGGCATCCTCGTCACGCCCTACGGCGCGGACGGCGGGATCGCGCCGGGCCGCCTTGCGCCGATCCTCGACCGCGCGATCGCGGCCGGCGTCCACATCCCCGTCGTCAACGGCAACACCGGCGAGTTCTACGCGCTGACGACCGACGAGGCCTGCACGATGGCCCGCGAGGTCGTCGCCCTGGTCGGCGGCCGCGCGCCGGTGCTCGCCGGTGTAGGCCGCGGCATCCGCGACGCCTGCCGCCTCGCCCGCGCCTCGGCCGACGCCGGCGCCGCGGCACTGATGATCCACCAGCCGCCCGACCCCTTCGTCGCGCCGCGCGGCACCGTCGACTACGTCCGGGCAATCAGCGACGCGTCCGGCGGCCTGCCGATGATGCTCTACCTCCGCAACGACGCGATCGGCACGAAGGCGATCGCCGACCTCTGTGGCATTCCCGGCGTCAAGGGCGTCAAGTGGGCGACGCCGAACCCGATGCGGCTCGCCGAGGCGATCGAAGCCTGCGACCCGTCGATCACCTGGGTCGGCGGGCTGGCCGAGGTCTGGGCGCCGGCCCTCTATGCCGTCGGCGCCCGCGGTTTCACATCCGGCCTCATCAACCTCTGGCCGGAGCGCTCGATGGCCATCCACGCCGCGCTCGAGGCATCGGACTATGCGAAGGCCCGTGCGCTCATCGCCGGGATGCGTGCCTTCGAGGACATCCGCGCCGAGGAGCTGAACGGCACCAACGTCACCGGCGTCAAGGCGGCTCTGCAGGCGCTCGGCCTCGACTGCGGCCCGGCGCGCCCGCCATCGGCCTGGCCGCTGACGGAGCCGCAGCAGGCGAAGCTGAGGAGCTTCCTGAAGGCGAACGATCTGGCTCCGGCGGGCGTCCATGTCTGAGCGCACGATCCTTGTCACCGGCGCCTCCGGCGGCATCGGGCGGGCCACCGCGCGGGCCTTCGTCGACGCCGGCTGGCGTGTCGGCCTGATCGGCCGCCGCGAGGACGCGCTGCGCGAGGTGGCCGGCGCCTCTCCCTCGGCGCTCGTGCTGCCCTGCGATGTCACGGATCCGGCCTCCGTCGATCGGGCCTTTGCCACTGCCGCCGGTGCGTGGGGGCGGCTCGACTGCCTGTTCAACAATGCCGGCGTCAGCCTGAAGTCGACGCTCATCGACGAGATGACGGTCGAGCAGTGGCAGATGGTGGTGAACACCAACATCACCGGCATGTTCCTCTGCGCCCGGGCGGCCTTCGCGCAGATGCGCCGGCAGTCGCCGCAGGGCGGACGGATCATCAACAACGGCTCGATCTCCCGGCCGTTCGGCATCGCCTGCGGCCAGATCGACATCGGCAACGCGCTGACCGACATGACCACGACCCAGACCGAAGGGGTGCCGCAGGCCGACGGATCGATCAGGGCCGAGGCGACGATGGACGTTGGCGTCGTCGCACGCTCGGTCCTGTACATGGCCGGGCTGCCCCCGGAGGCCAACGTCCAGTTCATGACCGTCATGGCGACCACCATGCCCTACATCGGCCGCGGCTGACGCGGAAAGGAAACGACATGCTCGACAAATCCACCTTCACGCCGCACGGCCGTCATCTGATCGCCGGAGAGTGGGTCGCCGGCGAGACGACCTTCCGCTCCGAGCCGGCGACCGGCGACGCCCACGCCTACTCGGTCGGCACCCCGGCGCACGTCGACCGCGCCGCAGAGGCCGCGGAGGAAGCCTTCTGGAGCTATGGCTACAGCCGGCGCGGCGAGCGCGCGGACTTCCTCGAGCGCATCGCCGACGAGATCGAGGCGCGCGCCGCCGCGATCACCGCGATCGGCAGCGCCGAGACCGGCCTTCCGGAAGCGCGGCTCGAGGGCGAGCGCGGCCGCACCACCGGCCAGCTCCGCCTCTTCGCCGAACACATCCGCAAGGGCGACTACCTCGACCGGCGCCACGACGGGGCGCTGCCCGACCGCAAACCCCTGCCGCGGCCGGATCTGCGGATGATCCAGCGCCCGATCGGTCCCGTCGCCGTGTTCGGCGCCTCGAACTTCCCGCTCGCCTTCTCGACCGCCGGCGGCGACACCGCAGCGGCGCTCGCCGCCGGCTGCCCGGTCATCGTCAAGGGCCACTCAGCCCACCCCGGCACCAGCGAGATCGTCGCCGAGGCAATCCACGCGGCGATTGCGGCCTGCCGCCTGCATCCGGGCACCGTCAGCGTGATCCAGGGTGGCCGCCGTGACGTCGGCCAGGCGCTGGTCCAGCACCCGCTGGTCAAGGCGGTGGGCTTCACCGGCTCGCTGGTCGGCGGCCGCGCGCTTTTCGACCTATGCGCCTCCCGGCCCGAGCCGATCCCGTTCTTCGGCGAGCTCGGCTCGGTCAATCCGATGTTCCTCCTGCCCGAAGCGATCGCGGCGCGCGGCGCCGAGATCGGCAAGGGCTGGGCCGGGTCGCTGACCATGGGCGCCGGCCAGTTCTGCACGAACCCCGGCGTCGCCGTTCTCATCGATGGCCCGGCGGCCGACGCCTTCGTCGCCGCGGCCAGGGATGCGCTCGCCGCGGTCGGGCCGCAGACCATGCTGACCGACGGCATCGCCAGCGCCTATCGTCAGGGCCGCGATCGGGTCGCTGCCGGCACCGGGGTGCAGGAGGTGCTGACCTCGGTCTGTGACCTGCGCAACGCCACACCCTATCTCTTCGAGACGACCGGCGAGGCCTGGCTCGGCGACGGGACCCTCGCCGAGGAGGTCTTCGGTCCGCTCGGGCTCGTCGTCCGGGTCGCCGGCGCGGCCGAGCTGGAGGCGGTCGCCCGCTCGCTCCACGGCCAGCTCACCTGCACCCTGCACATGGATGCCGGCGACGCTGCGCTCGCCCGGCGGCTTCTGCCGATCCTGGAGCGCAAGGCCGGACGGGTGCTCGCCAACGGCTTCCCGACCGGCGTCGAGGTCGCCGACGCGATGGTCCACGGCGGCCCGTACCCCGCCTCGACCAACTTCGGCGCGACTTCGGTCGGCACCCTCTCGATCCGCAGGTTCCTGCGGCCCGTCTGCTACCAGAACATCCCCGCGGGCGTCCTGCCCGACGACCTGCAGTGAGGAAACCCCCGATGAATCCCGATACCCGTGACAAGCTGATGGGCGTCTCCGTCGCCACCCTGTGCACCGCGCTCTTCAAGCGTGGCCTGCGCAACCAGGTGATCCAGGGCGTCCACCCGGTCGCCCCCAAGGGCCGCAACATGGTCGGCCCGGCCTTCACGCTGCGCTACATGCCCGCCCGCGAGGATCGCAACCAGCTCTCCGAGTTCCGCAATCCAGCACACCCGCAGCGCGTCGCGATCGAGACCTGCCCGGCGGGACACGTCCTCGTCATCGACGCCCGCAAGGATGTCCGCGCGGCGTCCTCCGGCGACATCCTGATCACCCGGCTGATGGTGCGCGGCGGCGCCGGCGTCGTCACCGACGGGGGCTTTCGCGACGCCGCCACCATCGGCGGCCTCGACATTCCTGCCTACCACACCGAGCCGTCGAGCCCGACGAACCTCACGCTGCATGAGGCGATCGAGATCAACGGCCCGATTGGCTGCGGCGACGCGCCGGTCTTCCCCGGGGACGTCATCGTCGGCGACGACGACTGCGTGATCGTGATTCCCGCGCATCTCGCCGACGAGGTGGCCGCCGAGGCGGTGGAGATGACCGCCTACGAGGATTTCGTGGTCGAGCGGGTGAAGGCCGGGGAGACGATCATCGGCCTCTACCCCTGCACCAAGGACGAGCACCAGGTGGCATTCTCGAAGTGGCGCGCGGCCAACGCACGCTGACGCGGCGGTGCGAGGGATCGGCGGCGTCAGTCACCGTCACCGTTCAGGACATAGACTTCGAGCGATCCGTCGACGGGGAGGACGGACAGGCGGGACGTCAGTGCCTCGCGCGTCACCGATCGGCCACACCCTAGCTTGGTCGGGGACGTCATGCCAGCTGCGGACGAGGTCGGGGGCAAGGGCGCGCCGGGAGGTCCGTTGACGGTCCAAGTCTGAAGCTTCGCCATCGGGAAGACCGCGAATCCGACCCGGATTTAAGCATGGTCCGACCGGACGCCGGAACTCACCAGAACGGGACGTGAACCGCGAGGGCAGAAAAAGGGCACAAAATGGCGGATGGAACGAAAGGCGTCCGCAATTTTCTTCGTGATATCAGGATGTTAGGTTGGCTGGGGAACCTGGATTCGAACCAGGACTAACGGAGTCAGAGTCGCTACGCACCCTTTGAATTCTTTGGGAAAAAGGGCAGAAATTCTGCCGCCGGTATGCGGCAGACGCCCGCGACCCGCGCGTTGTGGCATGTCAGCGGGACGCGGGTGGCCGAAGGGTGGTTTGAGCTGGCGATCACCGCCTGACGTCGGGAAACGTAGCTCCCGATATGGCGTCGCGGCCAGTTCGCCTCTTCGTTTTTTTTAGTGGTCATTTCGGGAGCCGCTAATCATCGGCGCCCACGCTATTCGGCGATATCAAGCTCGACAGCATTGCTGTGGAGCCACGCAGCTAGATGTTCAACGGCCGATTCAACCCGACTTGAGTTTCTGAGCGCACATTCCCAGACGGTCGCCACCCGCCACCCTTTGTCGAGAAGCATGGCGCGAACAGCGCCGTCCCGTGCCAAATTCGCCTCGAATTTCGCCCGCCAGAACTCCGGCCGCGTTGAGGGGGTGGTGGTGTAGCGGCAGCCCTCATGGCGATGCCAGAAGCAACCATGTACGAACACGACCGCGCGATGCATCGGAAACACGAGGTCTGGCCGCCCGCAGACATTCTTCGCATGCAACCGGAAGCGGAAGCCGCGGGCATGCAGTGCCCGGCGAAGCACTAATTCGGGCTTCGTGTTCTTCCCCCTGATCCCGGCCATAATTCGGGAACGAGTCTCCTTGTCTACAGTATCGGTCAACGTGCTGCTAATCTCCGTTGGTGAGCGCAGTTGCGGCACAGCCCCCTGAGATCGTCAGCATCGCTTGAGTCCACCCGGTTCGCCAGGCCGTGCTTCACCTGGGTGCTGCGGAGGCGGCTGTCAGGAGCGCTAAGTGATGCACTGGTGCCGTGGACGCTGCCGGGTATCGGCAGGTTGGATCACCTAGCACAACGCAGAGGTTCGCGGACCTCGACAGAAGGACGCACAATGAAGCCCCAGCCGGCCCCAGGGCACGAGCAAAGCCGCAAGCCGCGAAGCTGCCCGTATGTGCGGGGGCCAACTCGTCACCAGAACCGCCGTGTGCGCTTACGATCCAGCGGGAGGCATAAACCTGAACGCTATGACGGAAACGCCGCGGAGGACCGATAGGGGGTTCATGCCGGGCTGGACGCAGACTACCATGGACGGGGGTGGCCCAATGCTACAATACAAGATATGCGGGAAAGACCGACGAAAGCGTATGACCGGCAAGCTCTAAAGCGCGAAGGGATATGCGCCTGAACCGGAACAACCCGCGCGCCGCGAAGGAGGGACTAGGACGATGGCGGTTCGCAGCAACGGGGCGACAGGGCCCGGAGCGGCACTGGCGGCACTCAGTCGATTCGCGCGCAGTCGCGAGGACGTGCGGCAGGCCGGTACCACGCTTGCCCTTTCCTTGCACGAGAGATGGTTCGAGGCGCGCGCCGCGGCTTGCGGCCCGGTGGATGTGGTAGACATGTTTGCGGGTTGTGGAGGTATGTCCGCGGGTTTCTTGGCCGTGAACGCACTCCTACCTGCGTACCGCCTGGCCTTGGCGATTGATATCGATCCACTCGCAATGAAGACGTACGAGATGAATCTGGGCCTCAAGCCTATGACGCTCGACCTTCATGCGTACTCTCGCCACGAGGAGGGACTGGCGGAGATCGTCAATGCGACACGTCGGGCGCCTGACGCTCCTCTCGTGCTCATTGGTTGTGCGCCATGCCAGGGTTTCTCGTCACACAGAAACTCGGCCGGGGAGACTGACGTTCGCAACACGCTTTTCGCCACATTCGCGAAAGCTGCCGCAGCCATCCGGCCGGACGTGGTCGTAGTCGAGAATGTTCCTGAAGTCGCAACCGACCGATATTGGCCTGTTGTGGCCGAAGCGCGTCGTATTCTTGAACAGTCGGGCTACCAAGTCGTACTGACAGCACATGACATGGCAGAGTTCGGTGTGCCCCAGCATCGCTTCAGGGCAGTCATGGTCGCAATGCGACGGCCCTTCAAGATGCCGAGGGGCTTTCTCGGAGACGGGCGCCGTCGCACGGTACGTGACGCAATCGGTCGCCTTCCTCCCATCGCTCCGGGCGAAGTATGCCGCTCCGACGCAATGCACTACACGGCCTCACACAAAGCGTCGACGGTCGAGACCATCAAGGCAGTTGCGCCGGACGGGGGGCGGCGACCGTTCCACGTCGGTCCAGAAAGCCTGCGCCGCTTCGCAATTCGCACAGGTGAGCTAGCTTTCAAAGATGTATACAGTAGACTTTGGTGGGACCGTCCGGCCATCACCATCACCGGGCACGCACGCAACCCGGCGAGCGGCAGGTATGTACATCCCGAGCAGCACCGTGGGCTCTCCGTGCGAGAGGCGGCCCTACTTCAAGGCTTTCCGAGCTCGTGGACCTTCGCGGGCGGATTGAGCCCCGCGTTCTTGCAGGTTGGCAACGCAGTGCCGCCGCCTTTCGCTGCTTTTCTAGCCGTCCATGTACTTGGCGAGTTGTTCGGTGAACCCGTGACCGAAACGGATCGGGAGGTAGATATTCCAGCATCTCTAGGATCCACCTTTTCGAGGCGAATCCCCGCTTTAAAGGCCGGTCGGCAGGCCGCCCACGAGCCGATGGTGCCGAGATGATACCTGTCGCGGTAGACCTTTTCTGCGGCGCTGGGGGGCTGTCGCTCGGGCTGCAGTCGGCGGGTTTCCGCATCGCGGGAGCATTCGATGCTTGGGAGCCGGCGGTCCGCAGTTACAGCCAAAACTTTCCGAAGCATCCTTGCTTCATGGAAGATGTCGCGCAGCTCGACACTGCTCGCCTTGCCGAACTAGGCCTACCCGCTGAAGTCGATCTAGTGGCAGGTGGCCCGCCCTGCCAAGGGTTCTCCATTCAACGAATCGGTAGTGACGAGGATGCTAGGAACGACCTGGTGCTCGAGCTTGTCCGTGTCGCTGCCGCTCTGCGTGCCAAGATGTTCCTTGTGGAAAATGTCCCGGGCCTTCTCGGGGCGAGGGGGCGGGCGGTCTATGAGCGGTTCGTGGGGCTCGCCGAAGCCTCGGGGTACCGGGTCGAGACGAAGGTCCTCGATGCAGCCGATTTCGGCCTTCCGCAGGTACGGAAGCGCGTGTTCTTAGTCGGACAACGATACGACGTCTCCGCGCGCTGCGTTTTCCCTCCGCCGTCAATCCGGCGGCACAAAACTGTGGCAGAGGCTCTGGTCGGACTGCCGCCTCCCGCGGAAGCAGGCTCGCGGATGCCTGCAGACCCGCTGCATGTGGTGACTCCTCTATCGCCGCTGAACAGGCGACGCATCGAAATGGTGCCACCCGGTGGTGGCTTTGAGGACCTCCCACCGGAGCTTCGGTCGAACTGCCACAAGCTGGGGGCCGATCGGATAGGACACCGCTCGGTTTACGGTCGCCTGCACCCCGATCGGCCGGCTGGAACCATCACGGCGATGTTTGACAGCTTCACGCGCGGTCGGTTCGGTCATCCATTTGAGCCGCGCAACCTTACCCTGCGCGAGGGTGCCCGCCTCCAAGGCTTCCCTGACGGACACAGGTTTTTCGGCACGAAACGAGAGATCACAAAGCAAATCGGCAACGCCATCCCCCCACCTATGGCAGAGGCGATCGCGCGCGCACTGCGAGTCGCACTGGAAGGCCCTATGCTCCCTTCGGACCACGCCGAGAAACAGCCTCTCTTCCGGCGAGCCTGATCCATGCCGCTACTAACGACTTGGGCCGGCGGAATGACCGGAAATTTCCCCGACCTGCTACGGGCGGTTACCGAGGGGTCGGATCGAACCGTTACTGAGGGCGGCGTCAGAGCTTTTCTCCAGAGTGACTGCTCGACCGACCGGGAGGTCCTCGCCGCCCTTCCCCGCGACATGGAACGTGCCCGCCGCCGCGCTGGTGTGGCCGGCGAGGCGGGCGAGCCTGATCCGAAGCGATACCGAGACCTGCGGCAGCTCGTGCGGACTGCCGGTCTGGCCTACGATGAGGAATCTGTCGGCGTTACGACGGTCAAAGTAACGGCGCTGGGCAAAGAACTGATGAGGTGGTCCGACGACGGACTGAACGCATCGAACGTCAGGGTTATTGCGCGGCATGCCGCCCGGACGCTTTCGGCGGTCCAGCTGCGCAACCCGACGCCGGACGGCAGGAAGTACGCGCCCGAGATGGTCGTCTTCCCCTTCGCATTCATCTGGCGCGCCATGCTCGCTCTGGGCGGCCGCATAACGCGCGAAGAGTTGAATCGCGGCATCTACCGGACCAGAAACGAGGAGGATCTCGCGACCGCCATTGAACGGATTAAAGCCGCACGGGCCGATGGACATTTGGAGGCGATCGGCGAGCCGGCGTTTGAAAGGGGTGAGGACGGCGCATTGACGGCCCGGCGGGTCAGAGGATGGATGTCCTGGGCCTCCTTTGGATGGACGCTCATCGGTGACGAGAGAAACTCGGCTGACGGCTTCCGAATCGCGGCACCGTGGGCAGAGGAGATCCTAAGGGACGCGGCAGCCGTACGTCGCCGGCACCGAGAGTTCGCGGGCGTAAGGGAATACGTCGAGCACTTGTCCCATTGTGCGGGGATACCGCCGATGTCAGTCTACCCAGACGGGACGGCGTAATCCAAGGAAGCAAATGAAGACCAAAGAAAAGGTCGCAGAAGTCGTTGCGGCCTGCGAGCGATACGGCAAGACTTCCATCATCGCACTCAGCGGTCCACCCGGCACCGGGAAGAGTCACGTCGCGCTGTTAGCGGCACAGACTTTTGCGCGACTTCCAACCAGGGTAAGAGAAATCCAGTTCCATCAGTCCTATTCGTATGAAGAATTCATCGAGGGTCTCCGGATCGCTTCAGACGGCTCCGTGCGACCTGAAAGGGGGGTTTTCCTACGGCTAAACGAGGACGCGGAGGCCGACCAGATCCCGGGGCATAATTACGTCCTTCTCATTGAGGAGTTCACCCGAGCAAACCTCTCTTCGGTCCTCGGAGAGTTGCTAACCTACGTGGAGCACCGCGACCGCTCGTTCGAGGCAATGTTCAGCAGGACATCAGTGCAAGTGGCGAGCAACCTAGTCGTAATGGCAACCTTCAACCCAACGGACCGCTCGGCCGTAAACATTGATGACGCGCTGCTGAGGCGGATGCGAATCATCGATTTCCTTCCTGACGGTGACCAGCTGGAGGAGATGCTCGGGGGCCGGGCGCTATCTTCTCACGTCGTAGCGAAG
>JBGALW010000117.1:0-12207 GCA_044223585.1 Amaricoccus sp.
GGCGCGGGCCAGTGGAAATCCGCCTCGATCGCCACCCCCGCCGCCTCGAGCCGCGCGCGCCAGCCGTCGATCTCCGCCGCCGTCGCTGCGAAGGCGACATGCCCGGGGCCGTGCGCGCCGTGCGGCGGCACCGGCAGCGCGGGGTCGCCCGGCGGCCGCGTCGTCTCGGCCGGGTTGAACACCAGCAGCATGGCGCCGGACAGGCGGAAGAACACGTGCCGGCTGCCGGCGCGCGTGACCTTCTCCAGCCCGAGAAGGGCGCCGTAGAAGGCTTCCGCGGCGTCGAGATCGGGCGCGTAGAGCGCCGTCTCGAGGACACGCGCGACCGCCGGCGCTTCGCGCTCCGGGTGGCGGACTCCTCCCTCGGTCATCGTGGCTCCCCGCTAACGGACCGTCTCGATCGGCCCTTCGGCGCGACCGTGAATGAACTGCTGCAGGTAAGGGTCGGGCGAGCCGTCCATTTCGTCGATGTGCCCGGTCCAGCGGACGAGGCCGCCGTGCAGCATCGCCACGTGGTCGGCGACCGTGCGCACCGTCGTCATGTCATGGGTGATCGTGACCGCCGTCGCCCCCATCTCCTCCACCAACGCGCGGATGAGATCGTTGATGACGCCGGCCATGATCGGGTCGAGCCCGGCGGTCGGCTCGTCGAAGAAGATCACCTCCGGGTTGGTCGCGATGGCGCGGGCCAGCCCGACGCGCTTCTGCATCCCGCCCGAAATCTCCGCCGGGTAGAGGTCCGCCGTCTCCGGCCCGAGCCCGACGCGGGCGAGCTTTTCCACCGCAAGGTCGCGCGCCGCCTTGCGGCCGAGCGGGTTCCGGCGCGCGTGGATCAGCCGGAAGGCGACGTTCTGCCAGACGGTCAGGCTGTCGAACAGCGCGCCGCCCTGGAACAGCATGCCGAAATGCCGCAGGAAGCTGCGCTTGTCGATCCCGGCGAGCGGCTCGCCGTCGATCAGGATCTGGCCCGAATCGTGGCCGAGAATCCCGAGGATGCATTTCAGCGTCACCGACTTGCCGGTGCCCGACCCGCCGATGATGACGAGGCTCTCGCCGCGCATCACCTTCAGCGACACGCCATCCAGCACCTGCTTGTCGCCGAACGCCTTGCGAACGTCGCGGAGCTCGATCCGGGGTGCCTCGCCTTCCATCAGAAGAAGGCCTCCGTCAGCAGGTAGTTGGCGGCGAGGATCAGGATCGACGCGGACACCACGGCATTCGTTGTCGCCTCGCCGACGCCCTGCGCACCCCGGCCGGAATTGTAGCCGTTGTAGCAGCCCATCAACGCGAGGATGAAGCCGAAGACCGCGGCCTTGGTCAGCGACGTCGCGACGTCCGACGCCTCGAGGAAATCCAGCGTGTTCTTGATGTAGGCGCTCGGGTTGAAGCCGAGCCGCGTCGTTCCCACGAGATAACCGCCGAAGATGCCGATGACGTTGCCGACCGCGACGAGGAGCGGCATGGCGATGACGCCCGCCAGCACCCGCGGCAGCACGAGGTATTTCATCGGGTCGGTCGAGAGCGTGGTCAGCGCGTCGATCTGCTCGGTCACGCGCATCGTGCCGATTTCCGCCGCGATCGAAGAGGAGACGCGCCCCGCCACCATCAGCCCGCCGAGCACGGGCCCGAGCTCGCGGACGATGCCGATCGCGACGATCGAGGGCACCACCGTCCCGGCGTTGAACCGGTCGCCGCCGGACCAGATCTGCAGCGCCAGCGCCGCGCCGGTAAAGAGCGCGGTCAGCCCGACCACCGGCAGCGAGAAGTACCCGACCCGGAGCAGCTGCTGCCCCAGCTCGCCGAAATACCAGGGCGGCCGGACCACCTGCCACAGCGTCGCGCCGGCGAACATCGTCAGCCGGCCGGTGGCGCGCAGGAGCCCGAGGGTCGAGCGACCGATCGAGGCGCGGAAGGCGACGACGAGGGCAGAGAGGGTCATGCGGCGTCCGAAGGGCGGGAGGCGCCCTTGTAGACGCGTTCATAGCGGCCTCCAAGGCCGGTCAGGATCTCGTAGCCGATGGTCCCGGCCGCCCGCGCCACCGCGTCGACGCCCTGATGCGCATTCAGGATGTCGAGCCTCTCCGGTACCGTCTCGAGCCCGGTGACGTCGACCGTCAGCAGGTCCATCGATACCCGGCCGACAAGAGGCAGCGCCGTTTCGCCGGCGAACAGCGCCAGATGCCCGCCGGCAAGCGTCCGAGGCAGCCCGTCGGCATAGCCGGCGGAGACCGTGGCGATGCGCGACGGACGCGGCGCCAGCCAGGCGGCGCCATAGCCCACCGCCTCGCCCTCGGCGACGTCTCGCACCTGAATGACCGGCAGCGACAGGGTGACGACCGGCCGCGCCTCGGCAAACGGCATGCCGCCATAAAGGCCGATGCCGGGCCGGGTCAGCCCGAAGTGATGGCTCTGGCCGAGCAGGATGCCCCCGGTGGCGCCGAGGCTCGCCCGCACCCCCGGCACGTGCTTGCTCAGGGCCTCGAATGCGGCCGCCTGTGCATGGTTCATCGGGTGGGCCGGCTCGTCGGCGCAGGCGAGATGGCTCATCACCAGAGTCGGCGCGAGCCGCGGCAGCAGCGGCAACGCCGCCGCCAGCTCCGTCGGCTCCAGCCCGAGCCGGTTCATCCCCGAATCGATCTGCAACGCGCAGGGATGATCGGGAAGAAGCTCAAGAAAGTCAGCAATCTGCTGCGGGCTGTTCAGGCACGGCACGAGCTTCTTCGACCGCATCAGCGGCGCATCCCCACGCATGAGGCCGGCAAAGACGAGGATCGCCGGCGCGGGGCCGAGCGCGTCGCGGAGCGCCGCGCCCTCCTCGGCCTGGGCGACGAAGAAGGTCCGCACCCCGGCCGCGGCGAGTGCGGGGCCGACGGTTGTGGCGCCGAGGCCGTAGGCGTCGGCTTTCACGACCGCCGCCGTCTCCACGGAGGGTGCGGAAAGCCGGTCGAGTGCGCGCCAGTTGTCGGCGATCGCGTCGAGGTCGATGGTCAGGCGGGCACGGGCGATGGCAGATCTCCTTTTCCGCCAGACGGCCGGATCCGGGTTCGGCGGTCAAGGGGATCAGGCTGAAAAGCTTGCGACGTCCCCGGCCGGACCGGCATATGAGGGACAACAACGGCCGGGCGCCGCGATTCGCGGCCGGCGCAGGGAAGGGGACGGGCGATGGCCAAGGCGGTTCATTCGATGGTGCGGGTGCTGGACGAGGCGCGCTCGATCGACTTCTACCAGCGCGCCTTCGGGCTCTCCGTGGCGGACCGGCTCGACTTCGACAGCTTCACGCTGGTCTACCTCCGCAACCCGGAGGCGGATTTCGAAGTCGAGTTGACCATCAACAAGGGACGGACCGAGCCGTATGCGCTCGGCGACGGCTACGGGCACATTGCCTTCGTGGTCGATGACGTCGACGCCGAACACGCGCGGATGACGGCGGAGGGGCTCGCCCCGCGCAAGCTGGTCGACTTCCAGCACGCCGGCAAGACGCTCGCCCGCTTCTTCTTCATCGCCGATCCGGACGGCTATCAGATCGAGGTGATCGCTCGCGGCGGGCGGTTCGTCTGACACCGCGGCCCGCCGACGCTTTGGCGGCTCAGTTCCGCAGCCGCCAGCCCGTCCTGAACATCCAGGTCACGATCCCGAGCAGCACCAGCATGAAGCCGATGATCGCCGCCAGCGACACGCCCACCGCCACGTCCGCGTGGCCGAAGAAGGCCCAGCGGAAGCCGGAGATCAGGTAGACCACGGGATTGAACAGGGTGATCGTCTGCCACGCCGGCGGCAGCATCGAGATCGAATAGAAGGCGCCGCCGAGGAACACCAGCGGCGAGACGATCAGCATCGGCACCAGCTGCAGCTGGTCGAAGCTCCTTGCCCAGATGCCGATGATGAAACCGAGAAGGCTGAAGCTGACGCAGGTCAGGACGAGGAAGGCGATCATCCACGCCGGATGCATCACCGGCAGCGTCACGAAGAAGTTCGCCGTCGCATAGATGATGAGGCCGATCAACAGCGACTTCGTCGCCGCGGCGCCGACATAGCCGGCGACGATTTCCAGCGAGGACACCGGGGCCGAAAGGATCTCGTAGATCGTGCCGACGAAGCGCGGCATGTAGATGCCCGAGGCGGCGTTGGAATTGCTCTGCATCAGCACGGTCAGCATGATGAGGCCGGGCACGATGAACGCCCCGTAGGGGATGCCATCGACCGTCTCGATGCGCGAGCCGATCGCCGTGCCGAACACCACGAAATAGAGCGAGGTGGAGATGACCGGCGCGACGAGGCTCTGCAGGATGGTGCGGAAGGTGCGCGCCATCTCGTTCCGATAGATCGCCCGGACGGAGATCGGGTTCATGCAGGCTCTCTGACCAGCCCGACGAAGATGTCCTCGAGCGAATCCTGCCGGGTCTGCACGTCGCGCAGCACGAGGCCGGCGGTCGCCATGTCCCGCAGAAGCCGGGTGATCCCGGTGCGCTGCGCCTGGCTGTCGTAACTGTACACGAGAGAGGCGCCATCCTCCGACCGTACCAGGTCGTAGCCGGCGAGCGAGGCCGGGATCTCGGCGACCGGCGCCTGCAGTTCGATCGTCATCTGCTTGCGCCCCATCCGGCGCATCAGGTCGGCCTTCCGCTCGACCAGCAGGATCTCGCCGCGGTTGATGACGGCGATCCGGTCGGCGATCGCCTCCGCCTCCTCGATATAATGTGTCGTCAGGATGATGGTCACCCCCGCGGCCTTCAGTTCGCGAACGATGTCCCACATGCCCTTGCGAAGCTCGACGTCAACCCCGGCCGTCGGTTCGTCGAGAAAAAGCACCTCCGGCTGGTGCGCCAGCGCCTTGGCGATCAGTACCCGGCGCATCATCCCGCCGGAGAGCTCGCGGATCGGCGAGTCCCGCTTGTCCCAGAGCGCCAGCCGGCGCAGCAGGTCGTCGAGATAGGCGTCGTCCCGCGGCTTGCCGAACAGCCCGCGGGTGTAGCGCACCGAGGCCCGCACGGTGGAGAAGATGTCGAGCTTCACTTCCTGCGGCACCAGCCCGACCAGCTGGCGGCTGCGGCGATAGTCGCGCACGACGTCGTGGCCGGCGACGGAGATCGTCCCGCTGCTGAGGCGCGTGATGCCACAGGTCATCGAGATGAGCGTGGTCTTGCCCGCGCCGTTCGGCCCGAGCAGCGCGAGGATCTCGCCCTTCTCGATCTCGAGGTTCACGTGTTTCAACGCCTCGAAACCGGAGGCGTAGGTCTTGGATACGTCCCGAATGGCGACGGCTGCGGTCATCTCAGGCTCCTCCATGCGGCGGACCCTAGGCCTACCGACAGGATGTGCAAGGGTAATTCGGTTCAACCTCTGGCGATGCTTTGCGCCTTTGGGTAGAGCGCGGCGAAGCGCGCCCGGATGATGAGCGTAAAGAGCGCCACGGCGCCCAGCTGGTGGATGATCGCGAGGCCGAGTGGCGCCCCGTGCAGCACCGTGACGATGCCGAGTGCCACCTGCGCGACCAGCATAACCGCCATCGCCGCGAAGGCGCCGCGCACCGCGACAAGCGCGCTCGCCCGGCTCCGCCACCAGGCGAGAAGGCCGACGATCAGCAGCAGATAGCCGAGGATCCGGTGGTTGAACTGCACGAGCCCGGGATTTTCGAGGAAGTTGCTCCAGAGCGGCGTCAGGTTCAGCGCGGTCGATGGAAGGATCTCGCCCCCCATCATCGGCCAGTCGGTATAGTTCCGGCCGGCGTCGATCCCGGCCACCAGCGCCCCGAGCAGGATCTGCAGGAAGGCAAGGACGATGAGCACCGTCCCCCAGCCGATCAACGCCGCGTTGCGCTGCCGCCGCGCCTGAAAGAGATCGGCTTCCGGCCGCCCGAGCCGCAGCACGTCCCAGGCAATCAGCCCGAGCAGCAGGAAGGCCAGTCCGAGGTGGATCGCGAGGCGATAGGAGGCGACGCTGTCCATTCCGGCGGCCAGCCCCGAGCGCACCATCCACCAGCCGATCGCCCCCTGCAGCCCGCCGAGACCGCCGAGCGCCAGCAGCCGGGGTGTCCAGCCGGGCGGGATCCGCCGCCGGGCGAGGAACCAGAGGAACCCGAGCGCCCAGACCGCGCCGATCAGCCGCCCGAGCTGACGGTGGCCCCATTCCCACCAGTAGATCGCCTTGAACGCGTCGAGCGTCATCCCCTCGTTCAGCGCGGCATATTGCGGGCTCGCCTGGTACTTCGCGAACTCCGCCTCCCAAGCCGCCGCGTCCTGCGGGGGCAGGGCGCCGGTCACCGGTCGCCATTCGGTGATCGAGAGCCCGGAATCGGTCAGCCGCGTCAGCCCGCCGACCGCGATCATCACCACGATCAGCGCGAAGAGGATGCCGAGCCAGACGCGCATGCCGGCCCGGTCGGCCACGGGACGCACCGGTGCCGCCGGCGGCGGTGGGACGCTGCCCTTCTCGCCGACCTCTTCGAAGATGCTGCGTGTCTTCGCCATCCTCGCCTCCGCGGACACCCGCGTGCGATCTATGGGGGCGGCCCCCGGGAGGCAAGCGCAATCCGGGGGCACGGACAGCTGCCGGCGCACCGGCGGCAACATCCCGCGCCGGCGCGCGGCGGACGGCGCCGGGTCAGCCGAGCAGCGCCAGCGTCCGCGCGTCCCGCTCGCCGCCAAAGAAGGCGTCGAGCGCCTGCCCGAACAACGCTTCCGCGGAAGCGGCCTCGAAAAGCGTCATCGAGGATCGGAACTTCATCGCGTCGATCCCGCCCAGCACCGCCTCCGGCGGCGTCCCCGCGTGCCGCAGCATCAGCCCCGTCGCCTCGCGGAGCCGCGCGCCGAGCAGCGGGTGCGCGAGATAGGCCTGCGCCTCGGCGAGCGAGCTGATCGCATAGCGGACGGCCATCGCGCTGCCGCCGAGTCCGGCCACCTGCGGAAACACGAACCACATCCAGTGCGACCGCTTGGCGCCGGCCGCCAGCTCCGCCACCACCTGCGCCCAGACCGTCGCCTGCGCCGCCACGAACCGCTCCAGCCCTTCCGGCATCCTGTCCTCCCACCCGCCCGGGAGCGCGCGCCGTTCCCTCCGCCGCGCCTCCGGACCACATATCCCGAGGCCTGACGATCTGCCAGACTGGCCCCGCGCGACTCGCCACAGCCGGGGGACAGCCATGGCAGCCACTATCCGCGTCCAGCCCGGGCGGCCGTTCCCGCTCGGTGCCACCTGGGACGGGTCCGGCGTCAATGTCGCGGTGTTCTCGGCGCATGCCACCGGGATCGACCTTTGCCTCTTTGACGCCGACGGCCGCCGCGAGACCGACCGGATCCCGCTGCCCGAATATACCCACGAGGTCTGGCACGGCTACTTTCCCGACCTCCGCCCCGGCCAGCTCTACGGCCTGCGCGCCCACGGCCCCTACGCGCCGGAGGAGGGGCACCGCTTCAACCCGGCGAAGCTGCTGATCGACCCCTACGCCAAGGCGCTCGCCGGCGAGGTGCGCTGGCACGACTCGCTCTACGGCTACCGCATCGGCAGCTCGAAGGCCGACCTGTCGCTCGACCGGCGCGACAGCGCCCGCGCCATGCCGAAATGCCGGATCATCGACACCGCCCACACCTGGGGCACCGACCGCGCGCCGCGCCGGAGCTGGGTGGAGACGGTGATCTACGAGGCGCACGTCAAGGGCATGACGGCGAACCACCCGGAGATCACCGGCCCGCGCGCCGGCACCTTCGAGGGGCTCGGCTCGCCGCAGGTGGTGGAGCATCTCGCGAGCCTCGGGGTGACGACGATCGAGCTCATGCCGATCCAGTCCTTCTTCGACGACCGCTATCTCGTCGAGAAGGGCCTCGCGAACTACTGGGGCTACAACACCGCCTGCTTCTTCTCGCCCAGCAGCCGCTTCGTGATGCCCGGCAATGACATCGCCGAATTCAAGCACATGGTGCAGCGGATGCACGAGGCGGGGATCGAGGTGATCCTCGACGTCGTCTACAACCACACCGCCGAGGGCAACCACCTCGGCCCGACGCTCTCGTTCAAGGGCCTCGACAACGCCAGCTACTACGTTCTCGCCGACGACCGCCGCTACTATTTCGACACCACCGGCTGCGGCAACACCGTCAACACCCGCCACCCGCGTGTCGTGCAGATGGTGATGGATTCGCTGCGCTACTGGGTCGAGGACTGCCACGTCGACGGTTTCCGCTTCGACCTCGCGGTCTCGCTCACCCGCGACCGGGACTCGGTCGACTTCAACAGCCCGTTCCTCGACGCGGTGACGCAGGACCCGGTGCTGGCCGGCGTCAAGATGATCTCCGAGAGCTGGGACCTCGGCAAATGGGGCTACCAGGTCGGCAACTTCCCGCCCGGCTGGGCCGAGTGGAACGGCCGCTTCCGCGACCATATCCGCGCCTACGTCAAGGGCGACGACAACACCGTCGACGACTTCGCCCGCAACTTCCTCGGCTCGGGCGACATCTTCGACAAGCGCGGCCGCCGGCCCTGGGCGTCGGTCAACTTCATCACCGCCCATGACGGCTTCACCCTCGCCGACCTCTATGCCTACAACGACAAGCACAACGAGGCGAACGGCGAGGAAAACCGCGACGGCCACGACGACAACCGCTCGTGGAACTGCGGCGCCGAGGGACCGACCGACGACGCGGAGATCCTCGCGCTCCGCGACCGGATGCGCCGCTTCGCGATGTCCGCGCTCGTCGTCAGCCAGGGCGTGCCGATGATCCTGATGGGCGACGAGAACGGCCGCACCCAGAACGGCAACAACAACGCCTACTGCCAGGACAACGCGCTCGCCTGGATGGACTGGAGCCCCGAGCCGCGCGAGGCGGCGTTCCGCGCCTTCGTCGCCGGCGCGCTCCGGATCCGCCGCGAACTGCCGCTCCTCGCCGCGCCGCACTGGATCCGCGGCGACACCGCGGGGGAGGGTGGTCCCGCCGGCGTCCGCTGGATGCGGCCGGACGGCACGCCGATGCAGGAGGGCGACTGGACCAACGGCCTCGTCAAGGCGCTCGCGGTCCTGCTGTCGGGCGCCGGCGAGGGGGCGGTGCTCGTCCTCTCCAACGCGTCCTTCGTCGACGTCGACTTCACGCTCCCGGAGGCCGACCTTCCGGGCGGCTGGCGCCTGCGGCTCGACAGCGGCTCGGGCGCCATCGACCCGGACGCGGAGACGCCGGCCGCAGGCGCCGTGGTGCCGGTCGGCGCCCGCTCGCTCCAGCTTTATTCCCTGTAGCCCCCCGGCCGCCGCAGGGCTAGGCTCGCGCGGATCGCGGACCCGGCCCGGGTCCGGGACGGCAGGGAGGACGGACGATGCCGGGCAAGGTCACCTATACGATCGTCGAGCATGACGGCGGCTGGGCCTACAAGGTCGGCGGCACCTTCTCGGAGCCCTACCGCAGCCGCGACGCCGCCCGCGCCGCCGCGGAGCGCGCCGCCCGCGAACAGGGCCAGCCCGGCCGCGACGCCGGCATCACCTGGGAGGACGAGCGCGGCCGCTGGCACGCCGAACTCGCCAGCGGCACCGACCGCCCGGAGGCCGAGGTCGAGGACTGAGCGGCGCGGAAATCCCGCGCGGAGGCGCAACCCGATTGCCCTACGCCTGCCCGTCGAGCCACACCGCCCGCTGCGCGGCGAAGGCGCGGGCATAGGCCGGCCGGGCCTCGCCCCGCGCGACGTAGGCGTCGAGCGCCGGCACCTCGGCCAGCAGTCCCGAGGACCGGAGCCGGAGCAGCACCGACACCATCATCAGGTCGCCGGCGCTGAAGGCGCCGTCGAGCCAGTCGGCGTCGCCGAGCCGCGCCGCCAGCTGGCCGAGCCGGGCCCGCACCCGGTCCTCGACCAGCGGCAGCCGCTCCGCCGCCCAGGGCCGGTCGCCCTCGATGACCTTCGCGGTGGCAAGCTCCAGGATCGGCGGCTCGACCGTGTTCACCGCCGCGAACATCCAGGCGATCGCCCGCGCCCGTCCGGCCGGGTCCGAGGGCAGGAGGCCGGGTCGGGTTTCGGCAAGGTGCAGCACGATCGCGCCGGTCTCGAAGAGCGCGACCCCGTCCTCCTCGTAGGTCGGGATCTGGCCGAACGGGTGCAGCGCGAGATGCGCCGGCGCCTTCATCGCCGCGAACGACAGCAGCCGCACCGCATAGGCCGCGCCCACCTCCTCCAGCGCCCAGCGGACCCGCGTGTCGCGCGCCAGCCCCTGGCCGCGGTCGGGCGACCGCTCGAAGGCGGTGATCGTGATGCCCATCCCTTGGCCCCTCAGTAGCGCAGCCGCGCGTAGTAGGATTCCCGCGACGCGGCGCGCGCTTCCCCGAGCGTCGTGACGCCGCGCTGGGCGAGCAGCGGGATCAGCCGCAGGAACACCTCCGCCGTGGTCCGCGCGTCGCCGATCGCGCTGTGCCGCCCCGCGACCTCCACCCCGAGCCGCGCCGCGATCGCGTCGAGCCCGTGGCTCGACGCCTCCGGCTCGGCGACGCTGGCAAGCAGCAGCGTGTCGAGCACCGGCTGGTCGAACCGCACGCCGGTCGCCGCCTCCTTCAGCGCGAAGAAGCGCAGGTCGAAGGCGACATTGTGCCCGACCAGAACGGTGTCGGCGGCAAAGGCGTGGAAGGCCGGCAGCACCGCGCCGATCGCCGGCTGGCCGCGCAGCATCTCCGGGCGGATGCCATGGATCGCGATCCCCGCCTCCGGCACGCTGCGCCGCGGGTCGATCAGCTGGTCGAAGGCCTCGCCGGCCAGCAGCCGGCCGTTCAGGATGCGCATCGCGCCGATCTGGATGATCTCGTCGCCGCCTGCCGGGTCGAGCCCGGTGGTCTCGGTGTCGAACACCGTGCAGGCGAGCTCCTCCAGCCGGCTGTCGTCGAGCGCGCGGCTGCCGGCGCTGGCGGCAAAGAGGTCGAAGTCGTAGTAGGCCGGCCGGCTGGCGCTCGCCCCGGCCGCCTCGTCCGACGCCTCGGCGAGCGGAAGCAGGAAGCGGAAGTGCGGCCCGCCCTCGTGGCCGAGCCAGAGCGCGCCGCCGTGCCGCTCGGCGACGTCGCGTACGGTCAGCGGGTCGCCGGCGTCGATCGGCTCGGTCTGGCATGCCCGCAGCGCCTCCGCCGGCACCGCGCCCTCCCAGCCGAGATCGAGATGCGCCCGCCCGCCGCCGGCCGGCGCCAGCCGCAGGCGCATCGCGCCCGCGACCCGCGTTCCGAGGAAGGCCAGCGCCCGGATCAGGCCGAAGCTGTCCACCGACAGCCAGAGGGTGTCGTCCACCGGCTCCACCGTCACCGGCCGCCCCGCCGTCGCCTCGATCCGCTGCGCCGCGGCGGCGACGAGGTCCGAGCCCTGCATTTCCTGCAGCGGCCAGGCCGCCGGCGCGCCCTCGGCCGCGATCCGGTCGAGCCGCCCGGTCATCGCCGTCACCTCGTCGCGCACCACCGCCTGGAACCGGGCGCGGTCGTCGGCGTCGAGGTCCGGCAGGTCGGCCATGTCGAGCGCCATCTGCATCGCCGCGAACGACGCCCGGCAGGCCTCGGTGAGCTCGGTCAGTGCCCGGTCGCGCCGCCCCTGCGCCTCCTGCGCCGCGGTGATGTCGTCGAGCAGCAGCACGTACCCGGTGATCTGTCCCTCGGACCTCACCGGCGCCATGCTGACCTGCAGCAGGTGGATGTCGGCGGTCGCCGTGACGAACCGCGCTGAGACCGCCCCGGTCGCGCCGCGGGCCAGCCGCCGCTCCACCGTCTCCAGCCCGTGCGCGATCGGCGCCGGCTCGACGAGGCCGTGGATCGAGCGGCCGAGGCCGATCAGCTCCGCGCCGCGCGACGCACCCGGCGCCCGCGACACCGCACGCGACAGCGCCATCGCCCGGTCGTTGTAGAGCAGGATCCGCCCCTCGCGGTTGCAGACGACGACGCTCTGCTGCAGCTCGGCCATCAGCGCCGCGAGCTGGTCGCGCTGCTGCGCCACCCGCTGGCTCGCCGCCTCGATCTGCGCCGCCATCGTGGCACTGAGTTCGCGCCGCGCGCCGGCCAGCCCGTTGACTGCCGTCGCCAGCTCGCGCAGCGCCGGCGCCCCCTCCGGGATGATGTCGGGCGCCGACCCCGCGCCTGCCATCGCCCGCGTCGTCGCCGCCATCCGCCCGGCCGCCCCGACGGTGCCGTCCCAGACGCGGGCCGCCCCCCAGGCGAGCAGCGCCGCCCCCGCCGCCCACCAGCCCGCGACGAGAACGCCGTGGCTCGGGACGAG
>JBGALW010000118.1:0-12138 GCA_044223585.1 Amaricoccus sp.
CCGGCCAGCTGTCGGCGAGCGCCAGCACGCCCTCGCACTCGACCGCGCTGATCTCGTCGCCCGAGGCGGCCTCGAGCACCGCCGGGCGGACCCCGAAGAACGGCTTCGTCGCCGAGCCGGGCTTGGTCGGGATCGCGCCGGGCAGCGGCGTGATCAGGATGCCGCCGGTCTCGGTCTGCCACCAGGTGTCGACGATCGGGCATTTGTCCTTGCCGACCACGTCGTTGTACCAGTTCCAGGCCTCCGGGTTGATCGGCTCGCCGACCGAGCCGAGGATGCGCAGGGTCGAGAGGTCGTACTTCTCGACGAACTCCTTGCCCTGGCCCATCAGCGCCCGGATCGCGGTCGGCGCGGTGTAGAAGATGTTGACCTTGTGCTTCTCGCAGACCTGCCAGAAGCGCCCGGCGTCCGGGTAGGTCGGGACGCCCTCGAACATCAGGGTCGTCGCGCCGTTCGCCAGCGGACCGTAGACGATGTAGCTGTGGCCGGTCACCCAGCCGACGTCCGCGGTGCACCAGTAGATGTCGCCGTCATGATAGTCGAAGACGTACTGGTGCGTCATCGAGGCATAGACGAGATAGCCGCCGGTGGTGTGCACGACGCCCTTCGGCTGGCCGGTCGAGCCGCTGGTATAGAGGATGAACAGCGGGTCCTCGGCGTTCATCGCCACCGGCTCGCAGTGGTCATCGACCTTTTCCATCGCCTCGTGGAGCCAGACGTCGCGGTCCGCATGCCACGGGATGTCGCCGCCGGTGCGCTTGACGACGAGCTGCTTGACGCCGTCGAGGTCGGCGATGGCCTTGTCGGAATTGGTCTTGAGCGGGGTCCGGCGGCCGCCGCGCGGCGCCTCGTCGGCGGTGATGACGAGCTTGGCGCCGGAATCCTCGACGCGCGAGCGCAGGGCGTCGGGCGAGAAGCCGGCAAAGACGATGGAGTGGATGGCGCCGATGCGGGTGCAGGCGAGCATGGCATAGGCCGCCTGCGGGATCATCGGCAGATAGAGGACGACGCGGTCGCCCTTCTTCACGCCCATGGTCAGCAGCACGTTGGCGAACTTCGAGACTTCGGCGTGGAGCTGCTTGTAGGTGATGTGCTCGGCTACGTTCGGGTCGTCGCTTTCCCAGATGATCGCCGTCTGGTCGCCGCGCGTTGCCAGATGCCGGTCGATGCAGTTCGCGGAGACGTTGAGCTTGCCGTCCTCGAACCATTTGATCGAAACGTCGTGATAGTCATACGACGTGTTCTTGACGATCGAATAGGGCTTGATCCAGTCGATGCGGCGGCCATGCTCGCCCCAGAACGCCGCCGGGTCGGCGACGGAAGCGGCATACATCTTCTCGTAGCCCGCGGCGTCTACCAGCGCGTTGGCGACGACATCGGCTGACGGCTGGTGCATCTCATCGGTCATTGGCGTTCCCACTCCGTTCGTCTCTGGGCCTTGGGGCCTTCGTGGGCCTTCTGCCCTTCATTTGCCTTATAGAATCGCGTTAACGATTCGCCAAACCGACCATGGTCGGGCCGGTGTCTGCAAGAGCCCTCACCGCGCCGCCGGCCTGCGCGATCAGAGCGGCCGGCACGCGGCCTGAAGCCACCGGCCGGCGTCCGCGTCGAGAAGCGGCGCGAGATTGACCGCCACCCGCGCATGATAGGCGTCGAGCCAGGCCCGTTCGCCGGCGTCGAGCAGCGCGAGGTCGATCATCCGGCGGTCAATCGGCGCGAGGGTCAGCGTCTCGAACGACAGCATCGGCCGGTCGCCCCCCTCCGGCACCTCCGGCGGGCGCACCACGACGAGGTTCTCCGTCCGGATGCCGAACCCGCCCTCGCGGTAGTATCCCGGCTCGACGCTCAGGATCATCCCCGGCCGGATCGGCTCCTGGCTGCGGCGCGACAGGCCCTGCGGCCCCTCGTGGACGCCGAGATAGACGCCGACGCCGTGCCCGGTGCCGTGATCATAGTCGAGGCCGGCCTGCCACAGCGCCACCCGCGCCACGGCGTCGAGGTCGCGGCCCGTCAGGCCCGGCGGCCAGCGCAGCCGGGCCATGGCGATGAGCCCCTTCAGGACCAGCGTGAACGGCCGCACCGCATCCGCCCGGACCGGCCCGACGGCGACCGTCCGGGTGATGTCGGTCGTCCCGTCGAGATACTGGCCGCCGCTGTCGACCAGCAGGACCTCGCCCGGCACCACCGGCCGGTTGGTCGCCTCGGTGACGCGGTAGTGCACGATCGCCCCGTTGGCCCCCGCGCCGCAGATCGTCTCGAACGAGATGTCGCGCAGCTCGCCCGTCTCGGACCGGATCGTCTCCAGCCGCCGCACGACGTCAATCTCGGTCAGGCCGCCGTCCGGCGCGGTCCGCTCCAGCCAGGCAAGGAAGCGTGCCATCGCCGCGCCGTCGCGCAGATGGGCGGCGCGGGTGCCCGCGATCTCGGCCTGGGTCTTGGTTGCCTTCGGCAGGATGCAGGGATCGCGTTCGGCCACGACCTCCGCCCCCGCGGCGGCCAGCCGGTCGGATACCCAGACCGGCGCCGTCGCTCGGTCGACCCCCACCCGCCCACCGAGCGCGTCGAGCGCCGGGCCGAAGTCCGCGGGCGGCACCAGCGCCACCTCCGGCCCGAGATGGGCCAGCGTCTCCGGCCCCGCCTGTTCCGGCTCTGCGAACAGCGCGACGCGGCCGTCGGAACCGATGGTCGCGAAGGCGAGGGGCACCGGCGTCCGGGCGATGTCCGATCCGCGGATGTTGAGCAGCCAGGCAATCGAATCCGGCAGCGTCAGCACCGAGGCGGCAAGCCCGCGCTCCATCAGGCCCGCGGCGATCTCCGCCCGCTTCTCCGCCGCGCTCCGCCCCGCCAGCGCCTCCGGATAGAGCGCGATCGGCCGCGCCGGCGGCGGCGGCTGGTCGCGCCAGACGCGGTCAACGAGGTTGTCGATCCGCACGAGGCTCACCTGCCGCGGCTCCAGCGCCTTCGCGAGCTTGTCGATCTCGTCCGCGGTGTGCAGCCAGGGATCGAACCCGACCCGCCCGCCACCCGGCAGCGCCGCGGCGAGCCACTCCCCGGCCGCGTCCTCCGGCACCCGCAGCGTCTCGAACGCCGCGGTGTCGACCTGCGCCCGCACCTGCAGCCGATAGCGGCCGTCGACGAAGACCGCCGCCCGCGTCGCGGTGGCGATCGCGAAGCCGGCCGACCCGGTGAAGCCGGTCAGCCAGGCCAGCCGCTCGTCGCGCGGCGCGACGTTCTCGCCCTGGTGTGCGTCGGCCCGCGGCACGAGGAAGGCGTCGACCCCCGCCTCCGCCATCGCCGCGCGCAGCGCGACCAGCCGCGCCGGGCCTGTCTCCGGAGTGGTACGCTGCTGGAAATCCTGCAGCATCGGGCGCTTCCTTCAGTTTTCGTTAAGTCCTCCTGTTAACGATGCCGCCGGGCCGTGGTCAATCACGGGTCGTTCCCGCGCGGCACCAAGGAGGGTTCCATGCGCGCCGCCCTTGCCATCGCGATCTTCGCCGCCGCGTTCTGGCGCCTCGCCATCGACTGGCAGGCGACGATCGGCGAAGGCTACGCCTTTCGCCCCGCAACCGTCGGACAGCTGTTTTCCGCACGCTGGCCGCAGGACTACACGAACTTCGTCGTCAGCCTGCACCAGAGCGGCGTTCCCTATGCCTGGGATCCGGTCGGCGCCGTCGTCATGTCGCTGCCCGTCGCGCTCATCCTCGCCGCCGTCGCCGGCATGCTCTGGATCACCCGCCCCCGCCGCACGCGGTAAGGCGTCACCCGAGGGCGATCCCGACCCCCACCAGCACCAGCGCCACCCCGGCCGCGACGTGGGTCCGCCGCATCGCCACCGGGTTGGCGAGCCAGCGCCGCGCCCGCGCGAACAGCGCGGCCCAGCCGAGGTTGCCGGCAAACGGGATCGCCGCCGACACCGCGCAGATCACCGCCATGTCGGCGGCGGTCAGGGTACGGAAATCGAAGAAGCCGGGCAGGATGCCGAGATAGAACAGGATCGCCTTCGGGTTGCCGGCGATGATCGACAGCCCGGCGGCAAATCCCGCCAGCGGGCGCTCCGGAATGCCGCCCGCCGCGGCCCGCGCCGCCGCGACGTCGGCCTTGCGGACGAGCTCCACCCCCATCCAGATCAGGATCGCGGCTCCGACCAGCCGGAGCGCGGCGAGGAACCCGGTCCAGACGGTCGCAACCACCCCGAGCCCGAGCATCGCGACGAGCGGCCAGAACACGTCGCCCACCGCGACCCCGGCGGCGAGCGGCACCGCAGCCGCCGCCCCGCCGGTCGCGGCCCGGGCGATGAGCGCGGCGACCACCGGCCCGGGCGTCAGGACCAGCGCCGCCAGCGCCAGCGCATAGGCGCCGAGCTGCGCCGGCGTCACCGTCACTTCGCCGCGCCCGGCAGCGTCAGCGTCCCGTCCGCGGCGAGCGGCCAGAAGGGATTCATCGCGAGCTCCCAGACGTGGCCGTCCGGATCGGCGAAATAGCCGGAATAGCCGCCCCAGAACACCTTCTCCGGCGGCTTCAGCGCCGTGGCCCCGGCTTCGAGCGCCAGCGCGAAGGCCGCGTCCACCTCCGCCTCGGTGGCGAAGTTCCGCGCCAGCGTCACCGCCCCGCGCCCGAGGCTGCCGCGCGGCGCATGCATGTCGTCGGCGAGATCGTCGATGCCGAACAGCGCCAGCACCTGCCCGGCCAGCTGGATGAAGACGACGCCTTCCGGCGCCTCGGTCGCCTCCCACCCGAGCGCGGCATAGAAGGCGCGCGCCCGGTCGAGGTCGGCGACGCCCAGCGTGATCAGCGTGATCGCTTTCGGAAAGCTCATTCCACCACCACCCTTGATTCTCCGCCCGCATCCTCCACCCGCAGCCGGACGGCCTCCAGCCCGTCGAACAGCTCCGGCCCGGTGCCGGTCATCCACGCCTCGGCGCCGAGCGCCGCGACCTCGGCATAGAGCGCCGACCGGCGGCCGGCGTCGAGATGCGCCGCCACCTCGTCGAGCAGCAAGACGGGCGCCGTCCCGGTCGCTGCCGCCACCGCCCGCGCGTTGGCGAGCACGAGGCTGATGAGCAGCGCCTTCTGCTCCCCGGTCGAGCAGAGCCGCGCCGCCATGCCCTTCGCCGCATAGACCGCCGCGAGGTCGGTGCGGTGCGGCCCGCTCAGGGTCCGCCCGGCGGCCATGTCGCGCCCCCGGCCCTCGCGCAGGGCCGCAGCAAGGCCCGCCTCGTCCCACGGCTCGCCCTCGCCCTCCAGCGCCAGGGCCGCCACCGGGAAGGCGCCGCCGGCCTGCGCCGCGAGCGGGGCCTCGACCGCCGCCAGCGCCGCGGCGCGTCGCGCGGCCACCGCGGCGCCCGAGCGCGCCATCTGTGCCTCGATGGCCGCGAACCAGCCGGCGTCCCGCACCCCGTCCCGGATCAGCCGGTTCCGCTCGCGCAGCGCCCGGTCATAGCCGACCGCCGCCTCGCCATGCGCCGGGTCGAGGCTCAGCGTCACCCGGTCCCAGAAGCGCCGCCGCTCGCCCGCGCCCTCCATCCACAGCCGGTCCATGGCCGGCGTCAGCCACAGGATCCGCGCGACGGACCCGAGCGCCAGCTGGCTCGCCGCCTTGCCGTCGATCTCCACCTGCCGGCCGGCACCCTCGCTCCAGGTCGCGACCTCGCGGGCGGCGACCGTCGCCGCCACCTTCCAGCCGATCCGCTCGGGCGTCCGCGCCAGATCGTCCGGCGCCGCCCCCCGCAGCCCGCGGCCGGGAGACAGCAGCGATACGGCTTCGATGAGATTGGTCTTGCCCGCGCCGTTCGGCCCGTGGATCGCCACCGGCCGGCCGTCGAGGGCCAGCTCCAGCGCCCGGTGCGAACGGAAATGCGACAGACGGAGACGGGTGACGGTCAGCGCGCGACCCGTCCCGTCACACCCGCATCGGCATCACGACATAGACCGCCGAGTCGTCGTTGCCCTCGCGCATCAGCGTCGGGTCGCCGGCTGAGTTGAACAGGAAGACCGCGTTCTCCCGGTCGACCTGATCGGCGATCTCCAGCAGGTACTTGGCGTTGAAGCCGATCTCCAGCCGCTCGTCGCCATAGGCGACGGCGAGTTCCTCGTCGGCGGCGCCGCTGTCCGGCGCGTTGACCGACAGCACCAGACGGTCCTCGTCGAGCGCCATCTTCACCGCGCGGCTCCGCTCGGAGGAAACCGTCGCCACCCGGTCGACGGCCTGCTTGAACTCGACCGCGTCGACCTCCAGCCGCTTGGCGTTCCCGACCGGGATGACGCGCGCATAGTCGGGGAAGGTGCCGTCGATGACCTTCGAGGTGAGCGAAACCTCAGGCGTCGCGAAGCGGACCTTGGTCTCGCTGACCGACACCGCGATCTTCGCCTCGTCGTCGTCGAGCAGCTTGCGCAGCTCGCCCACCGTCTTGCGCGGCACAATCACCCCCGGAACCCCCGACGCGCCCTCGGGTAGCGGCGCGTCGATCCGCGCCAGCCGGTGGCCGTCGGTCGCGACGCAGCGCAGCACCGGCCCGTCCACCCCCTGGGCGGCATGCATGTAGACGCCGTTCAGGTAGTAGCGCGTCTCCTCGGTGGAGATCGCGAACTTCGCCTTGTCGAACAGCCGCCGCAGCACCGGCGCCGCGCAGGAGAAGTTCGTCTGGTACTCCGCGCTCGCCATCATCGGGAAATCCTCCCGCGGCAGCGTCTGGAGGCTGAAGTGCGAGCGCCCGGCCTTGACGTCCAGCCGGCCGGTCACGCCGTCGTCGGTCAGCTCGACCATCGCCCCGTCCGGCAGCTTGCGCGCGATCTCGTGCAGCGTGTGCGCCGGCACCGTCGTCGCACCCGCCCGGCCGACCATGGCGTTCGCCCGGTCGATCACCTCGATGTCGAGATCGGTCGCCCGGAAACTGACCGTGTCGCCCTCCGCCTCGATCAGCACGTTCGACAGGATCGGGATGGTATTGCGCCGTTCCACCACCGACTGCGCCCGGCCCATGGCCCGGAGGAGGGCGCTGCGCTCCATGCTGAGTTTCATGATCTCACCGTTGCGAAGTCCGTTGGCCCGGCCACCCTGCGGCTTCGGGGACCGCGACGTTACCGATTTGCAGCGAAAGGGCAAGCGACGACGAGGCGGTTTTCGCCATGGAACCGCGCCGCCCGCAGGATCGTCCCGCGACTGAGGGAAGCCGGGCCCGGGGCCGGGAGGCTTCGCGCCGTGCGCGCTGGCGTCGCCCGGACGGCGGCGCTAGGGTCCGCGCCGTGCTGCCCTATCTCGCCCATCGCCTGACGTCCCTTGCGCTCAGCCTCGTCGCGGCGAGCCTCGTCATCTTCCTTGCGCTCCAGGTGCTGCCCGGCGACCCGGCGACGACGATGCTCGGGATGAACGCGAGCCCGGAAGCGGCGGCGGCGCTCCGGGCCGAACTCGGGATCGAGGGCAACGCCGCGGCCCGCTACCTCGCCTGGGTCGGCGGGCTCCTCACCGGCGATCTCGGCACCTCCTATGCCTACCGCACGCCGGTCACCGGCATGATCCTCGACCGGCTCCGCGTCTCGCTGCCGCTCGCGCTCTACGCGCTCGGCCTCTCGACGCTGGTGGCGTTCCCGGTCGGCATCTGGTCGGCGGCCCGGCGCGGCACCGCCACCGACACCGGGATCATGGCGGCGACCCAGCTCGGCGTCGCGATTCCGAACTTCTGGTTCGCGATGCTTCTGGTGCTGGTCTTTGCTGTGCGCCTGCGCTGGCTCCCCTCCGGCGGCTTCCCGGGCTGGGCCGGCGGGCCGTGGCCGGCGCTGAAGGCGCTGACCCTGCCGGCGGTCGCCCTCGCGCTGCCGCAGGCGGCGATCCTCGCCCGCGTCATGCGCTCGGCCCTCATCGACACACTGGGCGAGGACTTCATCCGCACCGCCCGCGCCAAGGGCCTGACCCGTTGGCAGGCGCTGACCCGGCACGCGCTCCGCAACGCGATGATCCCGGTCCTGACCATCCTCGGCCTGCAATTCTCCTTCCTGCTCGCCGGGGCGATCATCATCGAGAACGTGTTCTACCTGCCGGGACTTGGCCGGCTGGTGTTCCAGGCGATCAGCCAGCGCGACCTGATCGTGGTGCAGAGCGTCGTGATGATCCTTGCCGCCGCGGTGATCCTCGTCACCTTCCTGACCGACCTTGCCTATGCGCTGGTCGACCCGCGGCTGCGCCGGCGATGAAGGCCGGGTCCGGCGCCGCCCTCGCCCTGCTCGCCGCGGCGCTGGCGCTGCTGTCCTTCGTCTGGACGCCCTACCCGGTCGATGCGATCGACATCGCGGCAAAGCTGCAGGCGCCGTCCGCTGCGCACTGGCTCGGCACCGATCATTTCGGGCGGGACGTGCTGTCGATGCTGATGGTCGGCGCGCGGGTGTCGCTCGCCGTCGCCCTGCTCGCCGTCGGGATCGGCGCCGGCCTCGGGGTGCCGCTCGGCCTCCTCGCCGCCGCGACCCGCGGCAGCCTGCTCGACGAGACGGTGATGCGGGCGAACGACCTCGTCTTCGCCTTCCCGTCGCTGCTGATCGCCATCATGATCACTGCGGTCTTCGGGCCGTCGGCGGTCAACGCCATCGTTGCCATCGGCATCTTCAACATCCCCGTGTTCGCCCGCGTCGCCCGCGGCGGGGCGCTGGCGCTCTGGACCCGCGACTTCGTGCTGGCGGCGCGGGTGGCGGGCAAGGGCCGGGCGCGGATTTCGCTGGAGCATATCCTGCCGAACCTCGCGAGCCTGCTCATCGTTCAGGCGACGATCCAGTTCTCGCTCGGCATCCTCGCCGAAGCCGGCCTCTCCTATGTCGGGCTCGGCGCCCAGCCGCCGACGCCGTCCTGGGGTCGGATGCTGGCCGAGAGCCAGACGATGATCGCCTTCGCCCCGTGGCTGGCGCTGGCACCGGGGCTCGCCATCGTCCTGACCGTCCTCGGCCTCAATCTCGTCGGCGACTCGCTGCGCGACCTGCTCGACCCGCGCCTCCGCCGTCGCGCGCGCTGACGCCCGGCGGGACCGGAACCTTTACTCCCGCTCAAGAAGTGGCAAGCCTGATTCCAGCCACATTCCAGCCGGTTTCCAGCCAGAAAAATCGACGCCTTTTCAGGCCCTTCCTCCCCGATCTGCGGGGTTTCCGGAAATGGCAGAAACGCCCCGTTAACCAAGCGGTGGGAAGCCTCCACCATGGACGCCCCCGCCTCGTCAAAGATCCCGCCGACTGCCCTGCCCCGGTCCCCCGGCGACCGGCTCGACTGGCTGCGCCTCGCCCGGTCGCGCCGGGTCGGCCCCGCGACCTTCATCCGCCTCGTCCGCGAGCACGGCTCGGCAAGCGCCGCCCTCGCCGCCCTGCCGGCGATCGCCAGCGCCGCCGGGGTGCGCGACTATGCCCCGGCGCCGATGGCCGAGGTCGAGGCGGAGTGGCAGGCGGCCGAGGCCGCCAACGCCAGGCCGCTGCTGCTCGGCGCCGCCGACTATCCGCCGCTCCTCGCCACCATCGCCGACCCGCCCCCCCTGCTCTGGGCGCTCGGCCAGCCGGCGCATGCTGCCCGGCCGGCCGTCGCGCTGGTCGGCGCGCGCAACGCCTCGGCCCTCGGCGCACGGATGGCCTCGCGCCTCGCCGCCGAACTCGGCGAGATGGGCTTCGTCGTCGTCTCAGGCCTCGCCCGCGGCATCGACACCGCCGCACACCGCGCCGCGCTCGCCACCGGCACCATCGCGGCGCAGGCGGGCGGCACCGATCAGGTCTATCCTGCTGAAAACATTGGCCTCGCCGCCGAGATCGCCCGAGACGGCCTGCGCCTGTCGGAGATGCCGATGGGCCATGAAGCCCGCGCCCAGGACTTTCCCCGGCGCAACCGCATCATCTCCGGCCTGTCGCTCGGGGTCGTCGTCGTCGAGGGCGCGCCGAAGTCGGGCAGTCTCATCACCGCCCGCGACGCGCTCGACCAGGGCCGCGAGGTCATGGCGGTGCCCGGAAGCCCGATGGATCCGCGCGCCGGCGGCTGCAACCAGCTGATCCGCGACGGCGCCACGCTGGTGCGCTCCGCCGCCGACGTCGCCGAGGCGCTGGCCGAACTGCTCGGCCCCGTCCCCGCCCCGCGCCGCGCGCCGGCGGTCCCGGACGCCCGGCCCGCTTCGGACGCCGGTCCGGTGGAGGCACGGCTGCTGGCGCTGGTCGGGCCGAACCCGGTGGGAGAGGACATGCTGATCCGCGATCTCGGCCTGCCGACCGCCACCGTCGCCGCGGCGATCGTCGCGCTGGAACTGGAAGGCCGCCTGCTCCGCCATCCGGGCGGCGCGGTCAGCCTCGTGCCCTAGCCGTCGCGCCACTCCGACGCGGGAATCCCCTGCAGCGCCAGCAGGGCGGTGAGGTCGGAGTGCGCGATCCGCGCCGAGGCCGCCGCCGCCAGCGCCGGCTTCGCGTGGTAGGCAACGCCGGTCCCCGCCGCCGTCACCATGTCGAGATCGTTCGCCCCGTCGCCGACCGCCAGCGCGTCCGCCGTGTCGATCCCGAGCTCCCCGCAGATCGCCCGGAGCGCCGCGAGCTTTGCCGCGCGCCCGAGGATGGGCCGCGCGACGGTGCCGGTCAGCCGGCCATCCACCGACTCCAGCACATTCGCCTGCGACCGCGCAAAGCCTGCCGCCGCCGCCACCCGCGTCGCGAAGAAGGTGAAGCCGCCGGAGATGAGCGCCGTCTCGGCCCCCAGCGCCGCCATCGTCCGCGCCAGCGTGCGAGCGCCGGGATTGAGCCGCACCCGCTCGTCATAGCAGGCTTCCAGCACCGATTCCGGCAAATCCCTGAGCAGCCCGACACGGGCGTCGAGCGCCGCCTCGAAGTCGAGTTCGCCCCGCATCGCCGCCTCGGTGATCGCCGCGACCTGCGGCTTCACCCCGGCGAAATCGGCGAGCTCGTCGATGCACTCGCAGCCGATGATCGTCGAATCCATGTCGGCGATCAGCAGCCGCTTCCGCCGGCCCGCGGCGGGCACGAGGTTGGCGTCCGCCACGTCCTCGCCGAACACCCCCGCGTCGAACCCGTCCGGAACCACGCCATCCAGCGGGATCTCGACCGCCGTCGCCGCCAGCCGCCGGGGCGTGCCCGGGCCCAGGCGATCGGCGGCCAGCGCGGCGCGCGCAGCCTCCGCCAGACCGTCCGCGACACCCGCCGCGGCGGTCAGCACCAGAAACTGCGCGGTCATCGTCCCGACGATCTCCCGGGTCAGACCGCAGCGCGCTGCGCCAGCAGGCGCTGGTGCAGCATCTCGGCGACGAGGAACGCGAGCTCCAGCGACTGCGCCGCGTTGAGACGCGGGTCGCACACCGTGTGGTACCGGTCGCTCAGGTTCTCGTCCGTGACCGCGCGCACGCCGCCGGTGCATTCCGTGACGTCCTTGCCGGTCATCTCGAAATGCACGCCGCCGGGGATCGTCCCCTCCGCCGCATGCACCGCGAAGAACTCGCGGACCTCGCGCAGCACCCGATCGAACGGCCGGGTCTTGTAGCCCGAGGCCGACTTGATGGTGTTGCCGTGCATCGGGTCGCAGGACCAGACCACCTTGCGGCCCTCGCGTTCCACCGCGCGGATCAGCCGCGGCAGGTGCTCGCCCACCGACCCGGCGCCGAAGCGCGCGATCAGCGTCAGCCGTCCCGCCTCGTTCTTCGGGTTCAGCCGGTCGATCAGCTTCAGGAGGTCGCTGTCGGTAATCGACGGACCGCACTTCAGCCCGATCGGGTTCTGCACCCCGCGGGCGAACTCGACGTGCGCGCCGTCCGGCTGCCGCGTGCGGTCGCCGATCCAGATCATATGGCCCGACCCCGCCACCGGCACGCCGGTCGTCGAGTCGATGCGGCAGAGCGCCTCCTCGTACTCCAGCAGCAGCGCCTCGTGGCTGGTGTAGAAATCGACCCGGTGCAGCGTCTCGGCATTCTGCGGGTTGACCCCGGCCGCACCGACGAATTCCAGCGCCTCGGAGATCGAGTTGGCGAGCTTGTGGTACTGCTCGTAGCCCGGCTGCCCGGCGGTGAAGTCGAGCGTCCAGGAATGGATCCGCGTGATGTCGGCATAGCCGCCCTGGCTGAAGGCGCGGAGCAGGTTCAGCGTCGCGGCCGACTGCAGGTAGGCCTGCAGCATCCGCTCCGGATCCGGCAC
>JBGALW010000119.1:0-11953 GCA_044223585.1 Amaricoccus sp.
TCCGGAGGATGAGGGCATCGACCGGTGGCTTGCCCGCGGAGGTATAGTAGCCGCGCCGCCTGCCGACCTCGGCGAAGCCGGCGGCGCCGTAGAGCGCGAGCGCGGAGGCATTGAGTGCGGAAACCTCCAGCAGCGCCTCTTCCGCCCCCGACGTTGCCGCCTGCGCCTCGAACGCGGCCAGCGGCCGGCGGCCGAGCCCGGCCCGCCGCGCCCCCGGATCGACCGCGAGCGTCAGGAGTTCCGCCTCCGGGCCCGCAACCCGCCCGAGGGCGAAGCCGCCCGGCACGGTTGCAATCAGCGTCCGAAGGCTCGGCGAGCAGCCCTCGAACCCGGCCGCGGTCCGGGGGGCGCGGCGTCTCGGTGAAGGCCCGCGCGGCGCGCCCGCGAGGGCGTCAGGCGTCATCGAGGAGGCGCGGCGTTTCCCGGCCGGCGGCATCGGCCGGAACAGAGCGCGCAGGGGCGCCCGCGTCGAGCCGGCGAGCGGCAATGCTGGCGACGACGGCTAGGTCGCCAGCACGGCAGGCGCCGGCTGGAACGGCGATGCCCCGCGTCCCCTGCCGGCCCGGCGGCCGCCCGTCGACGAAGGCACAGGCCATCGTCCTGCGCTTGTCGACGAGTGTCACGACGGCGGGGCCGGGCCTGTCCGCCAGCGCCTCGAACCGGCTCACGCCCACAGCCGGCACGCCGAGGGCCGCATGGCGAGGCCGCGGGCCGCTGCTGCGGCGATGCGGATGCCGGTGAAGTTGCCGGGTCCGGTCACCGCGGCGATCCCACCGATCGCCGCCCGGTCGGTGCCGCCTCCCGGAGGACCTCCTCGATCATCGGCAGCAGCCGCTCCGCCTGCTCGCGCTCCATCGCCTCGTCCCGGCTGGCGAGAACGCGCCCGTCCCGAACGAGCACGGCTGCGCGCAATGCGCGGCCGATGTGTCGAAGGCGAGGATCAGGCCCGGGTCAGGAGGCCAACCGGCCGCCCTCGGTGACGCAATGCCGCAACAGGTTCACTATGCCCATCTTGAGCGTCATGGTGGAGGAGGGGCAGCCGGCGCATGCGCCCTGCATGCAGGTAGACGACGCGGTCGAAGCCGTGGAACGTGATGTCGCCGCCATCCTGCGCCACGGCCAGTTCGAGCAGCTCCTTGATCTGGCCGACGATCTCGGCGTCCTCGCCGTCAGGCTCGGCATGGCCGACCGCGCCCGCCCCGCCGTCGATCGCGGGGTCGATCGCCGGCTGGCCGGACTGGAAATGGACCCGATCGCGCCGAGGATCACTGCGGCTTGATGTGGCTCCAGTCGGCGGGAGTCGGCCTTCGTCACGGTCACGAAGTCCGGTCCGAAGAACACCCCGCTCACCCCCACTCTGCGCGAAGATCCGACGGGCCAGCGGCGAGGCGCCGGCGCTGTCGGCGCTCGGAAAGTCGGCGGTGCCCACGGCGGGACCGTCTGGCCGGGAAGGAATTTCAGCGTCGCCGGGTTCGGCGTCGATTCGGTCTGGATGAACATGGGCGGACTCCGCGCTGCTGGCGGTTAGGTGCGGTCCGGCGGCGCAAAAGTCAAGCCAACCTGGAATGCTTCCAGATCCTCGCGCCCGGCCACCGGCGTCTTCAGGTGGCGGCGATGATCTGCTCCTTGGTCATCGCCCCCGGCACGATGGTGATCGGCACCGTCAGGTCCGCGAGCCGCCGCCCGGTCAGCGCGCCGATCAGCGGGCCCGGCCCGCTCTTTTCCGTCCCGGCGCCGAGCACGATGACGCCGATCTCAGGGTCGGACTTGATGTATTCGATCAGCGCGTCTACCTTGTCCCCCTCGCGGACCACGAGGGTGGGGGTGATCCCCTCGCGCTTCTCCATCCGGTCCTTGAAGATCTGGAAATGCGCCTCGACCTTCTCGTGCGCCTCGGCCCGCATGATGTCGGCGACGCCCATGAAATGCTGGAAATCCTCCGGCGAGATCACGGCCAGCATCACGACGCCGCCCCCGGTCTTGGACGCCCGGAGCGCCGCGAAACGCATGGCGTTCAGCATCTCGGGCGAATCGTCGAGCAGGATCAGGAACTTGCGCAAAGGCGCCCCCAGCCGGGTGTTTCGCGCGATCATCGGGGAAAGCGCGGCAGGGCGCAAGGGAGCCCGCCTAGCGCCCCGCCAGTCCGACGATCTCGTAGGTCCGGGCGATGATCGGCGCCGCGATCGCGCCCGCGCGTTCGGCGCCGCGGGCGAGCAGGCGGTCGATCTCGGCCGGGTCGGCCGTCAGCTCGGCCATCCGGGCGGTGATCGGCGCGAGCTCGGCCACCGCGAGGTCGGCCAGCGCCGGCTTGAAGCTGGCGAAGTCCTTGCCGCCGAACTCGCCGATGACCGAAGCGGGCGAAAAAGCCGGCAAGCGCGGCGTAGATGTTGACGAGGTTGGTCGCCTCCGCCCGCCCTTCCAGCCCGCCGAGCGTTTCGGGCAGGGGCAGGGGATCGGTGCGGGCCTTGCGGATCTTCGCCGCGATCGTGTCGGCGTCGTCGGTCAGGTTGATCCGGCTCATGTCCGAGGGATCGGACTTCGACATCTTCTTGGTGCCGTCGCGCAGCGACATGACGCGCGTCGCCACGCCCTCGATCACCGGCTCGGTGATCGGGAAGAAGTCGACGTCATAGTCGTGGTTGAACTTCGCGGCGATGTCGCGCGTCAGCTCGATATGCTGCTTCTGGTCCTCGCCCACGGGCACGTGCGTGGCGTGGTAGAGCAGGATGTCGGCGGCCATCAGCGCCGGATAGGCGAGCAGGCCGAGCGAGGAGTTCTCGGTGTTCTTGCCCGCCTTGTCCTTGAACTGGGTCATCCGGTACATCCAGCCGATCCGGGCGACGCAGTTGAACACCCAGGCGAGCTGGGCGTGGCCCGGCACCTGGCTCTGGGCAAAGAGGATCGACCGCTCCGGGTCGACGCCGCTGGCGATATAGGCGGCGGCAAGCTCGCGGATGGCGGCGCGCAGCTTCTCCGGGTCCTGCCAGACGGTGATCGCGTGCATGTCGACGATGCAGTAGAGCGTCTGGTGGCTGTCCTGCATCCGGGCAAAGCGGCGCAGCGCGCCGAGATAGTTGCCGAGCGTCAGGTTGCCCGAGGGCTGGATGCCGGAAAAGACGCGGGGGGTGAACGCGGCCGCGGCCATGGCGAAACTCCGAAGGCGGAAGGTCGTGCCTTATCGCCGCGCCGGGGGCCGTCAACAGAGGCGGGACGCGTCAGCCGCGGCGCAGCGCGGCCCGGAGGTCGGCCGGACGGACCGCGCCGAAGACCACCGCGGCGGCGGCATAGGCGCCAAGGCCAAGGGCGACGAGCGCGGCCAGCGCCGGGAAGCGCGCGCCATGGTGGGCGAGCGCAGGCGCGAGCACATGCTGGGCACCGAGCAGCACCGCGCCCATCAGCACGGAGGCGAGCACGATCCGCGGCACGGCCCGCCGCAGGCGGGCGTCCGGATCGGCGATCGCCCCGAAGCGCCGGCTGCCGCGCCAGAGCTGCCCGTACATCGTCCACCCGGCGACCGTGGTGCCAAGCGCCGCGGCCGAGAAGCCGATCACCGGTGCGAGGCCGAGGGCGATCACCGCGTTGACGATCATCGCATGCAGCGCGAAGCGGAACGGCGCGCGGGTGTCCTCGTGCGAATAGTAGATCGGCGAGACCACCTTCTGCATGACGAAGGCGGGCAGCCCGGCGCCGTAGATCGCGACGGCGAGCGCGGTCGGCCAGGTGTCCTCCGGCCGGAACGCGCCGCGCTCGAAGAGCACGGCGACGATCGGCACCGGGATCACCATCAGCGCCACCGCCGCGGGCAGCGTCAGGGCGAGGGTGAGCTCGGTCGCCCGGTTCACCGCGTCGCGGCCGCCCGACCCGTCCCCGGCCTTCAGCCGCCGCGACAGGTCCGGCAGCATCACCGTGCCGATGGCGATGCCGACGACGCCGAGCGGCAGCTGGTAGAGCCGGTCGGCATAGGAAAGCCAGGCGACCGCGCCGTCGAAGAAGGAACCGACCTGCCGGCCGACCATCAGGTTGATCTGCACCACCCCGCCGGCGAGGAGGGCCGGCACCATGATGACGGTGAGCCGCCGCATGTCCGGCGTCAGGCGCGGCCGGCGCGGCAGCACCGGCATGCCCGCCCGCGCGCAGCCCCACCAGACGAGCGCGAGCTGCGCGACGCCGGACACCGGGACCGACCAGATCTGCCAGAGCCCGACGTTGCCGCCGCTCGACCAGCCGATCAGCAGGAAGGCGATCATCACCACGTTCATCAGGATCGGCGCCGCCGCCGGCAGGGCGAAGCGGCCGAGCGAGTTCAGCACCCCCGAGAGCAGCGCGGTCAGCGAGATCAGGATGATGTAGGGGAAAGCGATCCGCCCGTGCTCCACCGACAGGGCGAACCGCTCGTCCCCGGCAAAGCCCGAGGCGAGCGCCAGCACCAGCCAGGGCATGGCGATCTGCCCGGCGATGGTGAAGAGGATGAGGACGAGGCCGAGCCCGGACAGCGCGTCCCGCGCGAACCCCTCGGCATCCTCGCCGCCCTCCAGCTTCTTGGCGAAGAGCGGCACGAAGGCGAGGTTGAACGCGCCCTCGGCAAAGAAGCGGCGGAACATGTTCGGCAGGGTGAAGGCGATCAGGAAGGCCTGCGCCACCGGCCCTGTCCCGAGGAAGGCCGCCATCAGGATGTCGCGCGCGAGCCCGAGGACGCGGCTCAGCATCGTCCAAGCGCCGACGCTGAGGAAGGCGGGCAGCAGGCGGATCGGCCGGGTCATGGCTGCCGTCGGGCGCGCCCCTGCCCCCTGCCGCCAAGAAACCTGGAGAGCAGTGCCGGGGGCGCGGGGGCGGCGAGCGCCCCGCCGGCGCAGGCCCGCAGGCCTGCGCCAGAACAGCGGACGATGCGCGCACCGCGCGCGCGACACGGCCGCAAAGGCGGCCTCCCGGCCGGCCGGTCCCTCACGCGTCGGCCCCGCGGCCCTTCTCGATCGCCTGCCGCAGCCGGGTCTCCAGCGTGCGGCGCTTGCTCTCGGTGTGCAGCTTCAGGCCGAACAGATCCTTGACGTAGAACACGTCGACCGCCTGCTTGCCGTAGGTGGCGATGATCGCGCTGGAGATCGAGATGCCGTTGGCGGTCAGCGTCCGCGCGAGGTCGAAGAGCAGTCCCGGCCGGTCGCGCGTCTCGACCTCGATGATCGTGTAGATGTCCGAGCCGGTATTGTCGAAGCCGATGCGGGTCGGCACCACGAAGTCGCGCTCCCGCCGCTTGATCCGGTCCTTGTCCCTCAGGAGGTCGCGCGGGACGAGTTCGCCGCGAAGCGTGCGGGTGACGCTGGTCCGCAGCCGGGCCATCCGCGCCTGCTCGTACGGCTTGCCGCTCAGGTCCTGGATCCAGAAGGCGGCGGTGGCGATGCCGTCACTCGTCGTGTAGGTCCGCGCATCGACGACGTTCGCCCCGGCGAGGGCCAGCGCGCCTGCGAGCCGGGCGAAGATGCCCGGATGGTCGGCCATCGCGAAACAGGCCTGGGTCGCGTCCCGGCCGAGGTCGAGCTGGACCGACATCTGCGTCTCGCCGTCCTTCAGCTTGCGCAGCAGGCCGGCGAAGATCACGTGCGTCGCGGTGTCGAAGCCGAGCCAGTAGGGGGCATAGTGCCGGGCAAGCTCGGCCTCGATGTCGCGGTCGGGCCAGGCGCGGAGCTCGGCGGTCAGCGCTTCGCGCGCCGCGGCTCGCGTTCCGGGCGGCTCGTCGACTGGCTGCCGCCGGTCAGCGCCTCCAGCGTGTCGGCGTAGAGCGTCCGGAGCAGCATCGCCTTCCAGTTGTTCCAGACGCCCGGTCCGACGCCGCGGATGTCGCAGACCGTCAGCACCGTCAGCAGCTTCAGCCGGGTCGGGCTCTTCACCACGCGGGCGAAGTCGCGGGCGGTGTGCGGGTCGGTCAGGTCGCGCTTCTGCGCGGTGTCGGACATCAGCAGGTGGTGCTGCACAAGCCACACCACCAGCTCGCTCTCCTGCGGATCGAGCCCGAGCCGCGGCGCGATGCGGGCGGCGATCTCGGCGCCGACCGTCGAATGGTCGCGGCCGGATCCCTTGCCGATGTCGTGCATCAGCAGCGCGACATAGAGCGCCCGGCGGTTCACCCCCTGCTTCAGGATGTCGGTGGCGACCGGCAGCTCGTCCGTCAGCTCGCGCCGCTCGATCTGGCTCAGGGTCGAGATCGTGCGGATGATGTGCTCGTCCACCGTGTAGTAGTGGTACATGTTGAACTGCATCATCGCGACGATGCGGCCGAATTCCGGGATGAAGGCGCCGAGCACGCCGACCTCGTTCATCAGCCGCAGCGCCCGCTCGGGGTTGTTGTGGCCGAGCAGCAGGTCGAGGAAGATCCGGTTGGCTTTTGTCGTTGCGCAGCCGGTCGTCGATCAGGTCGAGGCTCGCCACCACCCGGCGCAGCGCGTCGGGATGGATCTCGACGCCGGTCGACAGGCCCTCCTCGAAGAGCCGCAGGATGTTCAGCGGGTCGGCGCGCAGCGCCCGCGGGTCGACAAGGTCGAGCCGCCCGTGCTTCAGCTGGTAGGCCCGCCCGGTCGGGTCGCGGCCGGGGGCGAAGACCGCCCGCAGCTTCTCGCCGAGGCGCGGCCTCTTGACGTGGCGGGCCTCCAGCGCCGCGAGGAAGATCCGGGTGAGGTCGCCCACGTGCTTGGCGTGGGTGAAATAGTCCTGCATGAACTGTTCGACCGCCCGCTGTGCCCGGGTCGAGCGATAGCCGAGCGCGGTGGCGACTCCGGGTGTCGAAGGTCAGCTGCTCGGCCGCGCGTCCGGACAGCAGGTGCAGGTGACGCGGGTGGTCGAGCGGACGCGGGTGAACAGGCCGAGCTGCATGAGGTCCTCGGCGGTCGCGGCGTGGTTGAGGTACTTGCCGATCCAGAACAGCGTCTGCAGGTCGCGCAGCCCGCCCTTGCCTTCCTTGACGTTGGGCTCCAGCAGGTAGCGCGAGCTGCCCTGCCGCTCGTGCCGCTGCGCCCGTTCCTCGAGCTTCAGTTCGACGAACTCCGCGGACCGGTGACGGAGAAGAGTTCGGTCCACCGTTTCGTCGAGCCGTCCGTCCGAGGGCTTGCGTCGCCCAGATATAGCGGTGCTCCAGCAGGCTGGTGCGGATGGTGACGTCGCTCTTGGCCAGCCGCAGGCAGTCGTCGAGCGTGCGGACCGAATGCCCGACCTTCATCCTGAGGTCCCAGAGGCAGTAGAGCACGCTCTCGACGAGGCTCTCGCCCCAGGCGGTCTGCTTGTACGGGGTGAGGAACAGCAGGTCGACGTCGGAGAAGGGCGCGAGTTCGGCGCGGCCGTAGCCGCCGACCGCGAGCACCGAGATCCGCTGGCTGGCGGTGGGGTTGGCGAGCGGGTGCAGCCAGCGATAGGCGAGCTCGAGCGTCAGTTCGACGATCTGGTCGACGAGCCAGGCATAGTCGTGGATCGCGCGATGCGCTCGCCGCGGCTGGCAAGATTTCCGCCGGCGATCGCCGCGCGACCCTCGGCATAGGTCCGGCGCAGCACGCCGACCGCCGCGGTGCGCCGCCCGGCCATGTCGTTGGCACCGGCGACGGCCGCCTCGATCTCGGCGCGGGCAGTCGCGACGTCGATGATGGTCTGCGGCACGGCAAAGAGCCCGGTCCAGGTCGGGATCGCACCGCCGTTGCGGCTCCGGTCAGAAGGCAACGGCGTCAAACGACCTCGCGGCCCGTTCGGCAACGGTCGCCTGACCGTTGTTCACCGCGATGATCGCGAGAGTGCGCTGCGCCCGGCCGTTCGGCAGCAGGCGGAAGGTGCCGTTCACCCCGGCAAAACCCGCAGGCTGGGTCAGGCGGGCGGTCGAGAACGGGCTGCCGCCCTCGCCGCGGGCCTGGGCGATCAGCGCCCCGACCGCGGCAACGCCGTCATAGGCGACGCCGGCCAGCTCGTGCGGCGCCTCGCCGTAGCGGTCTGATAGCGGCCGTTGAACGCGGCGACGAGCCCCGGATCCGGTGCGGCGAACACGCCGCCGCAGGCTCGGCACCGCCAGCGTCTCGGCCGAGATGTCCCACTTCTGCATGCCGAGGAACTGCGCCTGGTCCGGCGACAGGCCGTTGTTGCGCAGCGCCTCGGAGATGAAGGCGAGCCCGCCGGTCGGGCCGTCGGTCAGGATGACCGCGTTCGCCCCGGCGCGCGGCCAGGCGCGCTCGCCGCGCAGGCCGGCGGCTGGATGCCCTCGACCGAGGTTGTAGGATTCGCTCGCGAGCGTGGCGCCGCGCGCTGCACCGCGGGCAATGGCGTTGCGCGGTTTCGCCCCGAGCCCTTCGGGTAGACGACGCCGAAGTTGCGCGTCCGCGCCGAGCCCGTAGGCGACCAGCCGGTCGGCGGTGTTGGCGAAGCTGGTGCCGAGGATGAAGACGTTGCCGCCCGCGACGTCGGTGTTGTTCGAGAGGCTGAGCACGGTCAGGCCCGACGATGCGGCGACCGGCCCGGCGCCCGCGGTCTCGGTCGAGAACAGCGGGCCGACGATGATCTTCGCGCCCTCGGCGACCGCCTGGCTCGCGGCCGAGGCGCCCCCGGCGCTGCTGCCGCCGGTGGGATAGACCGCGAGCGTCGATGCAGGCGCCCCGCACGTCGCTCTGGGCGAGGCGGGCGGCATTCTCCAGGCTGCGGGCGATCTGCTCGCGCCCGGCGTCGCCGGAGCCGTAGGGCAGGAGGAGCGCGACCCTGACCGGCGCGTTGACGTCGACCGCGATGCCGTCGTCGGCGACCGGCTGCCGGGTGGTCGGCGCGCAGGCGGTGGCGAGCGCGGCGGCGGCAGCATCCAGGCCGGCGCAGCGGGGAGGATCGAGAGACGAGGTTGACAGCATCTTCCTCGCCTTGACTGTCCGGCCGAGCGGGTTCGGCGACGGCCGGACCCTACGGTCTGGATGCCGGGAAGGCAACGCGAGAATGGAGACCGGCGCCCCCGATCCGGCAGGCAGCGACGGTTCGGGCGGCGGCGGCCTTGCCCGGCCTCTATCTTGTCGCGACCCCGATCGGCCATGCCCGCGACATCACGCTCCGGGCGCTCGACATCCTCGCCGCGGCCGACGTCCTGGCGGCGGAGGATACCCGCAACACCCGCCGGCTGCTCGACATCCACGGCATCCGGCGCGCCGGACCGATCCTGCCCTACCATGACCACAACGGTGCGGCTCAGCGGCCCCGTCTGCTCGCCGCACTGGCGGCCGGGCAGTCGGTGGCTCTTGTCTCGGACGCCGGCACGCCGCTCGTCGCCGACCCGGGCTGGCGGCTCGCCCACGAAGCGACGGCGGCCGGCCATCCGGTGACCGCGGCGCCGGGCGCGTCGGCGCTGCTCGCCGCGCTGTCGGTGGCGGGTCTCCCGACCGACCGTTTCCTCTTCGCCGGCTTCCTGCCCCCGAAGGCCGCGGCCCGCGCCCGCACGGTCGACGACCTCGCCGCGGTGCCGGCGACGCTGGTGTTCTACGAGTCGCCGCATCGCCTGGCGGAAAGCCTCGCCGCGATGGCCGAGCGCCTGGGGGACCGTCAGGCGGCGGTCTGCCGCGAGCTCACCAAGCGTTTCGAGGAGACCCGCCGTGGCAGCCTCGCCGCACTGGCCGCCGCCTATGCCAACGGTCCGGCGCCGCGGGGGGAGATCGTGGTGCTGGTCGGCCCGCCGCTGCCGCGGGAGGCAGGCGGGGACGAGATCGACGCCGCGCTCGCCGCGGCACTGGCGCAGGGATCGGTGCGGGACGCGGCCGACGTCGTGGCCGCGGCGCTGGGCCTGCCCCGCCGGATGGTCTACGCCCGCGCGCTCGAGCTCGGGCGCGGTCGTTAACCATTCCCGCACGGATCCCTGTCCCCGGCGCCCCCGTCACGCGAAGATGCCGCCATGCAAACCGCCGCCGCCCACCAGTTCGGCCTTGCCGCCGAGGAAACCGCCGCCCGCGGCTATCGTGCCGCCGGCGGCAGCATCCTTGCCTCCCGCTGGCGCTGTCCCGAGGGCGAGATCGACCTGATCGTCGACCTGCCGGGCGAAATCGTCTTCGTCGAGGTGAAGGCCCGCCGCCGCCACGCCCCGGAGGCGGTCACCGCGCGGCAGTGGGCGCGCATCGGCGCCGCCGCCACCCGGTATCTCGCCGAGAAGACCGACGGCACCCGGCCCTGCCGCTTCGACCTCGCACTGGTCGACGCCGCCGGTCGGCTCGAGCGGATCGAGAACGCCCGGACCTTCGACGACTGGTGAGGCGGGGCGCCGCCCGCGACGCCGCGGGTCCCGCGCACATCCCATAGAGTGCAACGTCCGCCGAGACGGACGGAGCGCCGGTCCACGCACCGCTGCGTTGGGCGAGGGGCCTCTCTCGGGCCGGCGTTGCGGTGGGGTCAGGACGTCCGCTCCGTCTTCCGGCCGCGGGTGCGGCCCGGCTCCGCGGAACCCGGCTGGGCAGGCGCGCATTCTCCGGGCATTCTCCGGCAGGCGCGCATCGGCCCAGCGGAGCGGCAAGAGGACAGCGACATGGCGACGGCAAAGAACACCATCTGCATCTGGTATGACGGGGACGCCGAGGCGGCGGCGCGCTTCTACGCCAGTGTCTTTCCGGACAGCGCGGTGACCGGCGTGCACCGGGCGCCCAGTGACTATCCGTCGGGCCACGCCGGCGACGTCCTCACCGTCGAGTTCACCGTGGCCGGGATCCCCTGCATTGGCCTCAACGGCGGCCCGATCTTTCCCCAGAGCGAGGCCTTTTCGTTCCAGATCGCCACGGACGACCAGGCGGAGACAGACCGCTACTGGGACGCCATCGTCGGCAACGGCGGCAGCGAGAGCGCCTGCGGCTGGTGCAAGGACCGCTGGGGCGTGTCCTGGCAGATCACGCCGCGGGTACTGACCGAGGCGATGGCCGCGGGCGGCGCGGAGGCGAAGCGGGCCTTCGACGCGATGATGCAGATGCGGAAGATCGACGTCGCCGCGATCGAGGCGGCCCGCCGCGGGTAGGGGGCCCGCCCGCGGTTCCGGAGCGATGGAGCGTGCGATGAGAGGTTTCCGGCTGGCGGCCGTCCTGCTCGCCACCCTTGCCCTTGCAGCGGCCGACGTGGTCAGGCGCGAGGCGGTCGCTTTCCCGGATGGCGCCACCGAGGCCACGCTCTCCGGCAGCGTCCGGGGCTATGACAGTGTCGAATACACCGTTTCCGCCGGGGCGGGGCAGGACATGGCCGTCACCCTTGCCACCGCCCATCCGATGCTGGCGATGAACGTCTTCGCGCCGGGCGACGTGCCGGGCGCGAGCACCGCGCTCTTCAACGGCGCGCGGAGCGGCACGGACTTCAAAGCGGCGCTGGCAGCGGCGGGCGACTACACGATCCAGGTCTTCCTGATCCGCGCCGCCGCCCGCCGCGGCGAGGCCGCCGACTACAGCCTGACGGTCGCCGTGACCGGCACCGCGCGGCCCGAGGCGCCAGAGACCCCGGACGCGGCCCCGGAGGCGTCCCGGAACCCGCCGCCGGCAGCGGAGGCGCCCGGAGGCCGCGACCCCGACCGCTGGCAGGTGACGGCCGATTCCGTCACGGTCCGCGCCGTGCCCGCGGACGACGGCTCGGCGGTGGCGGTGCTCGTCCGGGGCGGCGTCGTGCGCAACCTCGGCTGCCGTGCGGATGCGGGCACCCGCTGGTGCCTCGTCGAGCAGACCGAAGGAAGGGGCGCACGCGGATGGGTGGCCGGCACGGACCTGCGCGCGGCGCCGGGCGACGCCGCGCCGGCCGGGGACGCGACATCCGGGGTACTGCCCTGCGCGTTCCGCTCGGCGCAGACGCGCGACTCCTGCCCGTTCGACGCCGACCCGCGCGGTGGCGGCAATGCCACCGTGACGGTCACCCGGCCCGACGGGCAGCAGCGGCGCATCACCTTCCAGTCCGGCCGCGCCGTCGCCTCGAACCTCGGCGCCGGCGCCCGCCTTACCACCAC
>JBGALW010000120.1:0-11910 GCA_044223585.1 Amaricoccus sp.
GCGACGGCCTCGGCCTCGGCCATCGCCCGCGCCGTCTGGTCCCGCGCGGCCTCGGCGGCGTGGAGGCGGGAGGCCATGTCGGCGGTGCGGGCGGCGTTGCGGGGGCCGTGGGCGTGCATCCGGGCGAAGAACCAGTGCATGACCCACCCGAGCAGGAAGGCGGCGACGAGCACGCCGGCGACCGCGAGGGTCAGTTCATTGCGGTCCATGCGGGACGGCCTCCTGCCCGGCACTCGCCTCGACCGCCGGCGTCTCCGGCCCCGGCATGAGCGGCGCGATCTCGATCCGGCGGTTGCGGGCGCGGCCGTCCTCGGTGCCGTTGTCGGCGATCGGACGGCTTTCGCCATAGCCGTGCGCGACAAGGACCGGGAGGTCGGCTCGCGCCGCGCCGAGCGCGGCCACAACCGCCTCCGCACGGCGGGTGCTGAGGCGGTCGTTGCCGGCGTCCGAGCCCTGGGCATCGGTGTGGCCGGCGACCTCGAACCGGCCATCGGGACAGGCTGCCAGCGCGTCGGCGAGGGCGGTGATGGTCGGGGCGCTGCCCGGCGCGATGGTGGCCGACCCGGCTTCGAACTCGATGGTGGCGCTGGCCAGGATGGCGGCCGCGGCGTCGCCGCAGGCCCGGGCGGCGCCCGCTTCCTCGGCGGCCTCCGACCCCTGCCCTGCCGGAGCGGCCGCCGTCGGCGCGTCCGGGTCCACCAGCGTGAAGGCGATCCGGCGGTTCAAAGCCCGGCCCGCCTCGGTCGCGTTGTCGCCGACCGGCACGTCGGCGCCGTAGCCGCGGGCGGAAAACGTCACGAGCGGCAGGTCTTCCTCGCGGAGCGCGGCAACCACCGCCTCGGCGCGCTCGGTGCTGAGGCTGAGGTTGGCGGCCGCCGGCCCCTGCGAGTCGGTGTGGCCGCCGATCTCGAAATCCGCGCCGGGGCAGCCGCGCAGCACGTCCGCGATCGCGGCGATTTTCCGGCACGATGTCGGCCGACCCGGCGGCGAACTGGATCGAGCCGGCGGCGAGAATCGCGTCGATCTGCTCGGCGCAGATCTCCGGCCGGGGCCGGGCCGCGATCGCCGCCGCCTTTGCCGCCTCGGCATTGAACGACACGTCGACGACCGCCGCGTCGCCGACCTTTTCGGCCAGCAGCGCCCTCACCCGGGCATCGGCATCCGGGTCGGTGCCCCAGCCGGTCAGCGTCAGCGTGTCGGCGGTGATCGCAAGCTGGCCTTCCTTCAGCGCCGAAAGTGCCTCCACACCCGCCAGCACCCGGCCGGGCCAGCCCTCGGGCAGGTCGGGCTCCAGCTCCATCGCGTCCGTCACGCTCTCGTGCCCGAAGAGCGCGCGGGCATAGCCGTTCACCGCGGCGCGCGAGACGTCATCGGCGACCGGCCCGGCGAGGCGGAGCGCGCCGTCCTCGCCCAGCGCCGCCTCGAAGCGCGGCGCCTCCGCCTCCGGGTCGCCGTTCCCCGGCTGCGGCGGCGGCACGATCGGCGCGAGGCTGAAGCCCGCCGGAAGCGCCTGCTCTAGCCGCGCTCCGGCGGCAGCCAGCGTGTCGGGCGCGACGTCCACCGGCGGGACGAGGGTCGCCGCGAGGTCCTGCAGCGCGAAGCGCCCGCCGCCGAGCGCCCTAAGCGCGTCCAGCCCCCCGGCGATGGCCCTCGGCCAGTCCGGCGATGGCGTGCCAAGGCCGACGGCGCAGACACCGTCGGGCGCCGACAGGCCCGCGGCGTGCGCGGCCGCGAGGATCGCCGTCGCCTCCTCGTCGCCGTCGGCGCTGCAGGCTGCAAGCGTCCCGGTTCCCGATGCCAGCGTGAAGTCGAAGACGAAGGGGGCGATCACCGGCCGCGGCGCGGAGACCGCGAGGGTGAGCGCGACGCCCCGCGGCGCCGCGCGGGTCAGGCGCGCTTCCAGCGCCGCCTTCTCCTCGGGGCTGTCGGCGACGGCGGCCACCTCCACCGCGCCGGGCGTCACGCTGATCTTGGAGCGCGGCAGTTGCGCCAGCAGGGCAAGGCCGAAAGCGAGCGCCGGCTGCCAGTCGGCCGGGGCGGGGTCTGAGGCGGAGTCGAGCAGGTCGGTCACCTCGTCGCCCAGCCCGTCCGCACCCAGGGCCGCATCGATGACGTCGCGGCCGCCGGCGTCCGGAACAAGCCCGATCAGCGAGACTTCGGACTCGTTGCGCAGCATCTCCAGAGCGTAGGGCGGCGGGGCCAGCGGCGGGGCGGCGACAAGGGTCGTCGAGTCCTCGATCCGGGCGTCGTTGACCAGCCGCCGCGCGACTTCCAGCGCCCGGAACCGGCTGGTTTCGTCCGGCGCGGCGCCGGAGAGCGTCACCTCCAGGCCGTCGGTGGCGACGGAGGCCCAGTTCTCTCCCTCGGCGGCGAGCGCGGCGTTGATCTCCGCCGCCGTGCGCCGCTCGAACCAGCGGGCCGCCGTGTCCCCCACGCGCCAGGCACCGGCCGTCACGAGGGCCAGGGCGACGACGGCAAAGACGATGGCACGCAGCCGCATCGGTTTCCCCGGTTTCCGAGGCGAGGGTATTAGGCCCAAGCGGGCGACCGATCAAGCCGGGCGCCCGCCGGCCCCGGTCACATGCCGGTCAGATCAGAGCAGCGCGGCGGCGAGCAGGCCCGCAACGAGAATGAGGCCGGCGTCCCGGTTGGCTCGGAACAGCATGAGGCAGACGCCCGCGTCGTCGATGTCGAGCCGGCGCAGCTGCCATCCGAGGTGGGCCGCGAACCCCGCGGTCCCCGCGAGCGCGGCGGCAAGCGCGAATCCCGAAAGGCCGGCCGCGAGGATCGCGGCGGCGGCGAGCCCGGTGGCGGCGATCAGGAAGCCCGTCAGCCAGCGCGCGGTCTCGGTCCCGAACAGCCGCGCGGTCGAGCGGACCCCGATCAGCGCGTCGTCCTCCCGGTCCTGATGCGCGTAGATCGTGTCGTAGAACAAAGTCCAGGCGATGCCGGCGACATAGAGCAGAACCGCCGCCAGACCCGGCGTCCCGGCGTGCGCGGCCCAGCCGAGCAGGACGCCCCAGTTGAAGGCAAGGCCAAGGAACACCTGGGGCCACCAGGTGAAGCGCTTGGCGAAGGGATAGATCGCCACCAGCGCCAGCGACGCGACGCCGAGCTCGATGGCCTGCCGGGGAAAGGTCAGGAGGATCGCGAATGCGACAAGCGCCTGCGCCGCCATCCATACGGTCGCCTGCCGGGGCGTGACCTGGCCGGAGGGGAGCGGCCGGGACCGGGTCCGCGTGACGCGGGCGTCGTAGTCGCGGTCCGTCAGGTCATTCCATGTGCAGCCGGCGCCCCGCATCAGGATCGCCCCCAGCGCGCAGCCGGTGGCGACCCAGAGGTCATGGAGGCCGAGTCCGCGCCCGTCCGCGGCGGCCGCGAGCAGCAGGCCCCACCAGCAGGGAATGAGCAGGAGCCAGGTGCCGATCGGCCGGTCCGCCCGCGACAGCCGCAGATAGGGCCGCCAGCCCGGCGGCGCGTGGCGGTCGACCCAGTTGCCGCCGACGGCATCGGCGACGGCCCCTTCGGGCGCCCTTCCCTCGGTGGGGGGGCTCGGCATAAAATGCGGCTCCATGGGGGCTGTATGGCAGAAGTCGGCGGAAAGATCAGGCTCTTTGTGAGCGGCGACCTCGGGGCCGGCGGCCGCGTGGTGCTGGAGCCCGAGCAGGCCCACTATCTGTTCACCGTGATGCGGCTGGCGGTTGGCGGCCGCCTGCTCGTGTTCAACGGCCGGGACGGCGAGTGGGTCGCCGAAGTGGCCGAGGCCGGGCGCCGCGGGGGGACGCTGGTGCTGGTCGCCGCCGGCCAGCCGCAGCGCCGGCCGCCGGACGTCTGGCTGCTGTTCGCCCCGATCAAGAAGGCGCGGACCGACTTCATCGTCGAGAAGGCGACCGAGCTCGGCGCCGCGCGGATCCAGCCGGTCTTCACCCGGCTGACCAACAGCGAGCGGCTGCGGGCCGACCGCCTGCGCGCCCACGCGGTCGAGGCGGCGGAACAATGTGGCGAAACCTATGTGCCGGAGGTGGCGGAGGCGGTGCGGCTCGGCGCCCTTCTCGACGGCTGGGAACCGGGGCGCCGCATCATGTTCTGCGACGAAAGCCGGGAAGCGGCACCGGCGGCGGCGGCCCTCGCCGCAGCGGGTGCTGGCGGGCCGTGGGCGGTCCTGACCGGGCCGGAAGGCGGCTTCGCGCAGGAGGAGGCCGCGCGGCTGCGGGCGATGCCGGGGGTGCTGCCGGTGACGCTCGGGCCGCGGGTGCTGCGGGCCGACACGGCGGCCTGCGCGGCGCTGACGCTGTGGCAGGCCGTGCTGGGGGACTGGCAATGAGGCCCGAGCTCGTGGCCTGGCTGCGGCAGTGGCGCGAGGCGCTGGTGTGGGGCGCGCTGCTCCTCTGGGGGTTGTGGCTGGTCTGGCGGGGCTACCGCTGGCTGGAACCGCTCTACTTCGTCCCCGGCCTGATGATGGTGGCCGCGGGCGCCGCGCTTGTCCGCGGGGCGGTGGGGCGGGCGCGGCTGGCGACCGAGGCGGCGGCGGAAGGCGTGGTCGTGGTGGACGAGGCGCGCATCGCCTATTTCGGCCCGCGGGAAGGCGGGTTCATGGATCTGCCGTCGGTGGTGCGGGTCGAGATCGTTCCGCGGCCGCACGCACCCCGCGATTCGGCGCATGCCTGGGTGCTGACCGCCGAGGACGGCGGCCGGCTGGTGATTCCGCTGGGGGCGCAGGGGGCGGCCGCGCTCTACGACGCGCTGAGCCCGCTGCCCGGCATCGACTTCGGCGCCGGCGTCACGGCGGTTGCGGCGCCGGGACCGCAGCGGGCGGTGGTCTGGCGCAAGGCGGGGTAGCTCTTTGCCCGCGCCGCGCTCCCGCGTGGCCTTGGCATCTGCCCGTGCCTCCCCCATATCTCCCGCGAAGCACGGATGTGGAGACTGCGGTGATGCAGACCCGGAACAAGGTTCTCGACGACCTGGCGCAGCTGATGTCGAACGCCATGGGCGTGGCGCAGGGCGCCAAGACCGAGGCGGAGACGGCCCTCAAGGGGCTGGTGGACCGCTGGCTTGCCGACCGGAACCTCGTGACCCGCGAGGAGTTCGAGGCGGTGCGCGCGATGGCGCAGAAGGCGCGCGAGGAGAACGAGGCGTTGGCCGCGCGGATCGCGGCGCTCGAGGCCCGCGAATCGGCCGCGAGCGACACCTAACGATCCGTTAAGCACGCCACCTTTTTCTCTGCCGCACTGCGCAATTTTCAGCTTTACAGAAGGCCGGCGATACCCGCACCATATGTGGTAGATCAGCGGCGGTTGTCGTTGATCTGTTGTTAATCTCAACGCCCCCGTGCGGGGTGATGCCCCGCCGGCGGCCACAATGAGAGGGCACCGGGCATGAGCATCGTCGAGCGTGACTTCGACTGCGAGGAACTCCACCCCATCGACATCGTCGAGAGCCTGGCGGAGGCGCGCTCCTGGGATTTCGACCGGATTGCCGAGGACCAGATCGCCGTGGCGGTGGAGGGCAGCTGGCGCACCTATTCGGTCACGCTGGCCTGGTCCGCGCGCGACGAGACCCTGCGCCTGCTCTGCGCCTTCGACATGAAGCCGCCGACCAAGCGCCTCGCCGCGCTCAACGCGGCCATGTGCCTCGCGAACGATCGCTGCTGGACCGGTTCCTTCGTGCTTTGGCGCGAGCAGAAGCTGATGGGCTACCGCTACGGCCTGAACCTCGCAGGGGGTGCGCACGCGAGCTCGGCCCAGATCAACGACATGGTCCGCTGCGCGGTCGCGGCCTGCGAGCGCTTCTACCCGGCCTTCCAGCTGGTCGCCTGGGGCGGCGAGACGCCCGAGAAGGCGCTTGAGATGGCGATGGCCGAAGCCTACGGTCGCGCCTGAAGCCGGCTCCGTCTCCCCTTCGGGCCGATGGGGCCGAAGGGGGGATGCATGGCTATCGAGGACATTGCCGACCGCGGCCTCCTGCTGCTCGGATGCGGCAAGATGGGCGGCGCGATGCTGGAGGGCTGGCTCGCGGACGGCCTGCCGCCAGGTTCCATCACGGTGCTGGAACCGCGGCCGGGACCGCGCCTTGAGGCCCTGACCCGCGAAGGGCTGCGCCTCAACACCGACCTGCCCGCCGACGCCGCCGTCGCGGTGATTGCCGTCAAGCCGCAGATGATGGGCGAGGCGCTGCCCGCCCTGGTTGCCCTCGGGGGCGGCAGGACGGTTTTCGTCTCGATCGCCGCCGGCACCCCGATCCGCGCCCTGGAGGAGATGCTGGGCGGGTCGACCCCGATCATCCGAGCGATGCCGAACACACCCGCGGCGGTCGGCCGTGGAATCACCGCGCTGATCGGCAACAGGGCCGCCGGGGACGACGCCATGGCGCTGGCGGAATCGCTGCTCGGCGCCGTCGGCCAGACGGTGCGGCTGGCCGACGAAGCTCAGATGGACGCGGTCACGGCCGTTTCCGGCAGCGGCCCGGCCTATGTGTTCCTGCTGATCGAGGCGCTGGCTGCCGCCGGTGAAGCCGAGGGGCTGGCGCCGGAATTGGCGCTGCAACTTGCGCGTGCTACTGTCGGCGGCGCCGGCGCCCTCGCCGAGTCCAGCGACAGGGAGCCGGGGCAGTTGCGTGTCGATGTCACCAGTCCGAACGGAACGACCGCCGCCGCGCTTCAGGTGCTGATGGCGGACGGATCAGGGTTGCCGGCGCTGCTCGCGCGCGGGGTCGCGGCGGCGGCCAGGCGCAGTCGCGAGCTTGCGGGATAAAAATTTTGCTGCGGTGCAACATTGCCTCTTGCAAGGCATGTTGCGGTGCAGCATATAGGGAAGGCCACAGTTCAGAACCCGGAACCTCAGGAGGAAGACCATGTTCGATCCCAAGACCTTCTCGTTCGACGTCGAGAAGCTGACCGACTTCTTCAAGCAGAACGATTTCACCAAGCAGCTGTCGATGTTGAAGGTGCCGGGCGTCGACACCGAGGCGCTGATGACCGCGCAGCAGAAGAACATGGACGCGCTGATCGAGGCCAACAAGGCCGCCGCGGCGGGCTACCAGGACCTCTTCAAGAAGCAGGTGTCGATCTTCGAAGAGACGATGGCCGAGGCGCAGCAGCACCTGAAGAGCTTCGACGCGACCAAGCTCGACCCCGAGGCGGCGAAGGCGCAGGCCGAGCTGGCCAAGACGGCGTTCGAGAAGGCGCTCAGCAACATGCAGGCACTGGCCGAGGGTGCGCAGAAGGCGAACTCCGACGCCTACGAGATCGTCGCCGCCCGCATCAAGGAGAGCCTTGCCGAGCTGCGTGACATGGCCGCGAAGGTCACCAAGGTCTGATCAGGCCGAGCAGACTGAACGTAAGGGCCCCGGCAAGCGCCGGGGCCTTTTGCCGTTCAGAGCCCTCATACGCAATCCGATCGATCGCTTCGGACAAGCGCGTCGCCCGGCCTCCTGCTTCAGCACCGGCAGGGATGGCTGCTCCGAATCCGCATCGCCGGAAGCGATCAGCCGGACACCTTGTCAAAGCACGAGGTCGATCGCCCAGAAGTCGCGGATCTGCCGCTCGCACTGGGCCTGCGCCTCGGGCGTGGCGCCGGCGACCCGCTCGATGCGGAAGCCGAACCGCTCCAGCCCGGTCACGTCGGTGCGGGCCAGCACGACGATCTCCACGTCCTGCTCTGCCGCGAAGGCGGCGAGGCGCATGGCGCGGTCGCAGGCGTCGGTCAGCGTCGAGCTGACGCGCAGCCCGACGGCGACGGTATCCGGCCGCTTGAACGAATCCTGCGGTTGCAGCAGAGCCGCCACCTCCGGGAAAACATCCCGCCCAGGTGCCGTCTGACGCCGGTCGAAGCCGCCCGTCAGCGCGTCGAGATCATCGGCGTCGTGCGGAACGATCCGCGAGAGCAGGCCGTTCCAGTGCGTCTCCATGCGTCACCTCGTCGATCAGCGCCCCGGCGTGGGCATTCCCCGGCTCCGGCAGCGGGTGGGCCATGAGGCGGCGCCGCAGGTCCGCGCCCTCGCCCTCGTCGAGCAGGCGGACAATTGCACGGTCAAGGCCCATCATCTCATGCGGCTGGACGAACGCCGCGAGTTCCCGGTCACGGGCGGCGCGCGCCCGGGCCGCCTGATCGTCCATGAAGGCGCCGGTCTGCGGGATCAGGATCGCCGGCAGCGCGCCGTACAGGATCTCGTGGAACGAGTTGTAGCCGGCGGCGCTGATGCAGAGGTCGGCGCAGGCGGCAAGGACGCCGGCGTGCCGGGTCCGCACCACGCGCGTGCGGCCCCAGGCGAACCATGCCGGCTGCAGCGTCGCGGTCGGCCAGACCAGCACGAGGTGCAGGACGTCCGGCCGCCGCTCCATCATCCCGCAGACCGCCTGTATCTGCGCGCCGCGATCCGCGGCGACGCCGGCGCCGAGCTGGGTCACGACCAGCCGGTCGAAGGCGAGGCCGTACCGTTCGGCGAGCGCCGCGCGCAGCCGGGCACGTTCCGCCGCCGGCACGTCCGGGCGCTGGACGATCGGGCCGACGCGGTGCAGGCCGTCGCCGTGGGTCGGCGGGTCGTTCAGTTCGTCGAACGCCTCGGTCGGGACGATGACGCGGTCGAAGACCTTGCCCCGGTCGAGCGCCGTGGTGTTGTCCTGCTCCGCCTGCCACAGCCCGCGGCGGAGCCAGACGCCGGCCAGCCTGTTCTCGACGATCGTGCGGTAAACCGAATCGAACACGTAACCGCCGTCAAAGACGAGGGTCCGCGCACCGGTGGTCATCGCCCTAAGCCGGACGTAGTTCGCGAGGTCGTTCTCGTAGCTGCGCGCATGCAGGGGGCTGCGCGGGATCATCGGCATCACGTCGAAGCCGTACCCCTTGATGAGCCCGGTGCAGCTCGGGAAGGCGGCGAAGGCGGCCTCCGTCCGGCGATGGTCGAGCGTCGCCGCCACCAGCGTGCAGCGCTGGGCGTGCCCGAGCCCGACGCCGTTCGTCGGCATGAACACCACCCGCGCCCGCTCCGGTGCCGCGGCCCGGCGGGACGCCGGCGCTACCGGCGCGGAACCGAGGAGAGCGGCGTAGCTGTCGCCGGAAAGGCCGCGGGCAATGGCCGACTCGCGGGTCTGGGCCGCGAGCGCGGCGAGGTTCGGCACGATGTCGGCTGTGACGAAGGCCCCCAGCCCCACGAGGTCGATCGGTGCGCGGATGAAGGCGTCCGACACACCGGCGACCGCGTGGTCGGGCGAACAGTCGAGCAGCGCGGTCCCGGCCACCGCGAGGTTCGCGACGAGACACTGCAGCCGGTAGTTCGTCGGCAGCGGCCCGAAGCAGGCGAGGATGTCGACACGGGCGGCGAGGTCGATGGGGAGCATCTCGCCGTAGTTGTAGACCGGCAGGCTGGTGCCTCGGGCGGCGAGCCACGCGCGCTTCGCCTCGCCGTCGGTCAGCACGGCAAGCTCGAACTGCCGCGAGACCGCCAGCGCCGACAGCGCGGCAACCTGCCGCGGATCGTCCAGCGCCGGCCCCGCCACCAGCAGCCGCGGCCGCTGCGCCGGGAGCCGCCGCGCGGCTGGGGCCGCGCCGAACACGGGCGCATCGGAGTCGAAGGGCGCGGAACTGCGCTCCCCGAGGTCCACGACCTCCGGGTCGGTGCCGAACACATAGGACAGCTTCGCCCGGAGGCCGATCACCGCCTGGCGGCTCTCGAACCGCCCGAAGGCAATCGCGGCGCGCGAGCCCTCCCCGGCCAGCCGGCGCAGGGCGACCAGCCGGGCGTCGCCCAGCGCCTCGGCGCCGATCAGGACGATGCGGTCGGCCTCGGCCGGCAGTCCGCCGACGAGCCGGGGCGCGAGGTCGAAGCGGATGTTGCGGTTGAGGCCGGCGGGCACCGACCCCACCGCCACGCCGACGGGCAGCCCGAGCGCAGCCAGCTGGCTGGCGAAGACGCCGAGCTGCTCGATAGCCCGCGCATCCGGTCGCGCCGCCTCACACCAGAGCATCGGCCAGGTCCCCCGCCGCCGCCTCGACCAGGGTCCGCGCCCGCTTCACGAACGCCGCCGGCCCGTACCCGGCGAGCGACGCCTGCGCGACCTCCACGAACGAGACATAGCGCCTCGGATCGGCGATGAAACCCTTGATGATCGCGTCCACGTCACTCCCGTCCGACGCCACAACCGCGCCGGGAAAGCTCGCCGCGGTGCCGGGATCGGTGATTACCAGCTTTCCCGCAGCGATCGCCTCTGCGATCACCCGCCCGAAACTCTCGCGCCAGTTGGGATTGGTGAAGTAGACGAAGAAGTCGATGCCGGCGAGGAAGCTTGCGACGTCGACGCTTCCGAAGCGGGCGATTTCCCAGTTCGGCGGCACGGTTTCCGGGTCGGCGAGGAAGCCGTCGCCGCCGAGGATCGCGCAGCGTTCGGCATGGGGCGGGAAATGCGCCCGCATCGCCGCCAGCGACGGGAATTTCTCCAGTCCGGGCCGGGAATGGCGGCCGCGGCGGTCGCGCGGCGCGGCGGTCGGTGGCACGAGGGCAGCGTCGAGGATCGGCGGCCAGTCGTCCGGGGTCACCTGCCAGCCGCGGGCGCACCTGCGCTCGAGCCAGGCTTCGACCGTCTCGCGGTTGGCAGGTGACACCGGGGCCAGCGCCCGGTGCCCGCAGGTCAGCATGGCGGCCACAAGGTCGAGGCAGCCGCCGACGTCGTGGCTCTCCGACCCGTTCGGCCGCAGCAGGTTCTCGTGCGTCACCACCAGCGCCTGCGCGCAACTGAGGCGCAGCAGCGGGCTGGTGTCGAAACGCAGGCAGGACGGGTTGTGCAGGACGATGGTGTCGGCATGGACCACCGGCGGCATCCACGCGACCGTGATCCCGTGTTCCTCCGCCGCCGCCTCGATGACCGGGTTCAGCCGGCGGCCGCGGAACATGGCGGTCTCAAGGGCGATCACCGAGAGGTCGAACTCGGGCGCGAGGGCGCGGATCTCCTGCGCGACGGAAGCGCTGGTGCCGCCGGGAAAGCGCGGATCGCAGAGCAGCGCGACGCGGCGGCGGAGATGGCGGCTTTGCAGGGGCAGGGACCGAAGCGGACTGTCGGACGGATCAGTAGCTGCCATTGTTGTTGTCATCGTCCCCGCCCGGCGACTGTGCGGAGCGCGCCACGTCCGACGGGCCCGAGTCCGACAGGTAGTTGGGCAGATGCTTGGCTTCCAGCATGAACTTGCGGAGCAGGATGGCGAGATCGTCATTCCCCTCGGCCAGCTCCGGGTTCCGGGCGACGTAGGCGCGCAGCGCCGCGACGTCGTTGGCCGCCAGCAGTTCCCTGATCTCGGTCAGCTGCTCGATGGTCGGCTCGGCCGCCACCGGACTGCCAAGTTGCATGGCAAGGATCATCGCCGTGGCCGCGGCGCCAATTCTTCTTCGACCCACCATCTACAGACACACTCCCTCAAGCTCAGGCTCTCTCCGGAAAATCCGGAGCCGTCAATGACGAATTTCCCTTTGAACCCCTAGGTTTATCGGATCGCTCGCAGTCCGACAGATCCGGCCCCTAACGGCGCCGGATGTCGCGGATCCGATGCTTCAGCAGGTCCTCGACCTGCGCGTTCAGCACCGCGCGCTGCGCCAGCGACGACGCCGAGGGCGGCGGGGCAGCGCCCGGGGCGGTGGCCGGCGCGGGTGATTCGGCCGGCCGGGCGGCGACCCGCGCCGCCGATCGGGCAGACGCCACGGCGGGGCGGACCGATGGTGTGGACCGTGCCCCGGCGACGGGCCAGTCGTGCGCGGCGACGAGATCGACCTGGCCCAGATCCGCGTACTGCAGGTCGGCGCGGGGCAGCGCCGTGACCGTGCCCGCGTCGAACGCGGCCTGCGCCAGCGCAATGACCGCCGGGGCCGCATGCGGCGCCGGCAGCGGGAAATAGGCGATGCGCGCGCGGGAGGTCGGCTCCGGCGGCT
>JBGALW010000121.1:0-11875 GCA_044223585.1 Amaricoccus sp.
GCCGGATGTTCGGCGCCGATGGCCCGGACATGACCGCCCACGCGGCGGTGGCCGCCATGCTGCCCTACATCGAGTCGGAGCGGTCGCGGGGGACCGCGCTCAACCAGATTACCCGCCACATGCTCGGCGCCTTTCACGGCCTGCCCGGCGCGCGCACCTGGCGGCGCATCCTGTCGGAGAACGCGCACCGTCCGGGCGCTGGCCCGGAATTGGTCGCAAGAGCGCTGGCGGCGGTCACACCGGAGCCGGCAGCCGGGCAGCGGATCGCCTGATGGCGGCGGTCGGGAGACGGCCGAGAGGCGGGGCAGGGGGTTGCGCCGCAGCGGGGGCCCTCTATAACCCACGCCAATTTGCCGAACCGGCCGAATCCAGAAGCCCCGCCGCCGCGCCCAGGCTGCGGCCCAGACCGCGCAAGGCCCGACCATGCCCAAACGCACCGATATCCGCTCGATCATGATCATCGGCGCGGGGCCGATCGTCATCGGCCAGGCCTGCGAGTTCGACTATTCCGGCGCCCAGGCCTGCAAGGCGCTGCGCGAGGAGGGCTACCGGGTCATCCTCGTCAACTCGAATCCCGCGACGATCATGACCGACCCGGAGATGGCCGACGCCACCTATGTCGAGCCGATCACCCCCGAGGTGGTCGCCAAGATCATCGAGAAGGAGCGCCCCGACGCGCTCCTGCCCACCATGGGCGGGCAGACCGGCCTCAACACCGCCCTCGCGCTCGCCGACATGGGCGTCCTCGACCGCTTCGGCGTCGAGCTCATCGGCGCCAAGCGCGAGGCGATCGAGATGGCCGAGGACCGCAAGCTCTTCCGCGAGGCGATGGACCGGATCGGCCTCGAAAACCCCAAGGCCACCATCGTCACCACCATGGCCGAGGCGATGGACGCCATCGAGTATGTCGGCCTCCCGGCGATCATCCGCCCGGCCTTCACCCTCGGCGGCACCGGCGGCGGCGTCGCCTACAACCGGGAGGACTATGAGCGGATCTGCAAGACCGGCCTTGACGCCTCGCCGGTCAGCCAGATCCTGATCGACGAGTCGCTCCTCGGCTGGAAGGAGTTCGAGATGGAGGTGGTCCGCGACAAGGCGGACAACTGCATCATCGTCTGCTCGATCGAGAACGTCGACCCGATGGGCGTCCACACCGGCGACTCGATCACCGTCGCGCCGGCGCTGACGCTGACGGACAAGGAATACCAGATCATGCGCAACGCCTCGATCGCGGTGCTGCGCGAGATCGGGGTGGAAACCGGCGGCTCCAATGTGCAGTTCGCGGTGCATCCGGACACCGGGCGGCTCGTCGTCATCGAGATGAACCCCCGGGTGTCGCGGTCCTCCGCGCTCGCCTCCAAGGCCACCGGCTTTCCGATCGCCAAGATCGCGGCGAAGCTCGCGGTCGGCTACACCCTCGACGAGCTCGACAACGACATCACGCAGGTCATTTCGCCTTCGAGAAGTTCCCCGGCGCGGAGCCGCTGCTCACCACCGCAATGAAGTCGGTCGGCGAGGCGATGGCGATCGGCCGCTCGTTCCACGAGTCGGTGCAGAAGGCGCTCTGCTCGCTGGAGACCGGCCTCACCGGCTTCGACGACATCGAGATCCCCGGTGCCGACGGCCCCGACGCCAAGGCGACAATCATCCGCGCCCTGTCGCTGCAGACGCCCGATCGCCTCCGCCTCGCCGCCCAGGCGATGCGCCACGGGCTGACCGACGACGAGATCCACGCGGTGACGAAGTACGACCCCTGGTTCCTCGCCCGCATCCGCGAGATCGTCGACGAGGAGGCCCGGCTGATCCGCAACGGCCTGCCGCGCGAGGAGCACGCGCTGCGCCGGCTGAAGATGCTCGGCTTTTCCGACGCCCGGCTCGCCGCCCTCACGGCCCGCACCGAAAGCTCGGTCCGCGCCGAGCGCCAGCGCCTCGGCGTCCGCGCCGTCTTCAAGCGCATCGACACCTGCGGCGCCGAGTTCGAGGCGCAGACCCCTTACATGTACTCGACCTACGAGGTCGAGGCGATGGGGTCGGTCGAGGACGAGAGCCGCCCGACCGCCAACCGCAAGGTCGTCATCCTCGGCGGCGGGCCGAACCGCATCGGTCAGGGCATCGAGTTCGACTACTGCTGCTGCCACGCCTGCTTCGCGCTGACCAAGGCGGGCTACGAGACCATCATGGTCAACTGCAATCCCGAGACGGTCTCGACCGACTACGACACCTCCGACCGCCTCTACTTCGAGCCGCTGACGCTGGAACACGTGCTCGAGATCCTCCGCGTCGAGCAGGAGAACGGCACGCTGCACGGCGTCATCGTGCAGTTCGGCGGCCAGACGCCGCTGAAGCTCGCCAACGCGCTGCACGACGCCGGCATCCCGATCCTCGGCACGACGCCCGACGCCATCGACCTCGCCGAGGACCGCGAGCGGTTCCAGGCCCTGCTGCACCGCCTCGACCTCCGCCAGCCGAAGAACGGCATCGCCCGCTCGCCGGCCGAGGCGATGAAGGTGGCGAAGGAGATCGGCTACCCGCTGGTGATCCGCCCGTCCTACGTCCTCGGCGGCCGCGCCATGGAGATCGTCCGCGACGACGCCCAGCTGCAGCGCTACATCCGCGACGCGGTGCAGGTCTCCGGGGACACACCGGTCCTGCTCGACAGCTACCTCTCCAACGCCATCGAGGTCGACGTCGACGCGATCTCCGACGGCACCGCGGTGCACGTCGCCGGTGTCATGGAGCATATCGAGGAGGCCGGCGTGCATTCCGGCGACAGCGCCTGCTCGCTGCCGCCGTGGTCGCTCGACGACGTGACGATCGCCGAGCTGAAGCGCCAGACCGAGTCCATGGCCCTCGCGCTCGGCGTCGTCGGCCTGATGAACGTGCAGTTCGCGATCCAGGACGGCGACATCTACGTCCTCGAGGTGAACCCGCGCGCCTCGCGCACCGTGCCGTTCGTGGCGAAGGCGACCGACAGCTCGATCGCCGCCATCGCCGCCCGTGTCATGGCCGGCGAGCCGCTGTCGGCCTTCCCCATGCGCGAGCCCTATCCGAAGGGCACCGGCCCGGACGACACGCTGCCCTATGCCGACCCGATGACGCTGGCCGATCCCGACATGCCGTGGTTCTCGGTCAAGGAGGCGGTGATGCCGTTCAACCGCTTCCCCGGCGTCGACACCCTGCTCGGGCCGGAGATGCGCTCGACCGGCGAGGTCATGGGTTGGGACCGCACCTTCCCGCGCGCCTTCCTCAAGGCGCAGATGGGGGCGGGGACCGCGCTGCCGAACACCGGCACGCTGTTCGTCTCGGTCAAGGCCGGCGACAAGACCGACGTCCTGCTCGAGGCGGTGCAGATCATGCACAACCTCGGCTTCAAGGTTCTGGCGACGGACGGAACCTGCACCTACCTCAACGCCCACGGCATCCCGGCGCGGCACGTCAACAAGGTCTACGAGGGCCGCCCGCACATCGTCGACACGCTGAAGGACGGCGGCGTGCAGATCGTCTTCAACACCACCGAAGGGGCCCAGTCGATCGCCGACTCCCGCGCGATCCGGGCGCTGACCCTGTCGGGGAAGATCCCGTACTACACCACCGCCGCCGGCGCCCGCGCGGCGGCGCTGGCGATGCGGGATCGGCTGGAGGGGGATCTGCGGGTGCGGTCGTTGCAGGGATGAAGTAGCGGTGGCGCCGGAAACCCTCGCCGACCTCTGCTCAAAGCCGCCGTCTGCGCCCGGCTCGACGAGGCCACGGCCGCGAGGTCGCACCACGCGGGCACCGTGACGATCGTACGTCCCCTTCCAGGGCAGGAATTCCTCCGTAGGCCGCCGGGCCCGACCGGCGCCTTTTCGCCCAGCCGCCGCTTGCCGCGACGGAATCGGAACGGTGGCGCGTTGCAATCGTTCAGCGTCTGCGGGCAGTGTGCCCGCTGGATTGCCCAGTGGGAGGTCGGGTCCATGTCTCGCATCGCCTTGATGACAGCCGCCGCAATCGGTCTCGCCGGCTGCGCCACCAGCACGCCCTACGGCTATGGCGGCGGCGCGATGAACCGGGACGTCAACTGCGGCGCCGGGGTCGCGGCGGGCGCCGTGCTCGGCGGGCTTGCCGGCAACCAGATCGGCAAGGGCACCGGCCAGGACGTCGCGACCGTCGCCGGTGCCACCGTCGGGGGCCTGCTCGGCGCCACCCGCCAGACCTGCCAGCCGCAGGCCTATGGCCAGCAGCCGGTCTACGGCCAGCCAGCCTATGGCCAGCCGGTCTACCGCCCGACCCCGCAGCCGGTCCTCGTCGGCTACGACCGTTACGGCCACCCGGTGTACCGCTAGGTCCGTCCGCTGCCGGGCGCGGAGGGGCGGGGTCAGCGATTCCGCCGCTCCCGCCTGATCACTGTCCGTGACGTCGCGTGTTAGCGCCGGCCTCGGCCGGAATCTGCTACGATTGCGGTCGAGCACCCGCTCGAAGGGGAACCGACCCATGGACATCCACGCCACGCTCCGCGAGCTCTGCGCCGCCTTCAACGCGCACGACCTCGACCGCATCATGAGCCTCTTCGCCGACGACTGCGTCCTGGAGATGCCGCGGGGACGCGACCCGTGGGGCACGCGCTTCGAGGGAGTGGAGGCGGTGCGGCGGGGGCTTGCCGCCCGGTTCGCCGGCCTGCCGGACGTGCACTATGGCGACGACACCCACTTCGTCGACGCCGCCGCGGGGATGGGCATCTCGAAATGGCTCCTCACCGGCACCGCCCCCGACGGCCGGCGGACCGAGGTGCGCGGCTGCGACTTCTACACCTTCGCGGGCGGCAAGGTCGTCGCGAAGGACTCCTACTGGAAGATCGTCGAGGGCTAACCGCCACGCGATCTCCGCCAACCCGCTTGATGCGCGGCCCGACACTCCGCATAAGCTCTTGGGGTTCGCCCCATCGACGAGGCCCGCCATGACTTCCGTGACCGAGGCGCCCTCCGCGCTTGCCCTCTGGGGCGCGGGTGCCGCGATCCTGGGGCTGGTGCTCCTCGCCGCGCTGCTCGCCGCCGCGGAGCCGTCGCCGCCCGCCGGGCGCGGGCATCGGGCGTCCGACCGCGAGGCGGCGCGGACCCACGAGCGCGAACGGGCGGCGATGGTGCTCGGCGCCATCCTCGCCACCACCGGCGCCGCGGCGCTCGCGACGTGGGTCGCCGGCGCCTTGGCCGGGACCTGGGGCGTCGTGGCTGCGGTGCTGCTGCTGCCGGCGGTGATCGTCGTCCTCTCAGAGGCCGACCGGGCGCGGGCCGCGGCGGCGGAGCCGGGGACGGGCATTGCCGGTGCGCTGGTCGCCGGCGTGGTGGCGGTGCTGGCGCCGGTTGCGGCCTGGCTGCGCGGGATCGCCCGGCCGATCCGGCGCCGGCCACCGCAGCGGCCGGAGGCGCATCCGCAGCCCGAGACGGCTGCGGCGGCGGCGGCACCCGAGGGGCCGGCGCCGGACGAGGAGCGCGAGCGGCTGCTCGGCGCGCTCGACCTCGGCGAGCGCCGGGTCGAGGAGATCATGATGCCGCGGCGCGACATCGAGATGATCGACGCCGAGGCCGACCCGGCCGAGATCTTCGCGCAGGCGATCAACTCGGCGCACACCCGGCTGCCGATCTTCCGCGGCGAGCCGGAAAACATCGTCGGCGTCGTCCACGCCAAGGATCTGTCCCGGGCGGTTCACCGCTTCGTCGAGAAGCACCGGGCGAGCGGCGCGCTCGACGGCTTCGACATCATGGACGCGGCGATGGAGCCTTACTTCGTACCGGAATCGACGCCGCTCGACGAGCAGATGCGCGAGTTCCTGCGGCGGCGGGCACATTTCGCGCTGGTGGTGGACGAATACGGCGCGCTGCAGGGCCTCGTCACGCTGGAGGACATCCTGGAGCAGATCGTCGGCGACATCGCCGACGAGCACGACGTCGAGGAGACGACCGGCATCGTGCGGCTGGAGGACGGCAGCGTCGAGGTCGAGGGCGGCGTGTCGATTCGCGACCTGAACCGCGCCTGCGACTGGGAGCTGCCCGACGAAGAAGCGAACACCATCGCCGGGCTCGTCATCCACGAGGCGCAGGCGATCCCGAACCCCGGCCAGACCTTCAGCTTTCACGGCTTCCGCTTCGAGGTCCTCGCGCGCGAGGGCAACCGGCTGACCCTGCTGCGGGTGGGGCGCCTGCCGGCCTGAGCCGCCGCCAGCGCCGCCGCAGCCGCTCGCGCCAGAATACGCTGCTGCGGCGGCGGACGCGGATCATCGAGCTGGTGATGGTCGGGCGGATCAGCGGCACGTCGACCGCGAGCAGCATCAGGCCGAGCGGCAGCATCCAGATCCCGAGAACGGGCAGGAAGGACATGACGCCGCCCAAGACGAGCAGTCCGGCCACCGGCAGGCGGATGATGCGCATGCCGTCCCGGAGCAGCCGCTCGCTGAGCGGTCGCGACGCCGGGATGCTGCGCGACAACGCCTCGAACTGGCGCCGCAGCCGTCTCCAATCCTTGCTCACGCCGGGCCGTCCGCTCCCCGTTTTGTCCCAAACTGGGAGGATGGCGGCCGATCATCAAGACTTTGTGGAGATGCGAGCATTCATTCATTCGTAAGATGACGAGGGACGGTCAGCCGAGCCGGAGGCCCGCGGCCCCGAGCAGGATCAGCGCGGCGGCAGCGAGGCGGGCCCCACCCACCCGTTCGCCGAGGACGAGGCCGGCGATGGCGAGGGCGAAAAGGATCGAGGTTTCACGGAGGGCCGCGACCATGGCGACCGGCGCGCGCGTCATGGCCCACAGTGACAGGCCATAGGCGCCGAGGTTGCCGAGCCCGCCGGCGAGGCCCGCCAGCGCATGGCGCCGGGCATAGGCGAGGAGCGGGGCGGCGCGGGTCGCGAGCGCCCAGCCGACGAGCGGCGCAGCGTTGAGCAGGAAGAGCCACGTCGCGTAGGAGACCGGGGCGCCGGACCGGCGGACCCCGAGCCCGTCCACCAGCGTATAGCTGGCGATCACCCCGGCATTGGCGATGGCGAGCAGGGTTCCCCGCCGCGATGCGCCGCCGCCGGTGGAGAAGGTCATGGCAAAGACCCCGCCGGAGATCAGCGCGACGCCGGCCCATGCCAGCGAGGAGAGGTGCTCGCCGAGGACCAGCGCCGCGAAGACCGCGACGAGGGCCGGCGCGAGGCCGCGCATCAGCGGGTAGGCCCGGCTCATGTCGGTGGCGCGGTACGCACCCGCGACGAGCAGGAAGTAGACCACCTGCAGGGTCGTCGACACGGCGAGGAACGGCCAGCTGGCCGCGGCCGGCGGCGGCAGGAACGGCAGGACGATAAGCGCTGCGGCGCCGGAGCTGGCGGCAACGAGGATGGTGGTCATGAACGGGTCGGTTCCGCCCTTGACCAGCGCGTTCCATCCGGCGTGGAGCGCCGCGGCGAGGAGGACGAGGGCGAACACCGAGGGGGCCATCGCGCGGGCTTATCCGCAGCCACCGGGAAAGGGAACGGGCGGAGCGGCGCCGATGCCGCGCGCACCCGCTTGATTTCGCGCGACGAGGCGCTGCACCATTGCCGCGGAGGTGAGGGATGGCGGGACTGAGGGTCGTGGTGGGCGAACGGCTGGGGGCCGGGCGGCTCGTCGAGTTCGTCAGCCTCTACTTCGGCGTGCCGCTGGTGATGGCGACGCTGCTGCCGCCCGGCGCGCTCTGGCCGACGCTGGGCGTCATGACCGCGATCGCCGCCGTCCTGCTGATCCGGACGCCCGGCTTCCGGATGGCGGAGCTTGCCGAAGGGCTCGACACGATCGACTGGCGGGTCGTCGGGCTGGTGACGCTCGCGGTGGCGCTGGTCGTCGGGGGGCTCGTCTGGCTGCTGGTGCCGGCGCAGGCCCTTGCGCTGCCGGTGCGGTCACCGCGGCTGTGGCTGGCGATCCTCGGCCTCTATCCCTTCCTCTCGGCGCTGCCGCAGGAGCTGATCTTCCGGGCCCTGTTCTTCCGCCGTTACGGTACGCTCTTCGCCAACCGGCGGATCGCGCTGGCGGTCAACGGAGCGCTTTTCTCCTTCGCCCACCTCTTGTTCTGGAACTGGGTGGCGATCCTGCTCTGCTTTGCCGGCGGCATCGTGTTCGGCAGGGCCTACCTCTCCCGCGGCGGCTTTCCGCAGGCGATCGTCCTGCATGCGCTGTCCGGCTGGATCGTCTTCACCTTCGGCCTCGGGGTCTACTTCTACCACGGGGCGGTCGGCCGCTGAAGACCGCGGCCCAGCGGTTGTTCAGTGCCGGCAGAAGTCGCCGGAGCCGCGCCCGGCCTCTGGCGTCGGCGGTTGCGCCGGCGCTGCTGTCATCGAGATAGGGCATCGGCGCGCCTGCCTGGGCTGGCGCGAAGCGCCTGCCGGGGGGGCAGTCAGGCGCTGCCGATGCTGACGCATCGGCGGGGAACTTGCTCCGGACGGGAGCCGGCTGGGCGTGGTGAGTGACTTCCCGTTTCAGGAGAGGTCGCTTGTCGGGCCGGAAACGGGGTCGGCCAGCGGGTGCTTCTCCAGGACCAGCGCCTTCAGCCGGGTCTCCAGCACGTGGGTGTAGATCTCCGTCGTCGCGATGCTGGCATGGCCGAGCAGCGTCTGGATCACCCGGAGGTCGGCGCCGTGCGCCAGCAGGTGGGTGGCGAAGGCATGGCGCAGCGTGTGGGGCGAGACCTGCGCGGCGTCGAGGCCGGCGATGCGGGCGAGGTCCTTGACCAGCAGGAAGAAGCGCTCGCGGGTCATGTGACCGCGGCGGCCGCGTGCGGGGAAGAGGTGGGGCGACCGGGGGCGGGGGAGGCCGGATCCGCGCGCGTCCTGCTCGGCGTCGAGGTGGGCGAGCCAGGCGACGAGCGCGGCGCGGGCCGGCGGCGAGAGTGGCACCATCCGCTCGCGGCCGCCCTTGCCGCGGATCAGGATCATCCGCGGGTCGCCCCGCACCGCCGCGAGCGGCAGCGAGACGAGCTCGCTCACGCGGAGGCCGGTGGCATAGAGGAGCTGCATCAGGCAGGTGTTGCGCAGCCGCTCGCCGCCGGTGCGGCCGAAGGTCTCGGCGGCGGCCAGCAGCCGGTCGACCTCGTCCTCGCTGAGCGCGCCGGGCAGCGGGCGCTGCCGCTTCGGACCCTTGATCAGCGCCGCCGGATCGTCGGTCCGCCAGCCCTCGAGGAAGGCGAAGCGATAGAGCTGGCGGATTGCCGAGAGGCGGCGGGCCCGGGTTGCCTGCGCCATGCCGCGGTCGTCCTGATCGACGAGATACGCCTCGATCTCCGCCCGCCCGGCGGTGGTGAAATCCTCGTTCCGTGCGGCAAGAAACGCGGCGAAGTCGTTGAGGTCACGTCCATAGGACAGGATCGTGTTCCGGGCGGCGTCACGTTCCGCCTGGATCGCCTCCAGAAACTGCGGGAGCCATGTGCCCGCGGCGGCCATCAGGCACCTGGCCCCGGCAGCAGCGACTGGAGCGCGATCTGCCGCGCTGGCCCCGCCTGTCCCGCGGCGACGATGGTGGCGAGGGCGGCGCGCAGCGCAGGGAGGTCCGCAGACGGCCCGTTTCCGATCAGCGCCAGCGCCCCGAGCAGGGCCCCGCCGGTCTGGCCCGACCCGACCAGCGCGACAAGCCGGGCCGCCCGCTCGTCGGCCGGAGCGGGATCCCCGAGCCCGGCCAGCGCCGCTGCGAGCGCCGGGTCGGGCGGCGCGGCGTCCTGGGCAGGGGCCAAACCGGCGATGGCGAGAAGGCCGGCGACCCGCGGATCGGGGTCGGGCCCGGCGGCACGCAGGGCTGCCGCGGTGTCCCCGGAGAGCAGCGCGAGTTCCAGAAGGGTCGTCCGCTGGTCCGGCGCGAGGGACGCAGGGTCGATGTCCGCCAGCTCCGGGGCCATCGCGGTAGCCAGCGCGACGCGGAGGCCGCGCGGCGCCAGCGCCGCGTCGGCGGCGACAAGCGCCGCACCGACATCCGCCGGTCGCGCCGGTTCCTGCGCCAGCGCCCGGTCCAGCGCCTGCACCGCCTGCGCCCGGTCCCAGACCCCGCCGGATGCCGCCGGGGTGCCGGAGCGGTAGGCGGCGAACAGGATTGCCGGGGCGATGGCGCCGGAGATCACCAGCCGCTCCGCCGCCTCGACCCGCTGGCGCATCGGCACATGCTCGGCAAGCTCGGTATGGAGGAAGGCAAGCGGCAGCGGCCCCGGCGGCCGGGGAAGGCCGACCGCCTCGCGCATCAGGAAGTCGAGCGGGGTCAGCGGATCGGGGATCGGCGGCTCCTCCTCGGCGTCCTCGAAAAGCTCCGGGTCGAGGAACCGCGCCAGCAGCGCCTCCTCGTCGGGCGGGATCGACCCGACCTGCTGGCCGAGCGTCAGGGTGATCTCCGCGGCGTTCCAGTCGCCGCCGCGCGCGAGGCAGAAGACCCGAGCGGGCAGGGTCGGCGACAGCGCCGGGTTCTGGCGCAGCGCCGCGCAGGGTTCCTGCGCCTCGTCGAGCAGCAGGCCGATGTCGAACCAGCGGCGGAAGAGGTCGGGCGTGTCCGGCCCGGCGGCCTCGATCAGCGCCCGCGCGTCGACGAGCGCGCCGATCCCGAGCAGCCGGTCGACCCGGGCGATGAGGACGCCGGTGCCGTCGTCGGCGCCCTCGCCTCCCGGCGGGGGCGGATCGGCTTCGGCCAGCAGCAGCGTCTGGAAAAGTGCCCGCGCGGCCGGCACGCCCTGGTCAGGCTCGTCGGCGATCATCCCGGCGACGTCGCCGGCAGGAACCGGCCCCCAGAGCGCGCGGGGCAATCCGGTCTCCTCCGGCTGCAGCAGGCCGACCGCGTCCCTGCTCACCTCGCCGAGGGTGGTGACGGTGATCTCGCCCCCGACCGGATCCGTCGCGCCGCCACCCGCGGAAGCGGGTCGCCCGGGCGGCGGCGAGCGGTCGATCTCGATGCTCTGCGACAGCCAGGGGATCGCGCTTCGGGGCTCGGCGACGGCCGGTGACGCCCCGAGGAGCGCGGCAGAAAGCATGGCGGGAAGCGCGGTGGCGGCCAGCAAACGGTGGCCGGCGGCCCGGCTCCTCACTTCGCCTCGACGGGCAACTCCACCTCGCGCTGGGGCGCCGACAGGTCGGAGAAGACCGCTATCCCCACGATGCCGAGAATCCCGGCCAGCACCAGGAAGAGAATGATCCGTATCACGGTACGCATGTCGTGCTGCTCTGTCCGCCCGTTTGCCCGAGACTGCCTGCTTTTCAGACTGCCGGCTTGACGCCGGTTCCCTAACTGTTCAATCACGGTGGTCCACCGCGCCGCGATCGTCTGGCGCGGACCTTATCGCGGGCGGGCTCGAACGGCAATTGCGATGATCGAACCCACGCGCTCCCCTCCGCCCGCAGAGGCCACCGCCCCGCCGCCGGAGCCGGTGCCGCTTCCCCGCCTTGCCCGCAGCCTCGTTCTCGTCGGCCTGATGGGCGCGGGCAAGACCAGCGTCGGCAAGCGGCTGGCGGCGCTGCTGGGCGTACCCTTCGCCGACAGCGACCACGAGATCGTCGAGGCCGCCGGCATGACGATCCCCGAGATCTTCGAGACACTGGGCGAGCCCGCCTTCCGCGACGGTGAGCGCCGGGTGATCGCGCGGCTTCTCGGTGAGCAGCCGCGGGTCCTCGCCACCGGCGGCGGCGCCTTCGTCGAGCCGCGGACCCGGGCGGAGATCAAGGCGCATGCCACCTCGGTCTGGTTGCGCGCCGACGTCGACGTGCTGTGGGACCGGGTGCGCGACCGCCCCGGCCGGCCGCTGCTGCAGACCGCCAACCCGCGGGCGACGCTCGCCGACCTCGCGGCGCGGCGCGCACCCTCATACGCCGAGGCCGACGTCACCGTCGACAGCCGCCGCGGCGTGAGCCACGAGGCGATGGCCCGCGCC
>JBGALW010000122.1:0-4621 GCA_044223585.1 Amaricoccus sp.
GCCGCGGCGCGACAGGGCCATCTAGAGCCGCCCCCGCGCCGTCATGACGCGGATCGCCTCGGCGAGGCCGGCAATGTCCTGGCGGATCTCGGTGACGAGGTCCTGCCGGCCGGCGGCGAGATCCTCGAGGATGCGCAGCACCTGGGTGTCGATCGAGCGCAGGCGGGCGCGGCTCTCGGCGTCCATGCCGCCACCGCCGCCGCGCTGGTCGCGGGCGGCGGCAAGGTCGGCGGCGACGCGCTCCTGCGCCTCGGCGATGCGGGTGAGGAGCGCGCGGTCCTGGCTCTCTCCGCGCGGCGCGGCGAGGATCTGGGCGACCCGGTCCTGGCCGGCGGCGATGCGGTCGAGGATGGCGGGGTCGATCGCCGGCCGCGCGAGGATGGCGGCGAGGCGGTCCTGCCCGGAGGCGATCCGGTCGAGCGCGCCGGCGTCGATTGCCGGCGGCTGCGGCGTGCCGAGGATCTGGGCGACGCGGTCCTGGCCGACGGCGATCCGTTCCAGCAGGCTGTTGTCGACCGCCGGCGGCGGCGAGGCGAGCAGCGTCGTCAGGTCGGCGATGCGGGCGTCGGTCTCGGCGGCGCGGGCGATGCTGCGGTCCACCGCCTCGCGCAGCGCGTCGATCTGTTCCGCCGTCTGGCCGAGCGCCACCATGACGTTCGCCGCGGTCAGCGCCTCCTCCGGGTCGACGCCGGTGATGCCGAGCTTGGTGATCGAGGAGAGCCATTCCTCCAGCTCGCGGTAGAAGCGGTTCTGCGCGTGGCTGGCAAAGAGCTCCAGCAGGCCGACGACAAGGCTGCCGGAGAGGCCGAGGAGCGAGGAGCCGAAGGCCGTGCCCATGCCGCCGAGCTGGCCCTCCAGCCCGCCCATCAGGCTGTCGAAGGATTGAAGCGCACTCTGGCCTTCCTTCGGCGCAAGGCTGCGGATCGTGTCGACCACCGCCGGGACCACCGTGGCGAGGCCGAAGAAGGTGCCGAGCAGGCCAAGGAAGATCAGGAGGTTGATGAGGTAGCGCGTGAGGTCGCGCTGCTCCTCGATCCGGGTCGCGACGGAGTCGAGCATCGACCGGGTCGAGGTCGAGGTGAGCGAGCGGCGCGCCTGCCGGCCGGAAAGCAGCGCCGCCAGCGGCGCGAGCAGGCGCGGCGGGGTGGTGAATTCGTGCCCCGGCCGGTCGAGCGCGAACCCCTCGATCCAGCTCACCGCCTTGATGAGCGCAACGACCTGCCAGAAGCAGGCAAGCACGCCGATCACGAAGACGAAGAGGATGAAGATCTTGAGGTAGGGCGAGGCCAGAAAGATCTGCCTGACCGTGGGATAGATCAGCACCCCGACCGCGGCGGTCAGCCCGAGCACGATCAGCATGAGGACGATCTGCCGAACCGGCTGGGAGAACTGCGGTTCGGTCGTGTGACTGAGCACCATCTTCGGCAAACAGGATCTCCCGCGGGAACGGCCGGACCTTAGCCGCTGGGGCCGGGCTTTCCAACTGGCTTCTCGTGCCGCACAATCCCCCTCGTCGTGTCAACGCGAGGAGTTGTGTCCATGCAGGCCTTTGGCGATCCGGCCTTTGCCGCGCCGGCGATCGCGATCCTGATCTTCGCCGTCGTCCTCGTCTGGACGATGGTGAAGTCGGTGCCGCAGGGCGAGAACTGGACGGTCGAGCGGTTCGGCCGCTTCACCCGGACGCTGGAGCCGGGTCTGAGGTTCCTCATCCCGCTGATGGACCGGGTGGGCAAGAAGATCAACATGATGGAAACCGTCCTCGACATCGACCAGCAGGAGGTCATCACCCGCGACAATGCGATGGTGGTGGCCGACGCGGTTGCCTTCTACCAGGTGATCGAGGCGTCGAAGGCGGCCTACGAGGTGCGCGACCTCGAACGGGCGCTGAAGAACATCAGCCAGACCAACATCCGCGCCGTGCTCGGCTCGATGGATCTCGACGAGGCGCTGTCCAACCGCGACGCGATCAACACCCGGCTGCTGTCGGTGATCGACCACGCCTCGACCCCCTGGGGCGTCAAGGTGACGCGGGTGGAGATCCGCGACCTCGCGCCGCCGCCGGACATCTCCGAGGCGATGGCGCGGCAGATGAAGGCCGAGCGCCTGAAGCGGGCGGAGATCCTGACGGCCGAGGGTCTGAAACAGTCGGCGATCCTGAAGGCGGAAGGCGAGCGCGAGGCGCAGATCCGCGAGGCCGAGGGGCGGCGCCAGGCCGCCTTCCTCGACGCCGAGGCGCGCGAGCGGTCGGCGGAGGCCGAGGCGCGGGCGACGACGATGGTGAGCGAGGCGATCGCCAAGGGCGACGTGCAGGCGGTCAACTATTTCGTGGCGCAGAAATACACCGAGGCGCTGGCGGCGCTGGCGTCCAGCCCGGCCAGCAAGACCGTGCTGATGCCGCTGGAGGCCTCGAGCCTGATCGGGTCGGTGGCCGGGATCGCCGAACTGGCCCGCGCGGCGGCGCGCCCGCGGGAGGGTGGCTGATGCTGGCCGGGATTTCGCCCTGGTGGTGGGTGGCGCTCGGGGTGCTGCTCGCGGCGCTGGAGATGGTGACGCCGACCACCGTCACGATCTGGTCGGCGGCGGCGGCGCTGGTGGTGGCCCTCGCCCTGTGGCTGATGCCGGGGATGGGCGTGGCGGCGCAGATCGCCGTCTTCGGCCTCCTCTCCATCGCCTTCACCTTCGGCGGCCGGGCGCTCGCCGCCCGCTACCTGCCGTCGGGCCGCGAGGTCACGCTGAACCGGCGGACCGGGGCGATCGTCGGGCGGACCGGCCGGGTGCTCTCGTTCGACGGCGGCGAGGGCAAGGTGGAGATCGACGGCGTGCCGTGGCCGGCGCGGCTCGAGGGCGAGGGGGCCCCGGCGCCGGGCGACCGGGTGACGGTGGTCGGCGCCGACGGGATCGTCGTCCTCGTCCGGCCGGCCGGGTAGGGGCGCAGGCCCGGCACCTACGTGAGCCCGTGATAGGCGACTAGGCGCATTACGCGTATTCACGCCCGACGCCATCCGAATCCCCTCGACGGAGCCGCCATGAACCGTTTCACCCCCTCGACCGCGGAGGCCTCTCCCGTGGGACCGCTGGTCCTCGTCTGCCCGGAGATTGCGCTGGAAGGGCCGTCGGCCCAGCTCGCGGCGCAGGCCATGCGGTTCAGCGATTGGGCGGCGCCGGTCTTCGTGCTCGGCGGCGGCGAGATGCCGGCCCCGGCGACCGCCGGACAGCGCGGCTATTGCGGGGCGGTGCGGGCGCTCGAATCGAGCCCGGACTGCTTCCGCTTCCTCTGCGGCAGCGGCATCAGCGCCCTCACCACCGGGGTGCGGCTCCTCGCGCGCCACGCCGCCTTCCGGGCCGCGCTGGGCGGGGGGCCGGCGCTGGTCACGGGCGCCCTCGTCGAGGCGCACGTCCGGCACGTGGCGTCGGCGCTCGGCCGCGCCGGCGTCGACGCGGAAATCTGCCCGACCGCCATCGCCTACTGCGACATCGCGCCCGAAGCCGTGCGGGAGATGCTGGTCCGGCCGCCGCGGGCGGTCTGCCTCTACTGACACCAGAAGCCGGGCGGCGATCAGGCGCACCCGGCAGCCGGCTCCTGCTAGGCGCGCCTGACGCCGGCGTCACGCCGGCTCGCGCGCGTGCTCCGCGACGATGCGGTCAGCGGCCTTGCCGTGCAGCTCCTCATAGTGGTCGAAGGTGGCGTCGAACCAGCCCACCCCCTGGGTCGAGGCCCGCACGTCGTTGGCAAGGCTCGCGAGCGCGCTGCCCGGCACCAGCGCCTGATAGAGATCCCAGCCCTTGCCGACCGGATCGGCGTCGAAGCCGAGGACGTGGCCGGCATGCGCCGCGACGATCGGGCCGAGGCTGCCGGTGAACGCCGCCGGCGCGTGGATCGCGATGCGGAAGACCGGCTGCAGCAGGACCGGCCCCGCCGCCTTCAGCGCCTCGCGCACGCCCTGGCGGCCAGCGATGCGGAAGGCCATTTCCGAGCTGTCGACCGCGTGGGCGAGGCCGTCGGTCAGCGTCACGGCGACGTCGACCACCGGGAAGCCGAGCGGACCGCGCTCCAGCGCGTCGCTGGCACCCTGCTCGACGGCGGGGATATAGTTCTTCGGCACCGCGCCGCCCTTCACCACCTCGGAGAAGGCAAAGCCGGTGCCGCGGTCGCCCGGCGTGACGATCAGCCGGACGTCGGCGAACTGGCCCGCGCCCCCGGTCTGCTTCTTGTGGCGGTAGGCGGTCTCGAAGTTCTTGGAGATCGTCTCCCGGTAGGCCGGCGCCGGCATCACCTCGTCCACCTCCATGCCGAAGCCCTCCTTCAGCCGCTGGCGGATGATCCGGAGGTGCAGCGGCCCCTGCACCCCGACGAGCGCGCCGCCGGTGGCCGGGTCCTGGGCGACGGTCAGCGCCGCGTCGCCATCGGCGATGGCGGCGAGCGCGGAGGAGAGCTTGACGCTGTCCCGCTCCGAGGTGGGGGCGAGGATGCGGTGGGTCGCGGCCGGCTGCGCCCGGTGCCACGGCGGTGTCGGCAGCAGTTCCGTGCCGGTCGCAAGGCGGCCGGCGGACAGGTGGTCGGACTTCACCGCCATGACGATCCGGCCCTCGTCGACCTCGTCGAGATGGTGGCTGTCGCGCG
>JBGALW010000122.1:4658-11845 GCA_044223585.1 Amaricoccus sp.
CGCCGAGCGGCCGCCCGGCGCCGAGCGGCTCCAGCGCGCGCAGCAGCAGCGCCTTGCCGACGTGCTTGCGGTAGCTGCTGGCGAAGACCACGGCGGACGGCGGCTCGGCGATGCCGGCCTGCTCCTGCAGCCGGGCGCGCAGCGCCGCGGGCTTCGGCGCCTCGTGCCGCAGCGCCTTCAGCACCCGGACGATGCCGTTGCCGTGCGCCGCCGAGCCGATCAGCGCCTCGATCACCCGGTTCTCGCCGAGGACGCGGGCGCAGATCGCGAAGACCTCGCCGCTCGGCGGCTCGCGGTCCTCGATCAGCTCCTCCAGCAGGTGATCGTCGAACTCCGAGAGGTGCTCCAGCAGCGCGCCGCGCGCCTCGTGCTCGCGGTCGAGGAGGCCGGCGGGGATCTCGACGAGCTGCGACGGCTGGCCCTCGCGGTAGGACCAGGCGCGCTCCGAAACGAGATCGACCGCGCCGGTCACATGCTCGCCGTCGCGGATCGGGATCTGGCGCAGGATGATCGGATGGCTGGCGTAGTCCTGCAGCGCGGCGACGATGTCGGCGACCCGGCCGGTCGCCTCGTCGATGCGGTTGATGAGGATGATCGCCGGCGTGCCCGAAGCCTCGACCGCGTGCAGGTAGGGGGAGGCGAGCACCGCGGCGGCGGGATCGGGACCGACGCAGACCACCGCCGCGTCGGCAGCGAGCAGCGCGTCGGTGGCGACGTGCAGGAACTCGATCGACCCCGGCGTGTCGATCGCCTGCCAGTCCTCCCCGAGATGGGTGAAGCCGCAGACGCGGAGCTCGCCCGGCCCGGCGGCCGGCTGCGGCTGGCCCTCGAGCCCGCACATGCGATCGACGAGCGTCGACTTGCCGGTATTGGAGGCGCCTAGGATGGCGACGGCCCGGGTCATGGTGTTTCCCTTTGATCTTGTGGTTGGGGGATCATGTGGACCGCTTCCGCGGCGATTGAAAGCGTCTCTCGTGCGGAAGATTGATGGAGCCTGCTCCGGCCGCTGGAGCGCCCAGGACCAACGCAAGGCCAGATCTCGGGCGTCGGCGGTTACCGCTTCCGCGGCATTCCGATAGAGCCATCGGCAGCGCCTGCCTGGGCTGGCGCAAAAGCGCCTGCGTCGTGCCGAGCGCCTCCGGCGGCAGAGGCAGGCAGGCGCTGCCGATGCTGACGCATCGGCGGGGAATCCCGCGCGGAAGCGCCGGCGCAGGCCCCCTTCAGCCTCGGCCCGCGCGCCTGCTACTTGCCGCCAAGCTCCGCCTTGAACGTCTCGAAGTCGATGCCGAGCCCGTTGAACACCGTGCTCCAGTGCCGGGTCAGGGCCGCCATGGCCACGGCTTCGGAGACTTCCTCGTCTGTGGCGCCCGCCGCGTGGGCGCTCCTCGTGTCGACCCAGACACAGTACTGGCAGGGGATCTGCGCCGCCACCGCCAGCGAGATCAGCGCCTTTTCCTTGGGTGACAGGGCGGTGGTGTCGCTCAGTTCCAGGTCCCGCTCCTCGGCCCAGGCGCCGGCGATCGCGGCCTTCGGGAACTGCTTGACGAAGCCCGGCACCGTCCCGAACGCCTGTTCGATCTCGGCATAGGCCGCCGCTGCCGGGTCGCCGGCGGGCTCCTCGGCCATGGCTCCCGCGGCGAGAGACAACGCAAACCCACACCCTGCCGTGCGCAGCAGGGCCCGAACCATGCTCATGGCCAATCTCCTGACTGTTGAGTGACCGTACAATGTACGGTCAGGCATTTTCTACGCTTGCGAAGTGAGTCGCGCAAGCCGTACAGTGTACGAATGCCGGACGCCTCCGATACGCCCCGCCAGCCCCTGTCGCTTCCCCGCATCGAGGACGCGGCGCTGTCGCTCATCGGGCGCGAGGGGACGGACTTCACGATGCGCCGGCTTGCGGCGGCGCTCGGCTGCAGCCCGATGAGCCTCTATCACCACGTTCCGTCCAAGGGGCACCTGATGGACGCCCTCGTCGACCGGATCTTCCGTCCGCTGCTGCCGCTGGCGGGCGAGGGGCTGCCGTGGCGGGAGCGGGTCGAGGCGATGGCGCGCGCCTGGCGGGACGCGGTCAGCGCGCGGCCGGCCCTGCTGGTGTTCCTGCTGACCCACCGGCTGAACACGCCGGCGACGCTCGCCTGGCTCGACGCGGTGATCGCGCTCTTCCGCGAGACGACGCCCGACGAGGCGGAGGCCGCGCGCCGCTTCCGCGTCGCCGGCTACTACCTCTGCGGCGCGGTGCTCGACGAGGTCGCCGGCTACACGCGCGGGCCGACGACCGTCTCGCCGATGCCGCCCGGGGAAATGGCGGCGAACTTCCCGAACGTCGCCGCCGCGGCACCGACCTTCGCGCCCGACGCGCGGGAGCGCACCTTCAGCGAGGGGCTGGCGCTTCTCTTCGACAGCTGGGCGCCGGCCAGAGGCAGGTAGGCCAAGGGACCACTCAGGGCGGCGCTTCCCCCTGACCGCGCGTCCACTATACCCCGGCCATGTCCGAGCGTTCCCGCAACACCCCCGCCCTGCCGCCCGAGGTCGCCCGCCGCCGCACCTTTGCGATCATCTCGCATCCCGATGCCGGCAAGACCACGCTGACCGAGAAGTTCCTGCTCTACGGCGGCGCCATCCAGATGGCCGGGCAGGTGCGCGCCAAGGGGGAGGCGCGGCGCACCCGGTCGGACTTCATGAAGCTGGAGCAGGAGCGCGGCATCTCCGTCTCCGCCTCGGCCATGTCCTTCCCGTTCCGCGACTGGTGGTTCAACCTCGTCGACACGCCGGGCCACTCGGACTTTTCCGAGGACACCTACCGCACGCTGACCGCCGTCGACGCGGCGATCATGGTGATCGACGGGGCGAAGGGCGTCGAGAGCCAGACCCGCAAGCTCTTCGAGGTCTGCCGCCTGCGCGACCTGCCGATCCTGACCTTCTGCAACAAGATGGACCGCGAGGCGCGCGACACCTTCGAGATCATCGACGAGATCCAGACCGAGCTGCAGCTCGACGTCTGCCCGGCCAGCTGGCCGATCGGCCAGGGGCGGGACTTCCTGGGCTGCTACGACATGCTCAACGACCGGCTGGAGCTGATGGACCGGGCCGACCGCAACAAGCGCGCCGAGAGCCTCCGCATGGAGGGGCCTCGACGACCCGGCCATGGCCGACCACATTCCCGCCGACCTGCTCGCGAAGCTGCGCGAGGAGGTCGAGATGGCGCGCGAGCTGCTGCCGGCCTTCGACCGGGAGGCGATGCTGGCGGGAACCTCTCGCCGATCTGGTTCGGCTCGGCGATCAATTCCTTCGGCGTGCAGGAGCTGATGGCCGGCATCGGCGCCTTCGGCCCGCCCCCCCAGGTCCGCGCGACCGAGACCCGCGGCGTCGGCCCCTGGGAGAAGGAGGTGACGGGCTTCGTCTTCAAGGTCCAGGCCAACATGGACCCCAAGCACCGGGACCGCGTGGCCTTCGTCCGCCTCTGCTCCGGCCATTTCGAGCGCGGGATGAAGCTCTTCCACGTGCGCACCGGCAAGCCCATGGCGGTGTCGAACCCGATGCTGTTCCTCGCCCAGGACCGGGAGCTGGCCGAGGACGCCTGGGCCGGCGACATCATCGGCGTGCCGAACCACGGGCAGCTCCGCATCGGCGACGCCCTGACCGAAGGCGAGGCGCTGCGCTTCACCGGCATCCCGTCCTTCGCGCCGGAGCTCCTCCAGACCGTGCGCTCGGGCGATCCGATGAAGGCCAAGCACCTGGAAAAGGCCCTCACCCAGTTCGCGGAGGAGGGCGTCCAAGCTCTTCAAGCCGAACTTCGGCTCGGGCTGGATCGTCGGCGTCGTCGGCCCGCTGCAGTTCGACGTGCTGGCGAGCCGGATCGAGCTGGAATACGGCCTGCCGGTGCGATTCGAGCCGACGCAGTTCACCTCGGCCCGCTGGGTCTCCGGGCCGCGGGACAAGGTCGAGGCCTTCGCCAAGGCCAACAAGGGCCACATGGCCGAGGACCACGACGGCGATCCGGTCTACATGACCCGGCTGCAATGGGACATCGACCGGGTGGCGCGGGATTATCCCGACGTGCGCCCTGACCGCCACCAAGGAAATGATGATCTGACCGGGCGACACGCTGATGCATCTGGGCTTCGCCTCGTTCGTTCTGCTGCTGCATCTTGCGGCGCAGGCGGTCTTCATCGTCCGCGCGCTGCTGCGGCCCCAGCGCGAGCCGGCGGCGCGCCTCGCCTGGGTGGTGGTGATCATCGTCTTCCCGATCCTCGGGATCCTCGCCTATGTGATGTTCGGCGAGACCAACCTCGGCCGCCGCCGCATCGCCCGGCTGCGCGCGGCCACGAGATCAGCGCCCACGAGGGCGAGCGCAGGCCCTATGCATCCGCGCCGCTCTTCCGCGAGATCAGCAAGCGGGAGGGCGACGCGCGATTCCGACGCCGCCATCGCCGCGATGATCGCCGACATCGACGCGGCGACCGACCATGTGCACATCTGCTTCTACATCTGGCTGCCCGACGGCAACGGGCTGAAGATGGTCGAGGCGGTCAAGCGCGCCGCCCGCCGCGGGGTCACGGTGCGGGCCATGGCCGACGACCTCGGCTCGCGGCTGCTGATCCGCTCGCCCCACTGGGACATGGAGGAGGACGCCGGGGTGCGGCTGGTGCGCACGCTCGCCATCGGCTTCATCCTGCTGCGCCCGCTGCGGGGGCGCATCGACATGCGCAACCACCGCAAGATCGTCGTGGTCGACAACCGCGTCACCTATTGCGGCAGCCAGAACTGCGCCGACCCGGCCTTCGCCATCAAGGCGAAATACGCGCCCTGGGTCGACCTGATGATGCGCTTCGAGGGCCCGATCGTGCGCCAGAACCAGCATCTCTTCGCCAGCGACTGGATGGCGCACACGCGAGGATCTCTCGCCGCTGGTGGCCGCGCGCCGGTGGGCGACGTGGGCCCGGGCTTCGTCGCCCAGGTCATCGGCACGAGCGCCGCGATCCGCTCGACCGGGATGCCGGAAATCTTCGAGTCGCTGATGTACGCCGCCCGCCACGAGCTGGTGGTGACCACCCTACTTCGTGCCGGACGAGCCGATCCAGGCCGCGCTCTGCGCCTCGGCCCGGCGCGGGGTCGAGACGACGCTGATCGTGCCCAAGCGCAACGACAGCTGGATCGTCGCCGCCGCCAGCCGCAGCTACTACCACGAGCTGCTGGAGGCGGGGTGCGGCTCTACGAATACCGCCCCGGCCTGTTGCACACCAAGTCTCTCACCCTCGACGGCGAGGCGACGCTGGCGGCTCGGCCAACATCGACCGGCGCAGCTTCGAGCTCAACTTCGAGAACAACATCCTCTTCGTCGATCCGGAGAGACCGCCGAGGTCCGCGCCCGCCAGGCGCAGTACCTCGCCGACAGCGACCGGGTCGAGATCGCCGCCGTCGAGGGCCTGGGGCCTGCGCGAGCAGCTGCGCAACAACACCATCGCCATGTTCGGTCCGGTGATGTGGAAGGCGGCCCGCGGACCCGAGGCCCGCCAAGGAGGTGAAGCCGCGGCCACGGACGCGGCGACCGCCGCGCGCGGTCTTTGCCCGGGCCCCGCCCGTGATAGGCGGATCCCATGCCCAAGGAATGGAAGCGCAAGCCCGAGCCAGGCCCCGTGGCCGTCGGACCTATGTCCGGCTCTGGCGCGAATGGCTGTCGCGCCGGCGGCTCTACATCTTCGGCCTCGTGCTGATGGCGATGACCGCGCTCTCGACCGCGGCCTACGCCAAGATCATGCAGTGGATCATCGCGGCCTTCCAGTCGGGCCAGTACTCGGTGATGTACTGGGGCCCGGCGCTGGTGCTCGGCACCTCGATCGTCAGCTCGATCACCGACTACATGCGCCAGACCACCGTGCAGCGCGCGGTGATCCGCACCGAGACCGACCTGCAGAAGGAGATGTTCGCCCGGCTGGTCGGCGCCGACCTCGCCCGGCTGCGCTCCGAGGCGCCCGCGGGCCTCGCCGCCCGCTTCTCCTCGGACATCGGCCTCGTCAGCCGCTCGGTGAAGTCGATCATGGCGAGCCTCACGGCGATCTTCACCATCGTCGGCGCCTTCGGGATGATGCTCACCATCGACTGGGCGCTCACCTTGGGCATGATCGCCGTCTTCCTGCTGGCGCTCTTGCCGGTGACGATCATCGGCGGGCGGCTGAAGAAGATCTCGCGCCGGACCCAGAACCAGGTCGCCGCCATGACCTCGAGCGTGACCGAGGGCCTGGCGGGCATCCGCATGGCGCGGACCTACCGGCTGGAGGAGCCGCTGGTCGAAGGGGCGGGGGCGGTCTTCGAGGGGCTCTTCGGCCTGAAGGTCAAGGCCAACCGCTGGGAGGCGCGCATGTCCCCGGTGATGGAGATGCTGGGGGCGATCGCCATCGCCATCCTGCTCTTCGTCGTCGGCTGGCGGATGAAGACCGGCACCATCACCCTCGCCGACTTCACCGGCCTCCTGACCGGGCTCGGGGTCGCGGTCTCGCCGGCGCGCAAGCTCGGCTCGACCTACGCGGCCGCCGCCCAGGGCACCGCGGCCCTCGACCGCATCTTCATGCTCTTCGATTCGCAGAACGCCATCCAGGACGGGCCGCGCACCCTCGACCGCGCCGTGGGCCGGATCGATTTCGAGCACGTGGATTTCGCCTATCCCGACGGCCACGTGGCGCTGGAGGACGTGAGCCTCACCGTCCAGCCGGGCCAGCGCGTCGCCTTCGTCGGCCGGTCGGGGGCGGGCAAGTCCACGATCTTCAACCTCCTGCCGCGGCTCTACGACCCGGTGGCGGGGCGCATCCTGCTCGACGGCATCGACACCCGCGAGCTCACCCTCGCCTCGCTGCGCGACCAGTTCGCGGTGGTGAGCCAGGATTCGGTGCTGCTGACCGGCACCGTCGCCCAGAACATCGGCTTCGGCCGCCGGGGCGCCTCCCGGGCGGAGATCGAGGCGGCGGCGGTCTCGGCGGCGGCGGACGAGTTCATCCGCGCGCTCCCCGAGGGCTACGACACCCGCATCGTGCCCTCCGACGCCAGCTTCTCGGGGGGCGAGCGCCAGCGGCTCTCCATCGCCCGGGCCATGCTGCGCGACGCGCCGATCCTGCTGCTCGACGAGCCCACCTCGGCGCTCGACGCCCACAGCGAGGCGCTGATCCGGGCGGGCCTCGACCGGCTGGCGC
>JBGALW010000123.1:0-11516 GCA_044223585.1 Amaricoccus sp.
AGGAGAGCGACTTGCACCCGCTCTGGGATCAACGCATCCAACGTATGCTCTACCGCCCGGGACAGGACCCCCATGAGTTCGCTGAAACGATTGAGAAGGCTTACCCATGGGCTGGCTCCCCAGCGTATGCCCTCCCACCGCCAGCTCTGAAGGTTGCGGAGTCCGAGGAGTCGGCTGGGCCGCCCTCAGCGGAGGGCAGCGAGGCGAACCCTGAGCAGACCGAGTGAAAGTCAGCGTGCCCGAGCGCGGCGGAGTTAACCTCTCCGCCTCGGTTTGGCCGGCCATCTCTTCCGATCCCGGCTTTGCCACGCTGGTCGACAAGTCAATCCTGAGCGCTGAGCCCGCGAAGGGCCGGCAGGGATGGCGGCTCAAGGCCGGGGGATACGTCGGCCATGCCACGCTTGGAGGCGTCGACGTGAATGTGGTGGAAAAGGTACCAGGGGCCTTCGACGCTCTCATTTCGGCGCTAGCTCCGCGCAGTTTCCGGTATGCGCAAGCCGCCATGAAAGCGTCACTGGTGGGAAGACCCGACGCAATCGTTGCCGCGATGCTTGTGGCGGCAGCACGCACCTACCTTTCGCAAGGTGGGGAGGCAGTGTACCGCGATGAGCGCCTGACCGGTGCGTACGTGACGGGACGTCTGGATGTCCGTAGAACGGCCGGGCTGCGCGCCAGGGGCGTGCGCCACCGGGTCGCTTTCACGCGCTACGTGCTAGACGACGACACACCACTCAACCGCGCCATCTATGGAGCACTCGGTGTTCTCGCGACGCCCAGCGCCTCCTCGGAGTTCGGCGTCCACATCGCCGCGGGGGCCAGGGCACTTCGCGCTTCCTTTGGACTAAGCGCGAAGTCGGCCGCAACAATGTCGCGAAGTGAATTGCGCATAGAGGCGGGACTCGTTGCGGAGATCACCCCGCGTGGGCGTCAGTTGGTCGCGTACGAAGCGGCCGTGCTTGCCTCTGCCGTCTTTGGTGAACGCGGGGACCGTCTCATTCCCAAAGCCTGGTTCGTTAGCCTTGAAGAACTGTTCGAGAGGCTTGTCCGTAGTTTGGCTTCCGAGGTTGTGGGGGATGCGGCGAGGGTTGGCAGCGCTGCGGAATGGCCGTTGGGAGGCACGGCACCCCCTCTCTTCCCAGAACAGTCCAAACGATACCCGTCAAACCCCGACCTGATCATCGCCTTGGGACGGCGGTTGGCAATCGGGGATGCTAAGTACAAGGACTTCGATGGATGGCCAGGGGCCTCGGATGTCCATCAACTGGTAGCTCACGCTGCTGCCTGTAGAGCTGACCGGGCTGCCCTGTTCTATCCCTCCGATGGTCTGTTCATGGCGACCACGTTAGGTCCCGCAGCAACTGGTTGCCGCACTTGGGCTTTCGCGCTGGATCTTACAGACCCTGAAGGAAGCATGCGCGAGGCGCTGCGGCTGATGGGACTGACTACCGAAGCCGCGCTCGCGTGAGTATCGACCGCCGGATGCTTGGGGGGCGCAGTGAGGGACTCTGATGCGCAGATCGCTCGATCGCCACAGCGACTGAGAGCTGCCTTTTCTCAGCCCCCATCCGCACTGGTCGAGGGCCACCCAGGCTTGCCGATGCGCGGAGGGCAGCGGTGGACCGCTACGCCGGAAGCGCGTCCTCTCTCTCGCCGCGCGAGACGATTCGCAGGGCTCCATCCGGCAACGGCCGCTGCAGCACCTTTGCCTCAGCCCAGGGCGCGGCCAGCCAGGTCTTCCATTCGCCCGGCTCGGTCAGGATCGCCGGCATCGCCCTGGGATGGACCGCACCGACCTCGGCATTGGGCTCGGTCGTCAGCATCCCGTAGAGGTCGGCGGTGACCTGGCCTTCCTTAAGCTTCCGGACCAAGGTCCAGCGAGCCCAGATGCCCGCGAAGAAGGCGAGCGGCCGGGTCTCGTTGAAGGCGAACCAGACCGGTGGTCGGCTGCCGTCAGGCTGAAGCTCGTTCTCGGCGAAGCTGGTGAAGGGGATCAGGCACCGGTGGTTTGGTCCGAGCCACGGCCGCCAGTGCGACGACGAAACCCGCCGGATATTGGTGACCCCCGGATCGGTGCGCTTGCCGACCAGGTACTGCGGCGGCGTCGGCATGCCCCAGCGCGCCATGACAAGCTCGCGGCCGTCGGACGAGTTCCTGATGATCGGGGCGCTGTAGTCCGGGTAGATCCCTGGCAAGGGCGGCATGTTGCCGGCCCGGTCGATCAGCCCGTCGAACAGCCGGCGCATGGCCTCCTGTGATTTCAGCATCGAATACAAGTTGCACACGGGATCGCTCCAGTCGGCGCCGCGCCCGAACGGCAGGCACGGGGATTGATAGGTCGGCAGCTCGGTGCCGTCAGCCAGCTCCAGCATCGGAAACCTTCTGACGAAGGCCTGCGCCTCCTCGACGGTGCGGAAGTACCAAGCGGTGGCATTCGTCAGGCCTGCCCCCGCGCCGTGCACGGCGTAGCTGCCGCGACCGACTTCGGTGTCGAGCCATCGGTGCATGTCGAGAAGCAGATTCTCGAACCCGCGCTCCGGGACAAGGACGCGAAGGCGCACCGGGAATGCATGGTCATCGGTCCGCTTCTGCGGCGGGCTTCGCCTGTCCATTCCGCCTCACCGGATGTGCGCATGTTCGTGTTATGTTCTGATGCCAGCGCCTTCGCAAGATGTCTTTGACCGTGGCTTGGCGGAAGCGGCCCGCGGCACAGGTGACCCCGAACTGCGCGGCAAAACGTCAGACGCTTGCCACAGCTTCCGAGGCGCCCTTCACCAAGCGAGCGCGCCGTGCTTGCGCCAACGGTGCAACCACCGCGACTATAGGGCGGGAGCGGAGGGGAATGATGCTGTCCAGATTGTGGTGGCTTTTACGCGCGCACGTCGAGACGTTTCGGCAATACCGGACCGCGGTGACCACGGCGGAAGCGCTGATCTGGCATCACGGCTACAAGGGGCTCGACGCCGCCCTCAAGGCGGTCGAAGCGCCAACGGGCAATCTGCAGGAGGACGTCCGGGCCGAACTGGTGGCGAAGCTCGCAGCCGATCGCTACCTCTGCTTCAAGCACGCCGACCTTGCTGAGCGGGCAATGATGCTCGAGTGCTGGAGCCGGCGGCGTGGCCAAATGATCCACGTTGCCGAGAGTTCAGGCTCGAACGCGTTTCCGACGTCCGCCTGACGGCTCGCCGGGCGCCGGGTGCCACGTGCTCGCCCGACCAAGGGTCTGGGCGGTGTAGGACACAGTCCTGGTCAGGTGCGCGATCCTCTTGAGGAAGTCCGGGCAGCCGTCTTTCCCGCCTCGGCCGAGCCCTTTTGCGTCGGCTTAGAAGTCGGTCTCGAGGTAGACGCCCGAGCAGTCGAAGGCGACCGCGGCGGCGGTGGCGCCGTTGTTCATGAAGAGCCGGGGCGCCAGGAACTGGTTCGCGGCCGGCAAGTCGGCGGTCACCTCCTGCTCGAAGACGGCGCCGCTGACCTCGTCGACGACGCGGACCCAGATCGAGCTCGCGTTCGGTGCAGCGGCGATCGTCAGCGTCAGCACCCCGCCGGTGGCGATCGCGAAGCTCGCGCCCATGTCGACGAGCGTCGGCGCGCCGCTGGCGTCGTTGGTGACGAGCTGCCAACGGGTGTGGGTGCCGCGCTGGAAACCGATGCCGATGCAGCTCACGACGGCGCCCAAGGCGAGCGTGGTGGCGAGCGCCGCGGTCGAGCCGTAGAGGCCGAAGAAGGCCATTCCGGTGGCCTGCAGCGTGGCAAGCGAAATCCGCGTCACGAAGGTCCAGCCGCCGAGCCCGGCGGCATTCCCGCGCCAGCAGGTGAAGACGCCGCTCCGCTGGTCAGACGCCGAATCCACCACGGCCGCCGAGGTCAGCCGCCAGCGGCGCATGCTGGTCGCGAGCGAGGTCGCCGCAAGGCCTGGCGTCGAGACCGTGCCCACCGTCGAGTTTGACATCCCCTCAGTGGTGACGGTGGCGCCCGAGGACGGCAGCCAGTTCGCCGGTCGTGCCAGCCCGAGATGTGGCTGCAGCGAGAAGTCGCGGCCGTTCGACCGCATGGCGTCCAGCCACGGCTGGCCCGCCCGGCTGCGGGCATAGAGCGCGAGCTTGCCCGACGCCGGCGCCGCCGGCGCGCTGCTCAAAGCCGGCAGGATCGTCGGCTTGGGCAACTCGACGCGTCCCGAGGTCCGGTCGATCAGTATCGCGTCGTGGTAGACCGAGCCGTCGGGGCTGACCTTGAAGCTGAAGTCGTCGCAGCCGAGAAGGCCGATCAGCGCCCGGGCGCTGAAGCCGGTCTTGAAGGCGAAGGCCGCATCGTTGCCGGACGCGGCCTTGTTGACCGTCGCCTCGATCCCGGCGCCGGCGTTGTTCAGGAGCACCGCCGGCGTGTTGACCGAGAGCCGGTTCCAGGCGTCGGCGACGGCGCCGCCGAGCCCGAGAAGCAGCGCGGTGAGGTTCGCCTGGGGCATGCCGACGACCGTCACCCCGTTGGCGAAGGTCACGGTGGGCGTGTTGACCACCGTGACCCCGTCGGCGCCGGGGGTATCCGGGCCGATATTAACGACGGTGTCGGAGCCGGCCGCGCCGCCGGTGCCGAGATTCACCGTCTTTGTCTCGCCGGCGGCGGTCGCGCCGGTCCCGACGCCATAGGTGGCGGTCCCCGTCGCGGTGCCGATCGTCGCCACCGCGCCGCTCGCCTCGAGCGCCCCGGCGAAGGTCTTGTCGCCGTCGAAGGTCTGATCGCCGGATAGGCCGGCGAGCTCGGTGGAGACATTGGGGAGTGCGAAGCTGCGGGTCGTCCCCGCGGCGATCGCCGCCAGGTCGAAGACCGCGCGCCGGGTCGGGTCGGCATCGTGCGCGAGCTCGAAGACGGCGTCGGAGAAGAAGGCCGGCAGGCCAGCAGCGACCCAGGCGCTGCCGTTCCAGGCGAGGAAGCCCGACTCATCGGTGACCCAGGCCTGCCAACCTGTCCGCGGCACCAGCCGCATCCAGGCGCCGTCGACGTAGTAGGCGACGTTGAGGTCCCAGCCTGCCCAGCCGCCCGTCGCGCCGGGGGCAACGATGTAGCGGGCGCCGTCCGCCGGGCTCGCAGGCGGCGTGGTCAGGTGCCTGTCGAGCACGGCGAGCTGCACGAGCCCGTCCAGGAGCCGGAGCGCCTCGTTGACGGTGACATGCTTCTGCGACTGCGCCGCCAGGAGATACGGCAGCATGAGGTGGGTGCTGGTGTCGGACATGGTCTGTACTGCATGAGGAAGAGTGGATCGCCCGCGCTGCGGGCGACAGATGGACTGGCTGCGTTCAAGCGGGGTCGGCCTCAGCCGCGCTCGGGCGCCTTCGTCGGGATGGCGGAGAGGATCGCATCGGGCGTTGGCGCATCCCAATGCGCGGTTGACGCCGCCCAACGTTCGATCTCCGCCCGGAACGCCGGGTCGTCGATCCGCAGATGGAAGGTGTAGAGGCGGTCCACGATCTCGCGCATCAGCGCCCGCATCTCGTCGTCATTGATCCGTGAGACCTCGAACCAGGGGATGCGGGTGCGGTTGCCATCCTCGACCACGACGTCGCTGCCGTCGCCGGTGCGCGAGACCGGCACCCGGCCGGCGTGCAGGTCTTCGAGCCGGCTGTTGCGCACGCAGATCACCGCCATCAGCCTGGCAAGCCGGGCGGCAACGCGATGTTCGTCCTCGGGCGTCATGGCACGAGACTACGCCGGGCCGAGCGGTGCGACCAGAACGCAACGCGTGACCTCAGAAGCCGAGCGTGACCGAGGCCGGCGCGCCCCGCCCGACGAGGGCGGAGAGCTGGAAGATGCGGAGGTCGAGCGCGTCGCCGGGGCCGAGCAGCGCGCCGAGGTCGGCGAGTTGCTGGGCGGCCGTGTAGGTCGCGCTGGTGGTCGAGGTCGCCAGCGTCCGCAGCACCGCCGAGCCGTCGAGGACCTCGACCTCGTAGGCCGCGCGCTCCTCCGCGAGCGGGACTTCGGCCGCGGTCCAGCTGTCGGCGGCGAGCGCACGCGAGCGCCGGGTCCAGGCAATGACGAGGTCGCCGGGCACGCGCGCCGTGCGCCACGGCTGGCGGACGTGCCCGACCGAGAACGGCCGCAGGCCGACGCCCTCCGGCGTGAGGCCGAGCTGCCGGTACGACCGGTCGGCGACAGGCTTCGAGGCCGACCCGAAACGCCAGTTGGCTTCGAGCCCAAGCGCCGCCACCGGGATCGGCAAAGGCGCGAGCGCATCGTCGAGCACGACGAGGCGCGCCCCGGCGGGCGCGGGGCTGCCGATCGCGCCCTCGGTGCCGCGCTGGCCGCGCAGCAGCCGCGAGAGCCGGTAGCGGCCCGGCGCGATCAGCTCGGCGACGCCGGCCTGCAGCACCTCCCAGACGCCGGGGCTCGCCTCGACCGCCAGCGCGTTGGCGCCGGCGAAGAGCGCGAGGTCGGTGACGCTGGCGAGGGTGCCGAAGGCGAGATCGACGATGGCAACGTTGCCGAGGTCGAAGCGCGAGGTGGGCCCCGCGTGCAGCGGCGAGGCCAGCCGCCCGATCCGCGCCGGCCGTCCGAGGGTCGTCGCCAGCGTGAAGCCGTCTTCGCCGGGGCTGGTCCAGGCGGCGACGCGTCCCGGCCAGGGCAGGGCGTGCACCGCCGCCAGCGGATGGTGAGCGGGCGTGCTCTCCCCAAGCTGCGGCAGGTCGAGGATCGCCACCGCTGGCGGGCCGTAGACTACCGGCCGCGAGACCCGCGGGCTGCGGTCGGAGCCCGGCGCCAGCCCATAGGCGCTGGCGTCGGTGCGTACCGCCTCGACGGCCCGGGCGCCGGCATCGGCGACGCTGGTCAGCCGCAGCACGGCGAACCGGCCGTCGTGGTCGAGGCGGACGACGTCGCCCGGATCGAGGGCGAGGCGCGACGGCGGCAGCCGGAACGAGGCCGTCTCGCGGCCGACCCACTCCTCGAGCAGCGCCCGGCGGCAACGGCGCTCGGCGTCGCCAGCCGGCGTGGCGATGGCGAAGGTCTCGGCGGTGACCCGCAGCGCCGCCCCGGTCGCGCGGCGCGCCTCGACGCTCATCGCGTCGTACTCCTCGTCGGAGCGCACCAGCTGCCACTTCAGCGCCTGCGGCAGCTCGGTCTCCTGCGCGCGCACCAGCTCGAGAAGCTCCGTATCGGCGTCGGAGGCGGCGACGAGATCGTCGAAGGCGAGCGTTGCTACCGGCCGGCGGTCGCGTGGCTGGAACCGGAGGACGCCCTCGCTCTCGACGGCGTCGAAGCCGAAGTGCCAAGCTGCGGTGCGATTGAGGCACGCGGGCTCTCCAGCGCGGTGATCAGGTACCCATGCACGACATCAGCGAGCGCCGAGACGTCGATTTGGTTGTCCGGCAGCCCGGCGCGGCGGCAGAGCTCGCGCACCAGGCTGCCGAGCGACACCGAGCCGAGCCGACCGTTCAGCCAGTGGCCGAGCCGCCAGTTGTCGGCGTCGGTCCAGACGTCGCTGCGCGCCGGGAACGCCGGATACGGTCGCGCGTCCCAGGTCCAGGCCGCGGTCTCGGCGGTGGTGATCATCCGGCCGCCATAGACGCTGGAGGTCGGGTTGCTCGCCGGTTCGGCCCAGTAGCCGAGCGCCGCCTCGAGGAAGCGGCGCTGCACGGCGTCGTCGCGCCAGCCGCGGGAGAAGCGCGGCAGGAAGCTCTCCGCCGACTTCGGATCGTAGAAGACATTCGGCTGGTTCGGCCCGCGGTCGACCGCCGGGCAGCCGATCTCGGTGAAGCGGATCGGCTTCGATTCCGCCACCCACGCCGTCGTCGATCCGCTCTCGACCCCGCCCGGGCGGTTGCGGTGCGGGTTCGACCACCAGGACCGGATATCCTTGTACCGGAACACCCACGGCCGCCCGTGCGCGCCGTCGGTGATCGGCGTCCGCACCTGCGCGTCGCGGTCGGCCTGGCTCGCGTAGAACCAGTCGAAGCCCTCGCCGCCCTCGACGCTGCCGCGCAGGTAGTCGAGGTCGGTGATCGCGTCGGCGCTCTCGGCGTCGAGATGGTCGAGCCCGTCGCGCCAGTCGGCGAGCGGCATGTAGTTGTCGATGCCGACGAAGTCGATCGCATCGTCGGCCCAGAGCGGGTCGAGGTGGAAGAAGACGTCGCCCGACCCGTCCTGCGGGTGGTGCCCGAAATACTCCGACCAGTCGGCGGCGTAGCTGAGCTCCGTGCCGGACCCGAGGATCGCCCGGACGTCGGCGGCGAGGTCGATCAGCTCGGCAATCGCCGGATACGTCGACGCCCCTGAGCGCACCTGGGTGATGCCGCGCAGCTCCGAGCCGATCAGGAAGGCGTCGACCCCGCCGGCGGCCGCGCAGAGATGCGCGTAGTGCAGGATCATCCGCCGCAGGCCCCGGTCATCCGGGTCGCCGTCCCACGTCACACGCTCGTCGTCGACGTCGAAGTCCGACGGCTGCGCCTCGCCGAAGAAGGCGGCGACCTGAGTGCCTGCCGCGGCGCTCTTGTTCGGACTCCCGGCGTAGCCGGCGGCCGGCGAGCAGGTGATCCGGCCGCGCCAGGGATAGGTCGGCTGGCCGGTCGCCGCGGCGCCGTCCGAGTATGGGTCCGGCAGATCATTGTCCGCCGGGACGTCCATCAGGATGAACGGATAGAAGGTGACCCGATGGCCGCGCGCCTTCAGCTCCCGGATAGCCTGCACGACGGCGCTGTCCGACGGCGTGCCGCCGTACGCGGGGCGGCCCTCGGCGTCGCGGCTGACGAGATGCGCCGAGCCGCGGGAGACCCCGTCGACCGACCAGTTCTCCGGCGTCGTCGCCTTGGCGCTGACCTCGACCCCCGGGCGGATGCGGCAGTGGCCGGCGCGCAGGTCGTCGCCGAACCAGGCGACGACGAGCGAGACCGACTCGACATTCGGCGCGCAGGCTTCCAGCCGGTCGAGCGCGACCGCGAGGTCGGCGGCGTCGGGCTCGGCGTTGACGTTCTCCGCCGCGGTCGCGCCGTCGCCGTCCTCGCGCCGCACGATCTCCGTCGCATAGGCGAACTCGCCCGAGGCCGGGATCAGCGTCACGGCGCGGACGAGGCTCTCGGCGGATGTGCCGTCGAGGATCGGCCGGAACACCTCGAAGGAGAGCTGCGGCAGCCGGTTGCCAAAGCGCTCGAGCGGCAGCTCCTCGAACACCACGTAGGCGATGCCGCGATAGGCCGGGGTGTTGCCCAAGCCCATCTTCGTGGCGATGAACGGATCGGGCTCCTGGTCCTCGCCGCCGAGATGCACCCGAAGGGTGACGCCGTCGCGGCTGATGATCTTGCCGTCGGCCCAGATGCGGCCGATGCCGGTGATCGGACCCTCGCAGAGCGCCACCGCGAACGAGGCGAAGTAGAAGTACTCGGTGACCTCGGCGCCGCCACCTCCGCCGCCGCCCTTGCCGCCGCCGCCCTGGTGGGTGGTCTCGGTCTCCTCGCGGAAGTCGGTCGCCCAGATGATGTTGCCCCCCGTTCGCATGGCACCGAACACCCGCGGGATCACCGCGCCCTCGGTCGAGGAGGTGATCTGCAGGGTGTCGAGCCGCTGGCCGGCGATCCTCTGCGTCGGCGCCATCGACGCGACGAGCCAGCTGTCGATCGCCGCGCCGGCGATCGAGCCGACCGCGCCGCCGATGGCGGCCGCGGAGACGCCGAGGATCGAGCCGCCGACCGAGCCGCCGATCGCGGTGCCGGCGGCGGCGAGGATGATCGAAGCCATGGGGATCAGCTCGGATTCGGGAACAGGAAGACGAAGGCCACGCGGCGGCGCCAGGCGGCATCGAGCGGGACCTCGATGACCCCGGTCCGCTCGTAGGCGTGGATGAAACGGTCAGGGGCGCTGACGATGCCGCAGTGCTTGGCGACGGCGCCGCCGCGCATCCGGAACAGCAGCAGCGAGGCGGGCATGATCGCCGCAGTGGGCAGTTCGATCATCACCGACCGCGCCGCCTCCGCCAGCGGCTCGCGGGTGCCGGTCTCGCCCCAGTCGCGGCTGTAGGGCGGGATCGGCATCGGCTCGGGGCCGCAGAGCTCGCGCCAGACCCCTCGGACGAGTCCGAGACAGTCGCAGCCGACGCCCCGGACGCTCGCCTGGTCGTGATAGGGCGTGCCGAGCCAGCCGCGGGCAGCGGCGATGACCACCGCGGGATCGGCCGCAATCAAAGGACCTCCCCTGCGTTGGCGTCCCCACGGTTCGGGTAGCGCACCACCGTGTCCTGGCCGGGGATGTGCGGGAAGCCGCGGAAGTTGACGACGTTGGCGAAGCGGTCGCGGCAGGTCTCCAGCCGCTTGTCGCAGCCGGCGTGCACGACGAAGTCGTGGCCCGCGGCGATCGGCCTCACCGGCGCCTCGAGCAGCGTCAGCCGCCGCGCGCCGGCGACGACATCGTGGCTCGCGATCTCGGCGATGCGGTCGGCGTTTGGGCCGCTAGTCCAGGTCAGCCGGCCGAGCGTGAACCAGCCGGGCGCGAAGCTGCCGAGGCCGGAGGCCGCGAAGCTGCGATCGCCGGTGACGCTGGTGACCGACCCGGACGCTCGGAACGCCGGATCGTCGAGGTGAACGCCGCAGCGGGCGTCGCCGAGGTCGGCGTCGCAGGCGTGCTGGAAGGTGCGGCCGACGGTCTGGTTCAGGACGTGAGCGAGCGAGCGCACCTCGGCGACGAAGGCGAGCCGGCCGCGGCGAACCTGACCGATGGCGCCCCGGCGCATCAGCACCCGCTGCGACACCGCCTGCCAGTTCACCCGCCAGACCTCGACGGCGGCATTGTCCCAGCGCCCGTCGAGGATGTCGGTCTCGGTGATGGTGTCCGAGGTCAGCGCGCCTTCGGCGTCCTGCGCGTCAACGGCGAGGTCGGTCCCGCTCCGGATCTCCGAGGCGGTGAAGCCCGAGTCCGGCTCGTAGGTCACCCCGCCGAACTCCAACTCCCGGTCGTGATCGGTGAAACCGAAGACGACGCCGTCCGCGCGCTCGATCCGCCACACCCATGCGAGCGTGGTCGTCCCGCCGTCGAGATGCGCCTGCAGCGCGGCCGAGAGCGTCTTCATCGCCTCTCGCCGCTGCGGAGCCCGCGCTCCAGCCGGTCGCGCAGGCCGATGAGCCCGAGGCCGAGGGTGATCAGCGTGGCCGGAGCGGCGTCGTTGGCGCCGATCAGCTGCGCGATTACCCCGGCGAGCTCGCCGAGAGGGCCGTGCTCGGGCAGCGCGAGCGCGGCGAGCCCGATCAGAATCGCGGCGAGGCCGGCCCACCAGGTCAAGGACTTCGGAAGCACGTAGCGCATGGGGATCAGCTCCGTTGGAAGGCGGCGGATAGGGAAGCGAGCAACGCGGCGAGCCAGCCGCCCGACCGGGATGCGGACGCGACCTGGCTCGCCGGCTCTGCGGCGGGCGCGGGCCGCAGCAGCGCCAGCGCTTGCGGCTCGGCCAGCCGGCGCACCGGCCGCGAGAAATCGACCCGGCCCACGGCATCGGCCGCCCAGACCGGGATCGGCCCCTCCGGGTAGCGCCCGTGCAGGAAGAGATCGCG
>JBGALW010000124.1:0-11398 GCA_044223585.1 Amaricoccus sp.
CATCCGCTGGGGTGCGATCGGCCTCACCTCGGGCGGCGACAACACCGCGACCTTCGGCTTCGTCGGCGGCCCGCGGGGCGCCGCGCCCGGCAGCTACGGCGCCGGCTTCAGCTACAACGGGCCGAAGCTCAACGTCGACGTGACGCTGAAGGCGCTGTCGGAGGAGGGGCTCGTCAACATCCTGGCCGAGCCGAACCTCACCGCCCGGTCGGGCGAGCCGGCCCGCTTCCTCGCCGGCGGCGAATATCCCTATGCCGTCGCGAACGACGACGAGAACACCATCCAGTTTAAGGACTATGGCGTTTCGCTCGGCTTCACGCCGACGGTGCTCGACGGCAACCGCATCAGCCTCAACGTCAAGACCGAGGTCAGCGAGCTCGACTTCAAGAACAGCATCACGATCCCCTCGCTCAAGACCCGCCGCGCGGAGACGACCGTCGATCTGGGCAGCGGCCAGAGCTTCGCGATCGCCGGGCTGATGCAGAACAGCGCGGTGCAGAATGCCTCGAAGATGCCGGCGCTCGGGACGCTGCCGGTGCTCGGCGCGCTGTTCCGCTCGACCGAGTTCCGCCGCGGCCAGACCGAGCTCGTCATCATCGTGACGCCGGTGATCGTGCGGCCGGTGTCGGGCGGGCGCATCGCCTCGCCGGTCGACACCTACGTGCCGCCGACCGACGTCGAGCGGATCCTGATGGGCCGGTTCCAGGGCACGCCGAAGCAGCAGCAGCTGAAGAACAGCCTGTCGAAGCGCCGGCCGGTTGGCCAGTCCGGCTTCGTGTTCGAGTGACGCCGATGATCCGTGCTCCCTTTTCCCTCGCCCCGCTCGCCCTCACCGTGGCCGCCGTCGCGCTGCTCGCCGGCTGCGAGGCCCAGCCGATCGGCGGGTTCGAGCGACCGAGCTACGCGGCCGACCGGGCCTCGACGCCCTACACGGTCTACTTCACGCCCGACGCGCCGACGCTGGCCTATGGCGAGGCGGACCGCCTGTCGGGGTACCTGCGCAGCCTGTCGCTCCGCGGCGACGAGGACGTGCTGCTGGAGATCGGCAATTCCGGCTCCGCCACGCTCGACGGACAGCGCCTGCTGACGCTGCGGCGGGTGTTTGCCCGGACGCCGGCGCGGGTGCGGGTGGTGGTCCCCCACGAGCAGCCGACGCCCGACATGGTCTCGAACACCGTGACTGTCACCGTCCGGCGCTTCGACATGATCGTCGTCGACTGCCCGAACAACGAGGCGCAGGCGAACGAACTGACGACGCCCCTGCAGCAGATCGGCTGCGCCAACGCGATCAACCGCGTCGGCATGGCGGAGCGGACGCAGGACCTTTTTGCCCCGCGGACGCTCGGCCCTGCACCCGCCGGCCCGGCGGTGCAGGCGGTCCAGCGCTACGAGGCCGGCAAGGTGAAGACGCCGAGCCTGCCCTCGTCGACCTCGGTGGGAGGCTGACGCCATGGCCCAGGCAGCCCGCGCCCTCCCCGGCATGGTCTTCGACGACGACGAGCGCGAGCCGTTCGCCGCCTACCTGACCGACGACACGTCCCAGACGGCGGCGCAGGCCGTCGCGAGCCAGCGCGGCTGGTCCACGTCGAACATCCGCAAGGGTGGGCTCGCCGCCGCCCTGCGCCTCCTCGGCGTCGCGCCGCCGGCACGCTTCATGATCGTCGACATCGAGGGCCTGCCGCTGGAAGAGGCCGAAAGCGGGCTCCTGGAGCTCGCGCGCCTCGGCAGCCAGGTGATGGTGCTCGGCACCGTCAACGACGTGAACTATTTCCGCCGGATCATGCGCACCGGCGCCCGCGACTACCTGCTGAAGCCGGTGGACGCGGACGCGCTCGGCGAGATCTTCGTCCGGCTGGAGCAGCCGGGCGACGGCATCACGCCGAAGGGCCGGGTCGTCGGCATGATCGGCGCCCGTGGCGGGGTGGGCGTCACGACGCTCGCCATCAACACCGCGTTCATCATGGCGGAGAAGCTGTCGCGGCGCACCGCGCTCGTCGACATGGACATCTATGCCGGCAACATCGCGCTCGCGCTCGACATCGACCCGACCCGCGGTCTGCGCGAGGCGCTGGATGACCCGGAGCGGGTGGACGAGACCTTCCTGCAGAATGCCATGGCGAAGTTCGGCAAGGGCCTGCACGTGCTCGCGACCGAGGAAGCCTTCGACGACACGGTGCGCCTGACCGACGACAAGGTGCTGATGCTGGCGGACACCATCCGCAACAACTTCGACATGGCGGTCATGGACCTGCCGCGGCACTTCCTGATGCGCGAGCCGGCGCTGTTCAGCCGCTTCGACGACATCGTCATCATCGTCGAACTGACCCTGCAGTCGCTGCGCGACGCCAACCGGCTGATGAAGCTGCTGAGCGTGCGCAACCGCCAGGCGAAGATCCACGTCATCGCCAACAACGTCCCGTCGAAGCCCGACGTGACGGTGAAGGAGTTCGAGGAGGGCATGGAGGCGAAGCTGCGCTGCGTCTTTGCCCACGAGCCGAAGCTCATGACCCGCTCGACGCTGAAGGGCCAGCCGATCGCCACGAGCGACCCCAAGCACCGGATCGTCACCGACCTGCACCGGCTCTGCATCGAGCTTGCGGGCGTGCCGGAGGAGGCCAAGACCGGCTTCTTCCGCCGCCGCGCCGCGCGGAAGTAACCCGCCATGGAGGACGGTTTCGACGCCTCGCGCATCGCCTCCGGCAGCGACCCGCTGGCCCGGCTGCGCGGTGCCGCGCTCGACCGGCTGCGGACCGAGCTGGGGGAGGGCCTTGCAAAGGCCAGCCCGCTCCAGATCGCCGAGGCGGCCAACGACGTCCTCGACACGCTGGTCGCCGGCGCCGCGGTGAAGCCGTCGCTCGCCGACCAGCGCACGATCCTGCGCGACGTGGTGGAGGCGATGCGGGCCGAACGCGCGGCGAGCGCCCCGGCGCCCGCCGCCGCCAGCGCGCCGGAACCCGCCGATCCCCTGAACGACCCGCTGGCCGAGGGCCACTCCCGCGCGGCCCCGGAGGCGCGCAACAAGCGCGAGATGCAGGTGAAGCAGCAGGTCATGCCGCTGCTCATGCAGCGGATCGACATTTCCGTCGCCTCGTCGCTGGGGCCGGAGGAGCTGCGCAACCAGATCGCCGAGATCGTCGAAGAGATCATCATCGACCTCAAGATCCAGCTGAACGCCAGCGAGCTGCGCTCGATCGTGCGGCTGCTGGTCGACGACATGGTGGGCCTCGGGCCGCTGGAGCCGCTGCTGGCCGAGGAGGCCGTCACCGACATCATGGTGAACGGCCCGCACCAGATCTACGTCGAGCGCAAGGGCAAGGTCGAGCTGACCGACGTGGTGTTCCGCGACGACGCCCACGTGCTGCACGTCGCCACCCGCATCGTGACCGAGGTCGGCCGCCGGGTCGACGAATCGACGCCGCTGGTCGACGCCCGCCTCAAGGACGGCAGCCGCGTCAACATCATCATCCCGCCGCTCGCCATCGACGGCCCGACCATCTCGATCCGCAAGTTCTCCAAGAAGGAGATCACGCTCGACGTGATGGCCCGGCAGGGCAACATCTCGCTCGACATGGCGACGGTGCTGAAGATCGCCGGGCGCTGCCGGCTCAACATCCTGATCTCCGGCGGCACCGGCTCGGGCAAGACGACGCTGCTGAACGCCATGAGCCGGATGATCGACCACGGCGAGCGCACGGTGACGATCGAGGACGCCGCGGAGCTGCAACTGCAGCAGCCGCATGTCGTGCGCCTCGAAACCCGCCCGGCCAACATCGAGGGCGAGGGCGAGATCACCATGCGCCACCTCGTCAAGAACGCGCTGCGCATGCGGCCCGACCGCATCATCCTCGGCGAGATCCGCGGCGAGGAAGCCATCGACATGCTGCAGGCGATGAACACCGGCCACGACGGCTCGATGGGGACGATCCACTCCAACACGCCGCGCGACGCGCTGACCCGTCTTGAGAACATGGTGGCGATGTCGGGCTTCAAGCTGCCGGCGGAGGCGGTGCGCGAGCAGATCCAGTCGGCGGTCCACCTCATCATCCAGATCAGCCGCATGCGCGACGGCAAGCGGCGCATCACCCACGTGACCGAGATCACCGGCATGGAGGGCGACATCGTCACCACGCAGGATCTGTTCCGCTACGTCTATGACGGCGAGAACGCCGACGGCACGCTGGCTGGGCGGCACGAATGCACGCAACTGCGGCCGCACTTCACGCCGCGGGCCGAATATTTCGGGCTGGGCGTCCGGCTCCTGGAGGCGATGGGATGCAGGTCGACCTGATCCTTGTCGGCGCGATCTTCGTCGCCTCGCTCACCGTCGCGCTCGGCCTCAGCCTCTTCGTGCTGACCGTGGTGCTGCGCATGCAGCACCGGCACCGCAAGCGCCTCGCGCGGGTCGGGCGCAAGCGGATGACCGGCCGGCTCGATTTCGAGGACGCGCGGCTGATGCTGCTGAGGCAGAAGCAGGAGGTGAACGCCTTCGTCACCCTGACGGACGCGCTCGCCCGGTTCATCCCGCTGCTCGACACCGCGCGGCTGCGCGCGAGTTTCGGCCGGGCGGGTCTCGACTGGTCGGTCTCGACCTTCGTCACGATTTCGCTGGTCGTCGGCGCGGTGCTGATCGCCGCGGCCGCCTTCCTGACCGGCCGGCCGATCGGGCTGTTCCTTGTTCCCGGCCTCTTCAGCGGCATGTTCGCGGTGGACCGCTTCGTCGGCTTTCGCGGAAACGCGCGGGCCAACCGCTTCATGAAGCAGCTGCCCGACGCGATCGACACCATCATCCGCGGCATCCGTTCCGGCCTTCCGGTCATCGAGTGCATCGCCAGCGTCGGGCAGGAGTTCGATGAGCCGGTCGGCAGCCTGTTCCGCAACGCAAGCGAGCGGGTGATGCTCGGCGAGCCTCTGGAGCAGGCGCTGTGGCGGGTCGCGCGCGTCGTCGACAAGCCGGAGATGGATTTCTTCGCGACGTCGATCGCCATCCAGGTCGAGACCGGCGGCAGCCTGTCCGAAGCGCTCGGCAACCTCGGCGACCTGCTGCGCAAGCGCGAGCAGATGAAGCTGAAGATCAAGGCGATCTCGTCCGAGGCGCGGGCCAGCGCGCTCATCATCGGCTCGCTGCCGTTCGCGATGCTCGGGCTGCTGATGATGATGAGTCCCGACTACGTGATGCCGCTCTTCACCGACTCCCGCGGACAGATGATGCTCGGCGCCGGGCTTGCCAGCATCTCGCTCGGCGCCTTCGTGATGTGGCGGATGACGCAGTTCGAAATCTGAGGCGACGCGCATGACAGCACCCTCTCCCGCCGCCGTGCTCACCGCCGCGATCGGCGTTTCGCTGCTCCTGCTGCTGACCGGCACGGTCCTCTGGTGGAACGAGCGCCGGATGCGGCTGCAGCGGGTGCGCGCCGCCGTCGGCAAGCGGCAGTCCCGTGTCTCCGCCGGCGGCAAGGCGCAGAAGAACACCCAGCTGCAACAGGGCGCGCTCGCCTTCATGCGCGCCGCGACCCGGCGGCTGTCGATCATGAAGGGGCGGCAGATCACCGAGACCAAGCGGCTCCTCGTCAGCGGCGGCTATCGCTCGCGGGACGCGATCGTCGTCTTCACCTTCTTCAAGCTGGTGGCGCCGCTGGTGTTTCTCGCCGCGGCGGCGCTCTACGTCTATGGCGTCAACCCAATCGGCAAGGGGCCGATGGTGGATGTCGCCGCGGTGGTGGCCGCCGCGCTCTTCGGCAGCAAGCTGCCCGACCTCATCGTGAAGAACAACCGCGACAAGCGGCTCGACAGCATCCGCAAGGCGCTGCCCGACGCGCTCGACATGCTGGTCATCTGCGCCGAGGCCGGGCTCGCGTCCGACGCCGCGCTGAAGCGGGTGGTCGCGGAGACGAGCCGCAAGTCGTCGGTGCTCGGGGATGAGCTGAACCAGACGGCGCTGGAGCTGAGCTTCATGCCGGAGCGGCGGGTGGCGCTGGAGAACCTCGCCGAGCGGGCGCCGGTGCCTTCGGTCAACGCCTTCGTCAGCACGATGATCCAGGCGGAGAAGTACGGCACGCCGCTCGCCCGCGCCTTCAAGGTGCTGTCGCAGGAGCAGCGCTCCGAGCGGATGCTGCGGGCCGAGGAGAAGGCGGGCCGCCTGCCGGCGACGATGACCGTGCCGATGATGATCTTCATCCTGCCGGCCCTCTTCATCGTGCTGATCGGGCCGGCGGTGCTGAACATCCTCGACAATTTCATCAACATGGCGAAGTGAGGCGGACGACGCCTCATTGCTTGTGTCGGCGTCGCGCGCAGCCTCCGGCATCCGCGGTCGCGCAGGCCGTGCCGTCATTGCGATAGGGTATATGCGCCGGGGATGCCGACGGCGGAGCCGTTGGCGATCCCCGGGGCCTGGCGCTATCGCGGGCCGGCGTCCGTCGTCACGGCGGCGGCGGGTGCTGTCACCGTCCTCGGGGCGATCCCGGCCGCGGCGGTGAAGCCGCCATCGTCGAGGAGCGGGAGGGCGGAGGCGACGGCGGTTTCCTCCCGGGCCTTCGCGGCGGCCGCGGCGAGCGCGGGGTCGGGAACGAGCGCGACCGGTTCGGCGACGGCGGCGAGCTCGGGCACCGGCTTGGCGGCGGGGGGCTGCAGGTTGCCGATCGGCCGGCCCTTCTGCATCATCGCGCGGAGCTCGTGGTAGTATGCGATGTTGTTGCGCACCCCGTCCGGCGGCAGATCGACCGCCAGCACCGCCTTCGCCTCCTGGTCGCGCCCGGCGAGGCCGTAGACCAGCGCGAGGTTCCCGCGGGTATTCGCCGTCGCCGCGCCGTCGTGCGCCAGCTCCTGCAGGATGACGATCGCCTCGGAGGTCCGGCCGGACAGGCCGAGCGACAGGCCGAGGTTGCTGGAAAGGACGAAGTTCGTCGGGTCGAGCGACAGGCCGTTGCGGTAGACCTGCTGCGCCTCGGCGTGCCGGCTGAGGCGGTCGAGGGCGATGCCGCGGGCGGTCAGGATCTGCAGGTCACGCGGCCGCTTCTTCGCCGCGATGTCGAGGTTTGCGAGCGCGGCTTCGGCCTTGCCCGCGCCGATCTGGGTGCGGGCGAGTTCCAGCAGCACCGCGGGATCGTTCGGGTGCCGGGCCTTCGCTTCCATCAGCGCCTGCTCGGCGCGGGCATACTGGCCCATGCCGGCATAGCTGCGGCCGAGCCCGACCAGCGCCTCCACCGACTTCGGGTTGGCGTCGAACGCCTGCTGGTAGAAGGCGGCCGCCGTCTCGAAGTCGCCGGCGTCCGCCGAGCGGTCGGCGATGCGGGTGGGAGAGCCGGACTTCGCGCCCATGCCGGGGCTGGAACAGGCCCCGAGGGTGGAGGCGAGGGCGAGGCTGCCGGCAAGCCCTCCTGCAAGGCGGAAACGCGCGCACCATGTAACCATCGGACTCGGCCTCTTGATTGAGATCGCGCGAAATTAACGCCGGGCTGGTTACCGATCCGTAACCGGCGGGCGCCACGGTAAACGCACCGACACCTGCGGGAGCGGAGCCCGATGCCCCTCAGCCTCACCCTTCCGGCGATCGCCCTGTTCTCGGCGGCGGCGATCACCGACCTGCGCAGCCGGCGCATCCCGAACCTGCTCTCCGCCGGGCTCGCCCTCGTCGGGCTCGCGCGGATCGCCGCGGGCTTCGCGACCGGCGGCGCGGCGGGTGCCGGGGTCGATCTCGCGGCGGCCGTCGCGGTGTTTGCGGTCGCTGCCGTCGCCTTCCAGTTCCGGCTGCTCGGCGGCGGCGACGTCAAGCTGATCGGCGCGGGCGCGCTCTGGCTCGGGGCCGATGCGCTCGCCCGGTTCCTTGCGACGACGGCGCTGGCCGGAGGGCTCCTCGCGATCGTCTACCTCGCGGGGATGCGCCTCTTTCCGCCAAAGGGCGAGGAGCCGGGGCTGCCCTATGGCATCGCCATCGCCGTGGGCGGGATCCTCACCACCATCGCGGAACTCTGGGCCTAGTCCCAGAAGCGAAGGTCAGGTTGCCTGCGCCAGCGGCAGCAGATGCATGAACGCCGCGCGCTTCAGCGCCCGCAGCGCGTCCTGTCGCGTCGGCCGCCCGGGCTCGGGGTCGAAGTCGAATTCGACGCCCTCCAGCCGCGCGATCCAGCCGGCGGGCAGCCCATGCTGGTGCGCGCCCGCCAGCGCCAGCGCGCGGTACCATTCGAAGGGACGCAGCGTCCGGACCACGTCCGTCTCCCTGGCGAGATAGACTGCCGTTGCCAGCGGGCTGGCGGTTCTTCCGGCAAGTGTGACGACGAAATCGTCGGCGCGCCGGTATCCGGGACCCTCCGCTGCATCGAGGGCGGCCCGTTCCGCCTGCGCGATCGCGAAGACGACACCGGGCACGAGTTCAGCGGCGCTTCCGGTTGCCTCGATCATCGCCTTGCCGGAGCCGTCGAGGCTCCGCTTGTGGAAGCGGATCGCGTGCCCTGCGGCATGGGCGACGCCCAGGGGCCGGGCGCTCGGGCAGCGATCGGCAAGACGCTCGGTCAGCATGTTGGAACCGTAGGCAAAGTAGAGAAATTCTGGGGTTCCCATCTCGTTGGCCAAGGTTGCGACGCGTATCGGGCCGGACGTCACGCTCCACCCGCGCGCGCCTGATACCAGCGCAGCACGTGCAGGCGGATCGCCGTGGCGAGGCCGAGGTCCGGGCCGCGCGCTGCGTCAATCTCGGCGGCGAGCGCATTGAGCGGCCGCTCCTCGGCGGCGGCGATGGCGCGGAAGGCCCGCCAGAATTCCGGCTCCAGCGACACCGAGGTGCGGTGGCCCCGCAGTGTCAGAGAGTGCTTCTCCGGCCGGTCGCCCAGGTCAGGCCTCCGGTTCGCCGCCGTCCCGGTCGCGCCGGTGGGCATCGAGACGACGCCGCTCCAGCGCCGCTTCGGCCCGCGCCCGGTCGGCCTCGGCGCCCGGCGCAATCCGGGCAGTCGCGGCGTCGGTCGCCGCGCGCGCCTCGGCCCGCCGCCGCTGCTTGCGCGCCGTGCGCAGGTTGATCGTCTCGCCCATCGGCTCAGAGCCTGCCGTTGAAGGTGTCGCACTGGTCCGGGTCGCCGCTCCGGAAGCCGCGATGGAACCAGTCCTGCCGCTGTTCGCTGGTGCCGTGGGTGAAGCTGTCGGGCACCACCCGGCCCTGGCTCGCCTTCTGCAGCGCGTCGTCGCCGATCCGCGCCGCGGTGTCGAGCGCCGAGCGGATGTCCTCGTCGGTGAGCGCGAGGTCGCGCGCCGCGTGTGCGGCCCAGATGCCGGCGTAGCAGTCGGCCTGCAGTTCGACCAGTACCGAGACGGCGTTCGACTGGCGCTGTCCCATCGCGCCCCGCATCCGCGTGGTCTGGTCCAGCACGCCGAGCTCGTCCTGCACATGGTGGCCGATCTCGTGGGCGATGACATAGGCGCGGGCGAACTCGCCGCGCGAGCCGAGCTGCTGCTGCATCACCTGGAAGAAGTCGGTGTCGAGATAGACCGTCTTGTCGTTCGGGCAGTAGAACGGCCCCATCGCCGACTGGGCGGTGCCGCAGGCCGAGGAGGTGACGCCGGAGAACAGCACCAGCCGCGGGTCGTGGTAGGTGAGGTTCGACTGCCGGAAGATCGTCCCCCAGACGTCCTCGGTCTGGCCCAGCACCACGGCGACGAACCGCTCGGTGTCGTCGTCGACGGTGTTCGGGCCGGTCGGCGCCTGCACCTCGGTCATCGGCCCGCCGCCGTTCAGCAGCGGCGTCAGATCGACGCCGAAGAACATGCCGATCAGGAGAACCGCGATGACGCCGAGCCCGCCGACCCCGGCCGGCCGCATCATGCCGCCACCACCGCCGCGCATGCCGCGGCGATCCTCGATGTTGCTGCTCTCGCGCCGTCCGCGCCACTCCATCGCCGCGCTCCTCCGGTTCTTGCCGATCAGTCTAGCATTGCGCGGCAGTTGGGCAATGGCCGTGGTGCGCCGCTGCCTCGCGCGGCCGACCGGGCTCTCAGGCGGGCCCCCAGCCGAGGATTTCCTGCGCGGCCAGGCGCTGGAGGGTCCAGAGGTTGCGGTCGCGGATGCCTGCGGCCTCCAGATGGTCGACGGTGTTGTAGAGGTATTCGGCGCAGGACCCGGCATAGCCGCAGGCGAGCGCCAGCCGGCGGGCGACGACGTCCGGCGGCAGCGGTGAAACGTCCCCGGCCCGGTCGGCCCGGCGTAGAAGGTGAGGGCGGCGACCCGGCTGTTCCCCGCCGACGCCCCCCGTTCCGCCGGCGCCTCCAGCGTGATCCACCGGGAATTGCCCAGCAGCTCGCGGTAGGGCATCTCCCGCCGCACCAGCGCCGCAAGGTCCGACTCCGCCGTCCGGTCGTCGAGCCGCATGGCGAGGCCGACGCAGCTGCCGCCGCGGGCCAGCGCCATCATCAGCCCGGGCGCCTCGGGCGTGCCGCGCCAGGTGCTGAGCTCGATGCAGAAGGAGCGGTGCCAGCCGTGGGCGCGGGCGCGCACCGTCTCGGCGGGGGTGAACTCGGGCTTCCAGATCAGCGAGCCATAGGCGAAGATCCAGATGCCGGTGTCCGGCGCCGCCGCGTGCAGCGCCGCGGCTTCGGCGGCGACCTCCTCGTCGGTCAGGCGCGTCAGGTGCGTCTCGCCGGACTCCGGAACCTCGCGGAAGCAGAGGGCCACCAGTTCCGGCGTCAGCTGCATCCGGTCGCGCCGCGCCACGCCCGGCCGGTCAGTGCTTGCGGAACTTGTCGAGGCTCACCACCTCGCCGTCGCCGGACTTCGGCCGGGCCGTGGCCGGCCCGACGGGTGTCACCGGCTCGGCGCCGGGCGTGTCGTCCTCGGCCTCCAGCTGCATCTCGATCGGCTCGTCGGCCTCCTCGCGATGGGCATCGAAGCGCAGGCCGAACTCGACGCTCGGATCGACGAAGGTCTTGATCGCCTCGAACGGCACGACGATCGGCTCGGCGACGTTGCCGAAGTTGAGGGTGACGGTGAAACGGTCGCGCATCACGGCGAGGTCGGCAAACCATTCCTGCAGGACGATCGTCATCTCCTTGGGGTAGCGTTCCTTCAGCGCCGGGTTCATGTCGACGCCGGGATGCAGCGTGTCGAAGGTGATGAAGAAGTGGTGGTTTCCTGGCAGGCCGTCGCGGGCAACCTGGGACAGCACCTCCGCCATCAGGCCGCGCAGGGCCTTGTGCATCAGTTGCCCGTAGTTGATCCCTTTGGTCATCAGCCGCGCCCGCTCGCTCGCGCTTGTCACGTTTGCGGCCGACCTTAGCCGATTCCCCAGCGGATGGAAGGTCGTTCATGGCCGCGTCACCCAGCCGCCGCGTTGATGGCGAGCGCCAGGATCACCGTGTTGTAGAAGAAGGAGGCGACGCCATGCGCCAGCGTCGCCCGGCGCATCCGCCGGCTGCGCAC
>JBGALW010000125.1:0-11690 GCA_044223585.1 Amaricoccus sp.
TCAGGAAGATCCACATCCAGTATCCCCGCCGCCAGGTCGGGATGAAGATCTACGACGGCGGCTCGTCGCACCTGCCGATCAAGGTGAACCCGGCGGGCGTGATCCCGGCGATCTTCGCCTCGTCGCTGCTGCTGCTGCCGGCCACGATCACCACCTTCTCGGGCACCGGCGCGGGCGGCTGGGGCGACTACGTCGCCGCCTATCTCGGCCGCGGCCAGCCCCTGCAGATGCTGCTCTTCGGCGGGCTGATCGTGTTCTTCACCTATTTCTACACCGCGAACGTCGCCTTCAAGTCGGATGACGTGGCGGACAACCTCAAGAAGCAGGGCGGCTTCATCCCCGGCATCCGGCCGGGCCAGAAGACCATCGAATACCTGGACTACGTCGTCACGCGCATCCTCGTCGTCGGCTCGGCCTACCTCGCGGCGGTCTGCCTGCTGCCCGAGGTTCTGATCTCCCGTTTGTCCGTACCCTTCTATTTTGGGGGTACCTCGCTCTTGATTGTCGTGTCAGTAACCATGGACACGATCACGCAAATTCAGTCGCACATGCTGGCCCACCAGTATGAGGGGCTGATTGAGAAGTCGCGGCTGCGCGGCAAAGGACGGGGGAAACCAAGACGATGAACATCATTCTGCTCGGGCCGCCGGGGGCGGGCAAGGGAACCCAGGCGGTGCGGCTGGTCGAGGGCCGCGGGCTGGTCCAGCTTTCCACCGGCGACATGCTGCGCGCGGCCGTGAAGGCCGGCAGCGAGGTCGGGCTCAAGGCCAAGGCCGTGATGGAATCGGGCCAGCTCGTGTCCGACGACATCGTCATCGGCGTGGTTTCGGAGCGGCTCGACGCCCCGGACGTGAAGAGCGGCGTGATCTTCGACGGCTTCCCGCGGACCACCGCGCAGGCCGAGGCGCTGGACAAGCTTCTCGCCGAGAAGGGCATGGCGCTCGACGCCGTCGTCGAGATGCAGGTCCCGGACGACCTCCTGGTCGGCCGCATCCAGACCCGCGCGGCCGAAACCGGCGGCACGCGGGCCGACGACAACGTCGAGACGCTGAAGAAGCGGCTCGCGGTCTACCACGCCGAGACGGCGCCGCTGATCGAGTACTACCGCGGGACCGGCAAGCTCCGCACGGTGGACGGCGCGCTTGCGATGGACGACGTGACGACCGCGATCGGCGCCGCGCTGGGCTGAACGAAGCGTTGACGAATCGGGATTGACGCTGAGGGCGCGGTTTCTATACTCCGCGCTCTCTTCATGAGGAGAGTCGTCCCTCTGCTTTCACCTCAGGGACGCGGGATGCTCGGGCCCAGGGACATGGGTATCGGAAGCCTGCCGGAGGCTCGGCGGGCTATGACTTTTGGGTAAGGGTCTCGGGGCCCAGGACGGACGGACGGAGCAAGGACTTGGCGCGTATAGCGGGCGTTAACATTCCGACGAACAAGCGGGTGGGGATCGCCCTCACCTACATCCACGGCATCGGCCGGACTTCGGCGAACGAACTGATCGGGGCGCTCGGCATCGACGAGAGCCGCCGGGTCAACGACCTCACCGACGCCGAGGTGCTGAAGATCCGCGAGTACATCGACGCGAACCTGACGGTCGAGGGCGACCTGCGGCGCGAGACGACGATGAACATCAAGCGGCTGATGGACCTCGGCTGCTATCGCGGCCTGCGGCACCGCCGCGGCCTGCCGGTTCGCGGCCAGCGCACCCACACCAACGCACGCACGCGCAAGGGCCCCGCGAAGGCCATCGCCGGCAAGAAGAAGTAAGGAGGCGAGGGGCCATGGCTCGCGAGAAGGCGCGCGTGAAGCGCAAGGAACGAAAGAACATCTCGACCGGCGTCTGCCACGGCCTGGTCGTCCGCCGGCACCATGGGCTTCAAGGGTTCGCGCAAGTCGACGCCCTACGCCGCCCAGATGGCCGCCGAGGACGCCGGCAAGAAGGCGCAGGAGCATGGCGTGCGCACGCTGGAGGTCGAGGTTCAGGGTCCGGGTTCGGGCCGCGAGAGCGCGCTGCGTGCCCTGTCGGCCGTCGGCTTCCAGATCACGGCCATCCGGGACGTGACGCCGATCGCGCACAACGGCTGTCGTCCGCCGAAGCGCCGCCGCGTCTGACACCTTACGACCATGTCCGGCCGTCCGGTTTCGGGCGGCCGGATTCTGCTTTTTGACCTCGGGCGTCTGCCGGCCGGCGGGATCGGGCCAGCGGACAGGAATGGAGGGCCACGTATGCTGATCCACAAGAACTGGCAGGAGTTGATCCGGCCGACCGCGCTCGAGATCAAGGCGGGCGCCGACGCCTCCCGTCAGGCCACTGCCGTCGCCGAGCCGCTGGAGCGGGGCTTCGGCCTCACGCTCGGCAACGCGCTGCGCCGGGTGCTGCTGTCGTCCCTGCAGGGCGCGGCGATCACCAGCGTGCAGATCGACGGCGTGCTGCATGAATTCTCGTCGGTGCCGGGCGTCCGCGAGGACGTGACCGACATCGTGCTGAACCTGAAGGGCGTCGCGGTGAAGATGGAGGTCGAGGGGCCGAAGCGCCTCGAGATCCGCGCCACCGGTCCGGGCGTCGTCACGGCCGGCGACATCTCGACGTCGAACGGCATCGAGATCCTGAACCGCGACCACGTCATCCTGCACCTCGACGACGGCGCCAGCGTCTACATGGAGCTGACCGTCGAGACCGGGAAGGGCTACGTCCAGGCCGACAAGAACCGGCCGGAGGACGCGCCGATCGGGCTCATCACCGTCGACGCGCTGTTCTCGCCGATCAAGAAGGTCTCCTACAAGGTCGAGCCCACCCGCGAGGGTCAGGTGCTCGACTATGACAAGCTGACGCTGCAGCTGGAGACCGACGGGTCGGTGAAACCCGAGGATGCGATCGCCTATGCCGCGCGCATCCTGCAGGACCAGCTCTCGGTGTTCGTCAACTTCGAGGAACCGACTGCCGGCATCCGCAGCGACGAGGAGAGCGACCTCGAGTTCAACCCGCTGCTGCTGAAGAAGGTCGACGAGCTGGAACTGAGCGTCCGCTCGGCGAACTGCCTGAAGAACGACAACATCGTCTACATCGGCGACCTGATCCAGAAGACCGAGGCGGAGATGCTGCGCACCCCGAACTTCGGCCGCAAGTCGCTGAACGAGATCAAGGAAGTGCTGACCGGCATGGGCCTGCATCTCGGCATGGAGATCGTCGACTGGCCGCCCGAGAACATCGAGGATCTGGCCAAGAAGTACGAGGACCAGTTCTGAGCCTTCCGGGGCGCCTCCGGGCGCCCCGGAGAACCGGGCAATCCCGCCCCAAGGAGCGTGGCCCGCACCGCATGGGCCACCGGACAAAGCAAAACAAGCGTTTAGGAGACTGAGAAATGCGCCACGGTCACGGCTATCGCAAGCTGAACCGCACCCACGAGCACCGCAAGGCGATGTTCGCCAACATGGTTTCGTCGCTGATCGAGCACGAGCAGATCAAGACGACGCTGCCGAAGGCGAAGGAGCTGAAGCGGATCGCCGACAAGATCATCACCCTCGGCAAGCGCGGCGACCTCAACTCGCGCCGCATCGCGGCCGCCGAGCTGCGGCAGGAGGCTGCCGTCGCCAAGCTCTTCGAGACGCTGGCGCCGCGCTACAAGGAGCGTGCCGGTGGCTACACCCGCGTGCTGAAGGCCGGCTTCCGCTATGGCGACGCCGCGCCGATGGCGATCGTCGAACTGGTCGACCGTGACACCAGCGCGAAGGGCGCCGGCGACAAGGCGCGCGCCGCCGCCGAGGAAGCCGCCGCGGCGGAGTAGTTTCCCGGCCTCATACGGTCTCCGTCTGATCGCTTCGGACAGGCGCGTCGCCTTGCCTGGGCTGGCGCAAAGCGCCTGCCAGGGGGGCAGGCAGGCGCTGCCGGTGCTGGCGCACCGGCGGGGATATCTGCGCCGAAGTCACATCGCCCGACGGGATCAGCCGGTGGCCGTATCATTGGCCCCGTTCCGGACACGACAAGGGCCGCCTGCGGGGCGGCCCTTTGCATTTCCGGCGGCTGCCCGTTGCCCTTGCCGCTACTGCGTCGCGTTCAGGCGGGCGAGCAGCATGAAGGCGCGGCCGGAGCGGGTGGCGGCGAACTCCTCCAGCGCGGCGTCGCTGGCGCTGGCCGCGAATTCGACCAGCACCGAGTCGAAGCGGCGCTGGAAGAACAGGGCGGTGTCGCGGAAGATCGCGTCCGACCGGACGAGGCGGCGGGCCGTCTCCAGCGCCCGCTCGTCGGTGATCGCCCCGAGGCTCGCTACCTCCGGACCGCGGGTGCCGGCCATGAAGCGGCGCCAGACGTCGGGGTCGAACGACTGGATCGGCAGGTCGTCGACGAACACGCCCTCCTGCGACAGCAGGGTCAGCACGTCCTCCGCCGCCTGGAGCATCTGCGCGAGGCTCGGATGGCGCAGCGCGGCGCGCAGCGCGTCGAACCCCGCCTGGTCGTCGGCATCCTTCGGGAAGTCAAGCGCGCGGACCAGCGTCGGCCAGTCCGGCCGCGAGCTTTCCGGACGCACGGCCTCGCCTTCGGGCGGGGTCGTCGCCGCAACCGCCGTCACAGCCACGTCAGCGCCGGGCGTGGCAACCGGGCGCGGAGCAGGCCGGGCCTCCGCCGCCGGGGCGGGCGCTGGCGCGGCGCTGGTTGCGGCACGGGCGGCGAAGGCCAGCTTCTGAAGCGACACCTCCGCCCGAGCCTGGCCGGCGAGCAGCCGCTCCAGCGGGCCGACCACGTCCGGCTGCCGCGCGGCGGCCGAAGCCATGGCGACATGCACGGCGCGGGTCACGGCGTCCGGGTTCATCGGCGTCGTGGCCGCCGCATGCTGGTCGAGCGCGGTCCGGGTCGCGGCGAGCGCGTTGAAGAGCGGTCCCGCAACCTCGGCCAGCGCCGCGACGATCTCGCGCTGCTGGGCCAGCGTGTCCGCAAGCCACGCGACGAGCCAGATGAGCATGATCGGCAGGATCAGCGCCATCAGCACGAACATGAGGTCGAGGAAACGCACCGCGCCGCTCTCCGCGGCGACCGACCAGAACCCGAGAGCGTAGGCAAGAACGAACACCGCCCAGCCCGCGCTGGCGGCGATCGCGACGAAACGGCCGCGCGGCAGGGCCGTGAAGCGGCTGCCGAGATCCAGGATCCGCGCCATCGGAAACCCCGCGCCTGCCAACGCCATCAGAGGAAATTCACCGCCCGGATCTCGTAGGATCGCGTGCCGCCCGGGGTGCGCACCTCGATGCTGTCGCCCGGCTCCTTGCCGATCAGGGCACGGGCGAGCGGCGACTTGAGGTTGAGCAGCCCCTGTTCGATCGAGGCCTCCGCCTCGCCGACGATCTGGTAGGTCTTCTCCTCGTCGGTGTCCTCGTCGAGCAGCACGACGGTGGCGCCGAACTTGATCGGGCCGCTCAGCCGGCTGGCGTCGATCACCTCGGACCGGCCGATGATGGCTTCCAGCTCGCGGATGCGCCCCTCGATGAAGCTCTGGCGCTCGCGGGCGGCGTGGTACTCGGCGTTCTCGCTGAGGTCTCCGTGCTCCCGGGCCTCCGCGATGGCCGAGATCACGGCCGGGCGTTCAACGCTCTTCAGTTTCTTCAGCTCGGCATCGAGCCGAGCAAATCCTCTTGCGGTCAGGGGAATCTTTTCCATGCCCGTACCTTCCGTGTGCGGCCCCTCCCGGGCCGCAGATAGCAAAAGATCAGGCCGAAGCGCCGCTGCGGCCTGACAAGCGGCCGCTGATGGCTGCTGGAACAAGCATAGGCAGCGCCGATTCCCAGCGCAAGGCCACCTTCGGGGCCGTGCGATTGACCCCTCGCGGATAGGTCTGTAACCGGAAACGGGTCTGGGATGGTCGGAGCAAGAGGGCGGCGATGGACGCGATCGAGCGAGAGTCGATGGACTATGACGTGGTGATCGTCGGGGCTGGCCCCGCCGGTCTCTCTGCCGCCATCCGGCTCAAGCAGCTCGACCCGGACCTGTCGGTCGTCGTGCTGGAGAAGGGGTCTGAGGTCGGCGCGCACATCCTGTCCGGGGCGGTGCTGGATCCTGCCGGCCTGAACGCGCTGCTGCCGGACTGGCGCGAGCGCGGGGCGCCGGTCACGACAGAGGTCACCGACGACCGCTTCTACATGCTGGGGCAGGCCGGAGCGGTCCGGATCCCCACCTGGCCGATGCCGAAGCTGATGTCGAACCACGGCAACTACATCGTCTCCATGGGGAACGTCTGCCGCTGGCTGGCGCAGCAGGCCGAGGAACTCGGGGTCGAGATCTTCCCCGGCATGGCGGCGTCCGCGCTCGTCATCGGCGAGGACGGCGCGCTCGCCGGCGTCGTCGCGGGCGAGTTCGGGCTGAACAAGGACCGGGAGCCGGGGCCGAACTACGAGCCGGGCATGGAGCTGCGCGGCAAGTACGTGCTGATCGCCGAGGGCGCGCGCGGCTCACTCGCACGCCAGATCATCGACCGCTGGGGCCTCGCCGAGGGGCGCGAGCCGCAGAAGTACGGGCTCGGCATGAAGGAAATCTGGGAGGTGCGGCCGGAGGTGCACCACCTTGGCCGGGTCATCCACACGATGGGCTGGCCGCTCGGGTCGAACGCCGGCGGCGGATCTTTCATCTATCACCTGGAAAACAACCAGGTTTTCGTCGGGTTCGTCGTCCACCTGAACTACCAGAACCCCTGGCTCTATCCCTACATGGAGTTCCAGCGGTTCAAGCATCACCCGCTGGTCGCCGAGCTGCTGAAGGGCGGCAAGCGGGTCGCCTACGGGGCGCGGGCGATCACCGAGGGCGGCTGGCAGTCGGTGCCGAAGCTGACCTTCCCCGGCGGGGCGCTGATCGGGTGTTCGGCGGGGTTCGTCAACGTGCCGCGCATCAAGGGCAACCACAACGCCATGCTCTCGGGCATCGCCGCGGCGGAGGCGGCGCAGGCGGCAATCGCGGCGGGGCGGTCCGGCGACGAACTGGCGGCCTATGCGCAGTCGGTGAACACCGGGCCGATCGCGGCGGACCTGAAGCCGGTGAGAAACGTCAAGCCGCTGTGGTCGCGGTACGGCCTGACGGCGTCACTGGCGCTCGGCGGCCTCGACATGTGGCTCAACACGCTGCTGAACAACCACTCGCCGTTCGGGACGATGAGCCACGGCAAGACTGACGCCGAGTCGACCGGGCGCGCCGAGCGGTTCCCGCAGATCGAGTATCCGCGGCCCGACGGGGTGCTGTCGTTCGACCGGCTGACCAACGTGTCCTTTGCCTTCACCAACCACGACGAGGACCAACCAAGTCATCTGACCCTCAAGGATTCCTGGATTCCGATCGACATCAACCTGCCGCGCTACGCCGAGCCGGCGCAGCGCTATTGTCCGGCCGGCGTCTACGAGGTGGTGCGCAACGAGGACGGGTCGGACCCGCGGTTCGTCATCAACTTCCAGAACTGCGTGCACTGCAAGACCTGCGACATCAAGGATCCGCTGCAGAACATCGTCTGGACCACGCCGCAGGGCGGAGACGGGCCGAACTACCCGAACATGTAGCGCGGCCGCTTGCGGCGCCGTCGCGCGGCTGTGCGGCGGGCAACCGTCGGGGCCCCGGCGTTGTGTCAGGCATGAACCTGCGCCGGCATACCAAGATGTGACTTCGGCAGACCGGCGGAGCGGCGCGCGGGCCGATTCGTGCGAGTGAATCGGCCCGGTGGGCGGCATAGGGTCGGCCGGATCGAAAAACCCGCGGGAGATGCGCCCCTGTGCCGATGAACCTCGCCACCCTGGCCCGCAATGCCTTCGGCCGTGCCGCCTGCGGCGTCGCGCTCGCGACCCTTCTGGCGGGGGCGGCGCTGCCTGCGGCGGGGTCGAGCCTGTCCGGGGCGTATCTGGCGGCGATGCAGGCCGACTTCCGCAACGACTATGCCGACGCGGCGGACTATTACGACCGGGCGCTGATGTCGGACCCGGACAATGCCGGCCTTCTCACCAACGCCGTCGTGGCGCGGGTGGCCATGGGCGACGTGACCGCGGCCCTGCCGCTGGCGGAGCGGCTGGACGCGGTCGACCCCGGCAACCAGGTGGCAATGCTGGTGCGGCTCGGCGGGGCGCTGGCGGCGGGAGACTATGCGGCGGCGGCCAAGACCCGCGAGGGCGCGGGCGAGACGCTGAACCCGCTCCTCTCCGGCCTGCTGGCCGGTTGGATAGCGGTGGGCGAGGACGACTACCCGGCGGCGAAGGCGGCCTTCGACGCCATGGGCGGCAACGACGCGATGGTGGCCTATGGCCAGTACCACAAGGCGCTGGCGCTCGCCTATGCCGGGGACTTCGTTTCAGCCGAGCAGATCCTCGCCGGTGCGGGGGACGAGCCCCTCCACCTCAACCGCTCGGCGGTGGTGGCGCATGCCGAGATCCTCGCGCAGCTCGGGCGCGAGCAGGACGCGATCGCGGTGATCGACGCCGCGATGGCCGAGGGCCTGCCGGACGCGCCGCTGGTCGCGCTGCGCGCCCGGCTCGCCGCGGGCGAGGAGGTGCCGTTCGACCAGATCACCGGCGCGCGCGACGGCGCGGCGGAAGCCTTCCTGACGCTGGCCGACGCGCTGAACCGCGAGGAGTCGCAGCGGGTGGCGCTGGTGCACGCGCGGATCGCCGCCGCCGTCCGGCCCGATCTTGTCGAGGCCGACCTGGTGGTGGCGGACATTCTTGAAGGTCAGGAACAGTACCAGCTGGCGACCGAGGCGCTGGCCGGGGTGGCGAAGGACTCGCCCTGGTACGTGACGACCGAGATCCGGCGGGCCAGCATGCAGCGGTCGGCCGGGGACCCGGACGCCGGGATCGCGACGCTGACCGCGCTCGCCGCCGACCATGGCGATCTCGTCGAGGTCGATTCCGCGCTCGGCGACGCGCTCCGGATCGCGGAGCGCTATCCGGAGGCGGCGACGGCCTACGGCAACGCGATCGCGCAGATCGGCACCCCGAAGCAGGCGCACTGGATCCTCTACTACACCCGCGGCATCTCGAACGAGCGGGCCGGAAACTGGCCGGCCGCGGAGGCGGACTTCCGCGAGGCGCTGGTGCTACAGCCCGACCAGCCGATGGTGCTGAACTATCTCGGCTATTCGATGGTCGAGAAGCAGGAGAATCTCGACGAGGCGCTGGCGATGATCGAGAAGGCGGTGCGCGAGGAGCCGGAGGACGGCTACATCACCGACTCGCTCGGCTGGGTCTACTACCGGCTCGGCCGCTATCAGGACGCGGTGGAGCCGATGATGCGCGCGGTGCAGCTGACGCCGGAGGATCCGGTGATCAACGATCATCTCGGCGACGTGCTGTGGATGGTCGGCCGCAAGCGCGAGGCCGAGTTCCAGTGGCGCCGGGCCCTGTCCTTCGGGCCGGCCGACGATCTCGACATGGACCTCATTCGCCTGAAGATCGAGGTCGGGCTCGAGGCGGCGCAGCAGCAGGCCGCAAAGCAGGGCGGCTGAGGGCGTCCGGCAGAGGCGCGGGCGGTGACGATGCTGGCGCATCGGCGGGACATCCCGGTCGCGGGGCCGGACGGGCGCGGAGACGGGCGCAGGGACGGACCAGGCATCGACGCCGAGACGGCGCGCGCCAAGGTCAATCTCGCGTTGCACGTCGTCGGGCGGCGCGGGGACGGCTATCACCTGCTCGACAGTCTCGTGGTGTTCCCGGAGATCGGCGACACGCTGACGGTGGCCCCTGCCCCGACGCTGACCCTGACGGCGGAAGGGCCGTTCGCCGGCGACCTCGGCGACGGAAACCTCGTTCTGGACGCGGCGCGGCTGCTGGCGCCGGGCCGCGGTGCGGCGCTGAGGCTGGTGAAGCGGCTGCCGGTGGCGTCGGGGATCGGTGGCGGGTCGGCCGACGCGGCGGCGGCGGTGCGGCTCCTGACCCGGCACTGGGCGGTGCCGGAGCCGGGGGCTGCGGCGCTGCTGGCGCTCGGCGCCGACGTGCCGGTCTGCTTCGCCGGTCGGGCCTGCCGGATGGGCGGCATCGGCGAGCGGGTGGAGCCGGTGACCCTTCCGGGCTTCTGGATCGTGCTCGCCAATCCCGGCGTACCCGTCGCGACCCGGGCGGTGTTTGCCGGCCTCGCCCGCCGCGACAATCCGGCGCTGGCGCCGCTGCCTGCACTGCCGGACGTCGCGGCGCTGGTCGGCTATCTCGGCGCGCAGCGCAACGACCTCGAGGCCCCGGCGGCCGGGGTGGCGCCGGTGGTGGCGACGGTTCTGTCGGCGCTCGGGGCACAGCCGGGCTGCGGACTGGCGCGCATGTCGGGGTCGGAAGACCGTTTCGATTCTGCCGCGCGCGCAGCGGCCGAGGCGGCGCCGCCGCCGATCTTCTCGGCCGCGCGGAGACCGGGTGGTGGACGGCCGCCGCGCCGTCGGGGCGGTCTGACGCCGAACAAGCCGTCCTGATGAGCATCGGCGGGGTACCTGTTGCCGACTCGAGCAACGCTGATCCTGGCCCATTTATGCGCCCACCCGAAGGCCGGTGACCAGCGTTCGCCGGCCGTCCAGCGTCGCACGATCCCGGCTGGCGTGCGCGGCGCTACGGTGAGGATCGCCGATCCCGCGCGAGGGCGAGCGGCGCTCCTCCACAGGCGCTGACGCCGACGCGGAGTAGGTCGTCGAGGTCGCCGACGCCGATCCCGACTCGCAGCCCGGCGACGGCCACGGAGCGGCCAGCAGGTGCACCACCCCGGCGTCGCGCAGCGCGAGCCCGGCGGCGAGCATCTCCGCCCGCGGCACCCCGGGCGTCTCCGGCAGCACCAGCACCGGCGCGCGGCCCAGCCGGAGGCGGCCGAGCGCCGCGGCCACCGCCGACTCCAGCGCCTCCGGCGGCACGCCGGGCGGCTCCAGCCGGACGGTCACGGTCGCGACCGCGGCCAACCCGCGCGCGGCGAGCCAGGCGCCGAGCGCCGCCTCGCGCAGCGCGAGCCCGGCCAGCCGGCCGGGATCGAATCCCGTGCCGCCAGCCTCCGCCCAGGCGTCCCAGAGCTGCGGCAGGCTCCCCGCCGGCGTCGCCAGCAGCAGCCGGGGCAGGACCACGCCGCGGCAGTCGAGCACCGGAACTTGCGGCAGGCCGGCGGGAACGAGCCCGTGCAGGTGGTTCGCGGTCGCCGGCGCGTCGGCCAGCATCTCCACGCGCAGCGCCCGGCGCCAGCGGTCGAGCGTCACGGCATTGCCGAGGCTGTCCGCGGGACTGAGCGCCGGCGCCGGCGCGGCCGTCCGGCGCTCCAGCACCGCCCGGCTCGCCACCTCGGCCTCGAAGGCATAGAGCTGCTCGGGGCAGCGCAGCGTCTCGGTCCGCGGCGCCCCGCTCCCGGCCGCCACCGTCAGCGCCGCGTCCGACGGACCAGCATCGCGCCCAGGCGTCCAGGGATCCGAGAGACGGATGCTGCCGCGCGATCCCACCACCAGGGCCGAGCAGTCGATGCCCTGCCGGATCGTGCAGGCCACGTCCGCGACGATACCGCTCCCAAAGACGAGCCGCGCCCGCGCCAGCTCGTCGACGCCGCTGCGCCCGACGATGCCGGCACCGCTCAGCGCCACGGGATCGTCGAAATCCGCGTCCACCGCGCAGCCGGCCACCAGCCGCGCGAACGAGACGGGATAGCCGCCGACATCAAGGATGCCGCCGCCGCCGAGCGCCCGGTCGAACAGCCGGTGCCGCGGGTCGAAATGCGCCGG
>JBGALW010000126.1:0-11243 GCA_044223585.1 Amaricoccus sp.
ATCGGCGAGCGCAGTTCGTACTGGCGCAGGCTCGACAGGTTCGGAGTGGTCTCGTCGCGCTTGGCCAGCTTGGCCACCGCCGTCGCGTCGAGCCCCAGCGCCGACAGCTTCTGCCGTGCCAGATCCTGGCGCAGCGTCGCCTCGGAATAGACGGCCTTGGCGTTCAGGAAGGCGCTCTCGGCCGAGATTCGCTTGTCCCAAAGCGCCTGCTGCCGGTCGAAGTTGGTCTTCTCCAGGTCGGCCTTCACCGAGGCGGTCAGGTACTCGCTCTTGGCGTCCGCGACCTCGCGGCTGTCGAGGACGGCGACGACCTCGTCCTTCTTGACGGCATCGCCCAGGCGTTTTCGCATCTCGGCGACGGTGCCGACGACCCGGGCCGGGACGCGCGCGATCCGGTCGGTGTCGGGCGTGATCGTGCCGGGCACCAGGATATGGCGCGACAGCATGGCACCCTCGGCTTTGGCCACCTTGATGTCCTGGTTCTCGATCTGCTCAGCGGTCATCTTGACATGACCTTCCTCGCCTTCGGCCTCGGAATGCTCGTGCTCGCCCTGGGTCTGCTGGCCCGTGGGCTTGGTGGTCGGCTTGCCGTGACCGTGTCCGTCGCCCGCGGCGTGGCCCGCCTCGCCGGGGGGAGACTCGGCGGATTTGGCGGCGGTGGGGCCGCTGGCGAGGGTGGAGACGGTCGGCGGCAAGCCGGCCGATATCAACAGCCCCTGGACGAAGCCGGAGACGGCGGGAACCGCAGCGCCCACGAGGACGCCGACGGCCAGGATGAGGGCGGTCAGGATGATGCGCATGATGCCTGCTCGGGCGTGCCGGGAGCCGATGACGACATGCCGGACGGTCGCGGTCGGAGACGTGAGGGGACGGCCCGGGTCGGTCGGACCCGGGTTCGTGACGCGCCGCCTTCGCGGCGTCACCTCAGGCGCGGGGCGGTCGTGGCAGCCGGTCGGGAGAGACCGAGGGCATCTTCTCGGACAATCTGGCGTAGAGGGGTCGCGCTCCATCGGGGAGCGGGGCATCACCGGCAACGGTCGTGCTCAAGGCGACATGGCAGCCGCAATGAACATGGTCGGCCGGCCCGTGGTCGGAGGCTTGATCCAGGCCGGGTGCCGTATCCGAGACGAACGAGAGTTCGCTCCTGTCATGGCCTTGATGGCTCCGGTGACAGGTAAGGTCGTCCGTGAGCCCGGTGGTCGGCATCGCGATGGCCAGCGCCAGGACGAGCGCGAGCGCGGCGGTTGCCCACCACCCCCTCATCGCCTCGAAGGCCATATGGCGCCACACTGAACTCATCACCGTCCTTATCTGCGATTCAGAGGCTGTGTCGCAAGCCGCGGCCGCCTCTCGTGGTGAAGGCATCCCTGGCCGGAGAATGCCACAACGGTTGCTTCACGCCCTGTTCAAAGTCGTCGGTGGACCCTCGTGCGATCAGAAAAGGGACATCCGACCATGAAAAGTCTCTTGATCGCCCTCATGACTGTCGCCGCCGCGTCGGCGCCCGTGGCCGCGTCGGCCCAATATTACGGCTACGGACCACCTCCCCACCATCACGAGGAGGTGCGTCGTCACCATCACGGCGACCACGATCACGTGGAGGTTCGTCGCCGTCATCACGACTACCGGGACGAGGACCGCCACGGCTTTGAGCGCCGCCATCACCACGACTTCGACGACTGAAGGTCTCGTAAGGACGGATCATGGTGGGCGCCCGCCCCGACTTTCGTCGAGGCGGGCGTTTCCACGATGCGTGAGGGGGCGGTCCCGCACCGTGAACTGTTATCCATGCAAGGGGACGCCGCAAGCGCATAGCCGAGGCTTACGGCCAGGAGCGCGAAGACGACGAGCAGGGGCAGCAACCGCATCGCGCATCTCCCGCTCATCGTGTCACCTTGTTGGAAGCTTACTTCTTGCCGGGCTTGTCCTGGCTGTGCCCATGTGCGTGGCCGTCGCCTTCACGATGCGCGGGCTTGCCGTCCGGGCCTTTCTCCTGCGCCTCCCGCACCCGCGGATCGTCACGGTGGGCGGGTCCGCCGGAGACGTCGCCCGAGTTCGGGACGCTGCGCTCCGGGTTGGAGGCGTTGCCGTGCCCGTCGACCGCAAGGGCGGGCGTCGCCGCTCCGGCCAGCATCGCGGCGGCGAAAACGGCGGCAAGCGTAGGCTTCATCGATCTGTCTCCGTTCCATCGGCCACATCGGCCGCTTGAGGAGTGGAGATAGCCGACCCGTTTGACTGCCGTTCGCCGCGTTCGTGACGAAGTGTGTCAGGCGCGCGTGCCGACACACTTCGTCAAGGTCGAGCAAAGCCTCGGCCATGGGGTCGACGTATCCCTACCGGCTCCCCGCAGGACCGGACGCCGGGTCGAACGCGACCCCGGCGAGATCCGACGCGGCAGCGACAGGTGGCCAAGTGGACAGATCTTTCCCGTCGAGACCCGAGACCCGCGTGCCCCTGGCCGTCGCGCTGGCATTCCTGGCGGGTTCGGCCGACTCGATAGGCTTCCTGGAACACTCTCAACTGTTCATGTCGTTCATGAGTGGGAACACGACCCGGTTCGGCGTCGCGGCCAGTTCCTTCGATTGGTCGGGCGTCACCAGGTTCGGCAGCACCATCGCGCTGTTCTGCCTCGGCGCGTTCGTCGGCACCCTCGTCGCGGCCTGGGCCGGGCGGTGGCGTCTTTCGGTCCTGCTCGGCGCGCAGGCCGTCCTGCTGTCCATCGGCAACCTGCTGCCGGAGGCCCCCGATGCGTTTCCCCTTCATGCCTACCCCGTCGTCCTCGCCCTCGGCATGCTGAATGCGACGCTGCAGGATGAGGCCGGGCGGAGCCTCGCCCTGACCTACGTCACCGGAACCGTCGTACGTTTCGGGACCGGTCTGGCGAACATGGTCCTGCACAAGCCCGCGCCGTCGTTCTGGCTCCAGGCACCGCTCTGGGCGGGCCTGACGCTTGGCGCGGTCGCCGGCGGCTTCATCCAGAAGGCCCTTGGTCCCGATGCCTTCCTCGTTCCGGCGGCCCTGTCCGCGTCGCTGGCTGTCGCAGGCATCATCCTCACGGTGGCACTGCCTGGGAGCGGCTATGTCTCGAACGAGCGGTCGGCGCAGCCGGACGCGCACCCCGACGCACCGGCGACCGCCCGGTAGGCCGCGTCTCAGCCGCGTCCCTTCGCCCTCGGCAGGCGGATCTCGGCCCGCAGGCTGCCCTCCGGCCGGTTCGACAGGACGAGCGTGCCGCCGTCCGCCTCGACCGCGCGCTGGGCGATGGTCAGTCCGAGACCCGTCCCGCCCGTGTTGCGGTTGCGCGACCCCTCCAGCCTGGTGAAGGGCTGGAAGGCCCGGGCGACGTCCTCCGGCGCGATGCCGGGGCCGTCGTCGTCGATGCGCACCACCAGGGTCGCCTCTTCGATCTCGATGCCGACCCGAACCCGGGTCCCGTAGCGCACACCGTTGTCGACAAGGTTCTCGACCGCGCGGCGGAAGGCAACGGGACGTACCGACGCCAGCGCCCGGCCGGGGCCGTCGTAGCCCACCTCGCGGCCCGCGTCCGCGGAGGCGTCGGCGACGCTCATCAGCACGCTCGCCACGTTGACGACCTGCCGTGCTTCCGGGTCGGCTTCGCCACGCAGGTACGACAGCGTCGCGTCGATCATGGCCTGCATGTCGTCGAGGTCGGCAGCCATGGCACGGCGGTCCGCAAGGTCATCGACCTTGTCCAGGCGAAGACGGAGCCGGGCGATCGGCGTGCGCAGATCGTGCGAGACCGCCGCCAAAGCCTGCGTCCGTTCCGCGACGAGGCGGTGGATGCGCCCTTGCATCGCGTTCAGCGCCCGACCGATCCCGCGCGTCTCGTCCGGTCCGACCTCAGGCACGGACACGACCGTACCGTGCCCGATCCGGACGGTGGCGTGCGTCAGTTCCCTGAGCGGGCCGGCGATCCGGTGCACCAGCACGACGGCGGCGACGCCGACCAGGATGGCCATCGCGGTGGCGAGGTACGCCCAGGGTGCAAGGTGGACCAAGTGAGGCGAATGGGCGGACCGGAAGGTCAGGAAACTGCCGTCCGGCAGCGGGAAGGCGCCGCGCAGGTCCTGTTGGTGCAGCGGCTCGTCCGGCGCCGCCAGGGCGAGCGCCAGATCTGGGCCGAGCACGGGCTCGATCTCCAGGACGCGTTCGCGCAGATCGCGCAAGGCGGGGTCTGTCTTGCCGGTCTCGGCGGATTCCCCCCGCTCCCAGCCTATCTCGAAATGACCCGACGAGAGGGCTTTTGCCTCGATGCCGCGCTCCCCCGGCGGTCGCCGCAGTACCGCTTCCCGCGCCAAGACGAGCTGTCGCGCCACTTCGTTCGCGAACGCCTCGTCGGCCGCGGCCGCCGCCGACTGACGGTACAGCAACAACGCGCCCCCGTGGACCACGAGTACCGCCAGCAACAGCACGGCGACGGTGCGCCCCTCCAGGCTGCGGGCAAGATCGACCAGGAATTTCATGCCCGCTCGACCTTGGCGGCCATCATGTAGCCGGAGCCGCGAACCGTCTTGATCACGGGGAGCGTGCCCTCGGGCGGTTCGAGCTTGCGCCTGAGGCGGCTGACCAGCGTGTCCACGCTGCGGTCGGACGGGGCGGCGAGCCGTCCGCGGCTCATCTCCAGGATCTGCTCGCGGCCAAGCACGCGCCCCGGATGCTCTAGGAACACCATGAGTAGGTCGTGCTCGGCCCCCGAGAGGTCTACGGCAGCCCCCTCGGGATCGGTCAGCTGCCGGCTGCGCAAATCGAGCCGCCAGCCGGCGAAGGTCAGAACCTGTGCTCTCTCCGCCGCGGTGGCGGTCGGCGCGACGGCGGTTCGACGCAGCACCGCGCGGATGCGGGCCAGGAGTTCCGGCCGGCCGAACGGCTTGGCGACGTAGTCGTCGGCTCCGAGTTCGAGTCCGAGTACCCGGTCCGCCTCCTCGTTGCGGGCGGAGAGCATGATGACCGGCACGGTGCCCTTGCTGCGCAGCGCCCGCAGTAGATCGAAGCCGGATGCGCCGGGCAGCATCACGTCGAGCAGGACGAGATCGACCGGCTTCCCGGGCAGAAGCGACCACATCTCGGCGCCGCTGCGGCAACCGGTGACGCGGTAGCCGCTCTCCCTCAGGAGTCGCGTGACCAACACCCGCATACCGTCGTCGTCTTCGATCAGGAGGATGTGCTCCTGAGCGGAGCCCGCTCCCGGCCTGTCATCGCGTTCCATCAGTCACCGTTTCACCCATCGCCGCGGGGTCCATTGCGAACAAAGCCTCCGCCAGATTCAGATAACGCATCAGGGGACCCTCATCGAGTGGGCCACGAACGTCAATGAAAGTTCTTTGTAAAATTGATCCAGATTTTTGATCGACAATACGTGAAATTGGTCAAATTATTTCCGCATCATGCTTGCAAGGAAACCCCGTAGATATGCGAGCAATAACAGTATTTAATCGAAATCATGTACATCCGTTCGTGCAAAATGCCCGGTGAGCACAAGTCGGCTTATGCATCCGGCTGCAGCGGAGGGACACATGAAGCGATCCAATGATGGCTCGCCTGATTTCCAAGCCGCATACTTGATGATGGTTCGTGGACATCGGCGAACACTTCTGGTCTTGGACGGGCCAGCGCTCGGTTCTCTCCAACGCCACAAGGCACAAGTTAATCATTTTTTAACTATGACTTATTAGGTTTGATTAACAAATTTGTGTCTGCCGGGACAGGGTGCCGGCAAGAAAGAGGCTGGCGATGAAGGAAGACATTTCCGGGCCAAGCTTGGCGTCCGCCGCCCTGCGCATTCATCAGGGTCGCATGCGCGTGTCGGTCGAGAACATTGCCAACGCGCGTTCCACGGCGTCCGCCCCAGACGGCGAACCCTATCGGCGCAAGATTGCAGTGTTCGAGCCGATCACGGGCAACACCGAAGAGGCACCGGCCATCCGTATCGTACGCGACAAGACCGAATTCCCGACGGTTCATAGTCCTGGACACCCCGCCGCCGATGCTGGCGGCAACCTCAAGCTTCCCAATGTCCGCCCTACGGTCGAGATGTCCGAACTTCGCTCTGCGATGCGAGCGTACGAGGCCAATCTGCGCACTATCGCGACCTTTGACGACCTGAAAGGAAAGACGCTCGCGCTACTGAAGAGCTGATGTCATCGACCCGAAAGCGTTTCGTGATGACGCATCGAACGCGGCCGGCCCGTGCGCCATCAACCGACAAGCTCATCAAGCAAGAGCAATAGCAGGAAGCCTGCGAAGAACATCGCGGTCACCCATGGACGGTCCTCCGTTTCGTGTGCCTCGACCAAAAGTTCCTCCGTCACGAGGTAGAGGAGCGCAATCAGGCCGAAGGCGAGAAAGCCGCCGCGGATGGCCTCGGGCAGCGTGGCGACCGGGCCGCCGAGCAGCGCACCGAGCGGCAGCAGGACGACGAGGGCGGCGGTCAAGCCGACCACCCTGGCTTTCGAGGTTCCGCCCTCGCCGAGTTCGTTCGCGACCGTCAGGCCGAGGAACAGCACCTCGATGGTCAGGGCGACCGTAAGCAGGAAACCGGCCTTGGCGCCCGCTGCGAAGGCGATGCCGAGGACGAGCCCGTCCACCAAGATGTCGATTCCGGTGACGGTCAGCAGACCGACCGGTCCTTTCACCCGACGCTCCAGAGTGCGGACCGCGAGCATGGCGGCAACACCGACGCCGCCGCCGACCAGGGTGGCCCAAGGCGATCCGGCATGCTTGAGGTCAGGCAGGATCTCGCCCGCCGCCGCGGCGAATACGACACCTGCGGCGAAGTGCTGGATGGCGCTGACCAAGACGGGTCCCGGCCGCATGTTGACGGCGACCGCGGCGCCGAGAACGGCGGCGGCTGCCGGGATGAGGGTATAGAGCCAGGCTTGCATCGCAGGTTCAGACCACGCCGTCCGGGGCCAGCGCGCAGGCGTTCGTCTCGCTCGTCTCGACCTGCAACGTGACGTGGACGATCCCGAAGCGGTCCCTCAATTCGCGTGCGGCTCGTATGAGGAAAGCGTCGTCCGTACCGTCCGGCCTTACGAGATGGCTCGTCAGGGCGACCTCGGTCGTGCTCATCGGCCAGACGTGAAAGTCGTGGACGGCCGTGACGCCCTCCAAGCCCCGCAGATGGGCGCGCACGGCGTCAGGGTCGATGCCGGGGGGCACGGCGGCGAGCGACATCCGCACGCTGTCGCGCAGGAGTCCCCAGGTGCTCCATACGACCGCCGCGGCGATGAGCAGGCTGGTAACCGGATCGAGCCAACGCCAACCCGTCAGGGCGATAAGCAGGCCGGCGACGACGACGCCCGCCGAGACGGCGGCATCGGCGGCCATGTGCAGAAAGGCGCCCTTCACGTTGAGGTCGCCTTCGCGCCCCGATGCGAACAGCCAAGCGGTGATGCCGTTGATCAGGATGCCGATGCCGGCGACCACCATCACGGTGGTCCCGGCCACCGGTGCGGGCTCACCGAAGCGCCGGACGGCCTCCCAGGCGATTGCGCCCATGGCGACGAGGAGGATGACCGCGTTGAACAAGGCGGCCAGGATCGAGGAGCTCTTCATGCCGTAGGTGTAGCGCGGCGTAGGCGCCCGTTTTCCAAGAACGGCCGCAGCCCAGGCGACGGCGAGCCCGAGCACGTCCGAGAGGTTGTGGCCTGCGTCGGCGACGAGGGCGAGGGAGTTGCTCAAGACGCCGTAGACCCCCTCGATGAGCACGAAGGCGACGTTCAGCCCGATCCCGACCGCGAAGGCCTTGCCGAAATTGGCGGGCGCGTGGGCATGACCGTGTTCGTGCCCGCCCCCGTCACGGGAGGCCTGATCCGCGTGTCCGGTCATCTGGATATCCGCTCGCATCTAAGCCCTCAACGGGGCGTCCGACGTATGCGGCACGCCTAACTCCTCTAGCGACTAGAGGAGCAAGGGGTTTCGAACTTGGCGGGCGCAAAAAATGTAATTTCGCTTGACCTTAGGCATCAGTGAGCCTCGTGCAGGCATTCACCGTGATCGGCCAGCACTTCGACGATGCGGCATTCCCGGACATTGCCCCGCGAGCATTGATCCAGCATCGCCTGGACCTCCACCCTCAACCCGGTAAGCCGCGCAATCCGGTCGTCGATGTCAGCGAGATGCCGGCGGGCGATTGCGTCTACCTCCCCGCACGGGCGTTCCGGCTGCTCGGCGAGATCGAGCAGCGCGCGGATGTCCTCGATCTCAAATCCGAGTTCACGCGCGTGCCGGATGAACCGAAGCCTCCGGACGTCGGCCGCGCCGTAGGTCCGCCGGTTGCCTTCCGTTCGGGACGCGCGCGGCAGGAGTCCGCGCTCCTCGTAGAAGCGGATGGTCGGCACCTTCACGGCTGCCTTCCGCGACAATTCCCCGATTGCGATGGGCTGCATGGTACTTGCTCCTCTAGTCGCTAGAGGAAGTAGGGTCGACTTCACCACAAGGAAGGCACCCGCCGTGACCGAAGCAGCGACCCTGGACAGGACCGACGTCCCGACGACCCGCCTGCGGGTGACCGGCATGGACTGCGCGTCCTGCGCGGCGAAGGTCGAGGCCGCCGTGCGCCGGCTGCCCGACATCGCACAGGTGCAGGTCTCGGTGGCCGCCGAGACGCTCGCGGTGCGTCACGGACCCGGGACCGATGCGAGAATGATCGCTGACACCGTCCGCGGCCTCGGCTACGGGGCCGAGGACCCGGACGCCGTGGCGTCCGGGGATACCGCCGAAACGCCTTGGTGGAAGGCGCCGAAAGCCCTGCTGGCGGCTTCCTGCGGCGCGGCCCTGGTGACAGCCTACGCGCTCGGGCACGTCGCGCCGATTACCGAGCGCTGGGCTTTCCTCGCGGCTATGGCGGTTGGGCTGGTGCCGGTTGCCCGACGAGCTATCTTGGCCGCCCGGCATGAGACGCCTTTCTCCATCGAGATGCTCATGACGGTCGCCGCCGTCGGCGCGACCGTCATCGGGGCGACCGAGGAGGCGGCGACCGTCGTCTTCCTGTTCCTGATCGGCGAAGTGCTGGAGGGCGTCGCTGCTGACGGGCCCGGGCGAGCATCCGTGGGTTGACCGGTCTCGTCCCGGAGACGGCGCTGCTGGAACGGGACGGCACGACCGAATCTGTGCCCGCCGCGAGCCTCAAGGTCGGCGCCACCGTGCTGGTGCGGCCGGGTGACCGCGTCCCGGCGGACGGGACCATCCTGGACGGCGGGAGCAACATCGACGAGGCGTCGGTCACCGGTGAGAGCGTGCCGAGGCGCAAGGAGCTTGGCGACGCAGTCTTCGCCGGGACGGTCAACGGCGACGGGGCGCTCCGCGTCCGGGTGACCGCGGCTGCCAAGGACAATACCATCGCCCGGGTGGTGCAGCTGGTGGAGGAAGCGCAGGAGGCGAAGGCGCCGACCGAGCGCCTGATCGACCGGTTCTCCAGGGTCTACACCCCCGCCGTCGTCGCGGTGGCCGCCTTGGTGGCGGTGGTCCCGCCGCTTCTCACGGGCGGCGCGTGGGGGGATTGGGTCTACAAGGGGTTGGCGATCCTGCTGATCGGCTGCCCCTGCGCGCTCGTCATCTCGACGCCGGCGGCCATCGCGGCCGGCCTCTCGGCCGGGGCCCGGCGCGGGCTTCTCATCAAGGGCGGCGCCGTCCTGGAGCGGCTGGCCTCGGTGACGACGGTCGCCTTCGACAAGACGGGAACCCTGACGGAGGGCAAGCCCGTCGTGACGAACGTGGTGGCATTCGGGAGGTCCGAGCGGGACGTGCTGTCGCTGTCGGGCGCCCTTGAGGGTGGCTCCTCGCACCCGCTCGCCCGGGCCGTGCTGGCCAAGGCCGCCGAGGCCGGAGCGCCGGTGCCCCCGGCATTCGGGGCCCAGGCATTCGGCGGCAAGGGCATCGCCGGCAAGGTCGGGGGGCTCGACTTGTTCCTTGGCTCGCCGAGGGAAGCCGGCGCGCGCGTGCCGTTCACGCCCGATCAGGAGGAGCGGGTCTCCGGGCTCCAGGGCGAGGGTAAGACCGTGTCCGTGCTCCTCGCGAACGGGGCGGTAGCCGGGCTGCTCGCGATGCGAGACGAGCCCAGGTCCGACGCGAGGGAGGGGGTCGACCGCCTTGCGTCGCTCGGCGTCGGCGCGATCATGCTGACCGGCGACACCGCGCGGACGGCCTGGGCCGTGGCGGCCGCGCTCGGCATCGAGGTGCGGGCCGAGCTCCTGCCTGAGGACAAGCAGCGGATCGTGCGGGAGCGCCAAGCCACTGGCGCCGTGGTGGCCAAGGTCGGCGACGGCATCAACGACGCGCCAGCGCTCGCGGCCGCGGACGTCGGTATCGCGATGGGTGGGGGCGCCGACGTGGCGCTTGAGACGGCGGATGCGGCGGCCCTGCACGGACGCGTCGCAGACATCGCCCGGATGATCGAGCTTTCGCGCCGGACGCTGTTCAACATCAGGACGAACATCGCCCTGGCGCTCGGCTTGAAGGCAGTGTTCCTGGTCACGACGGTTCTAGGGGTCACCGGCCTATGGCCTGCCATCCTGGCGGATACCGGGGCAACCGTGCTGGTGACGGCAAACGCGCTGCGGCTCCTTGGAGAGGGAAGATCGAGCGCCTGAGGCCCTTCACGTTCCCACCATGGGAGGCCCCATCCGTGTGCGACGTCATCAACGGGAGAGCGTCACGCAAAGCTTCAAGGTCAAAAGGATGGGCTGCGGCGGCTTGAAACGGTCGAGTGACGGATGGCGTTCGGACAGTTCGTCGGAGCCATCCGCTTTCGTGCCCCCTTCCCATCGAGGAGGAAGGAGAGTGCAACCTCTAAGGACTGGAGGTTTGGCCGGGATATGAACATTTCAATCGGAGAGCTGTCGCGCCGCACGGGCGTGAAGGTGCCAACCATCCGCTACTACGAGGGAGCAGGCTTGATCCCGGCCCCGACCCGCACCGAGGGCAAGCAGCGTCGCTATTTGGAGACAGAGATATCCCGGACCAATTTCATCCGTCATGCGCGCGAACTCGGATTCGAGATCCAGGCGATTCGCGAGTTGCTGGCTCTGTCCACCGAGCCGGACCGGTCCTGCGCGGAGGTGGACGGTATCGCCCGTCGACACATGGCCGAGGTCGAGCGTCGAATCGGGCAACTCGTGGCTTTGCGCGGAGAGTTGCGGCGCATGGTCGAGGCATGTGGCCACGGTCGGGTGGGGGAGTGTCGGGTGATCGAGACGCTGGCCGACCATCGACAGTGCGCGCAT
>JBGALW010000127.1:0-11200 GCA_044223585.1 Amaricoccus sp.
GAAGGCTGCTCGACCCCGCCGAGCGCGATGCGCGCGGTTCCGGTCACCGGCTTCGCGACGGCGCGCGTCCAGGATTGCGCACCCGAGGCGTAGCGCTTGACCAGCTGGAAGGCGGTCGTCGCGCCGTCGCCCGTGCCGATGGCCTGGTCGGTGGGCAATGGCGTCTGGGACGGCAGGCACGACTTGAAGTCGCCCCAGTCCTTGAACCGGAAGCCATGCAGCCGCCCGTTGCGCGCCTCGAAGAAGGCGACGACGGCGGACAGATCGTCGGCACGGCGGATACCGTAGGCGACGTCGTAGCGACGACGCGAGTTGGCCCAGCTGGCGTTGCGCTCCTCGTCGCCCGAGGCGAGCTCGACGATTTGGGTGCGCCGTTCCGGCCCGCCGCGCGCGCCGCGGCTGATGTTGTCGGGGAAACGGACCTCGTGAAACGCCATCACATGCCCCTCCGCCCGAGCGACACGGCGCGCGCGATGTCTGCGGCGACCTGCGTGCGCGATTGCCGGAAGCTCTCGGCGTCGCGGGCCATGATGGTGACGTTCACCCCGCCAGCGCCGTAGCTCTGTGCCTCCCGCCGCGACAGCACCCGTTCGCCGCGTTGCAGGATCGCGGGCACCTCGTCATGTCGCAGCCCCGCCATGCCGCCTGAATGCATTCGCGGGGCGGCGGCGAAGGCCATGGTAGGCACCATGCGCGAGGGCCCGGCCGATCCGACCATGCCGCCCGAGTGCAGGACGCTGGCGAAGACGCCGCCCGCCCCGGAGAACACGCTGGATAGCGCATTGGCGATCGGCCCGAGGATGAAACGCCGCGCCGCGAGCTGGGCGAGATCGGCCAGCAGCGAGGTGACGAGGTCGCGGAAGTTCAGCTTGCCCGTGCGCACGAACTGGCCCACCGCGTTCTCGGCGGACTGGAAGGCGCCGACGAGGCTCTGGCCGATGTCGCCACCGATGTCGCGGGCCTTGCTGGCGTAGTCCGACAGCGCCGCCGTGACGGCCTGCCAGCCGGTGACGGCGGCCTCGGTCGCGGGCTCCGCTGCCGCAGCAGCAGCCCCAGCCGCCGCGCCTGCACCTGTTGCCGCGCGACCTGCATCGCCGAGCGCCGTCTCCAGTCGTTCGGCCGCGCCGGTGGCCTCGGTCAGCGCATCGGCTCCGTCCTCATCGGTGCCGCGCACCGCATCGCGCAGGGCCTGCCAGCTTTCGAGGGGCGCACGGGCCCCTTCGGCCAGATCACGCGCGGCGCCGCGATAGAGGTTCGCGGACTCGAGTGCCCGGTTTGCCGCCTCGGTCAGGCCGAGATCGGGGGCGGTCAGCGGGTTGTCCTCGAAGGCCCGGTCGAAGGCCGCCTGCGCCGCTGTCGTCGCGGCCGTCGCCGCCCCTTCGAAGCGATTCTCGATCTCGCCGAGGTCGAGGTCGGGCACCAGCGAGATGCGGCGCTCCGACCCGAGCGCTTCGAGCCCCTGGTTGATGCCCTCGATGAAGCCGTTGATGCGCGAGACCACGCCGTTCAGCATCGCCTCCACGCCGTCGACAAGGCTGTTCGCAGCCTGGAACGCCAGATCGCCGATGGCGGCCGGCAGCAGGCCCCAGATCGCCTTGATCGCCTCGTAGGCGCCTTCGAAGGTGTTCGCGGCGGTGTTGCCGAAACCGACGACGCTCTCGATGGCGCTCTGCATGCCCGACGCGGCATCGGCCTTCAGGTCGAAGAACATCGCCGTGGCGGCCGCACCCGCCGCAGCAGCGCCCATCCTGATCCGCTCCCAGACCTCGACCGCGACGTCCTTCAGCAGCGACATCGCCTCGCCAAACCCACCCGCGCCGGAGACGAGGCGGGTGAACTGGTAGACGAGCTCGCCCGCGCCGACGATGAGCGCGCCGATGCCCGTGCGGATCAGCGCCCCACGCAGGACGACCAGCGCCGTGGCGAGGCCACGGACCGAGAGCGCCGCAGCGGCCATGCCCGCGACCCAGCGTCCCGCGAGGAACGCGGCGAAGGTGGCGGCGTAGGTGGTCAGGCGGCCGATATTGTCGAAGAGACCACGGATCGCGATGCCGAGCGGGCCGGTGCGGCTGGCGACCGCCGCCATGGCGTTGGCGACCGCTTCGAGCGCCGGTGCGGCGGCGACCGCAAGCTGGTTCGACAGCCCGCGCCAGATCAGCCCGAGCCGGGAGATCGCATCGTTCGTCCGCTCGATCTGGTCGGCATCCTGTTCCGAGACCACGACCCCAAAGGCGAGGACGTCCTCGGTCGCCTGGCGCAGCGTCGCCGTGTCGATCCGGCTCATGGCGATGGAGCCTTCCTCGCCGAAAAGCTGCCCCGCGACCGCGGCGCGCTCGGCAGCAGGCACGAAGCTCTCGATGGCTGCGTTGATCGCGCCGACGCGCTGGTCCAGCGGCAGGTCGATCAGCTCGTTGGCCGAAAGCCCGAGCCGGTCGAGCGCGTCGGCGGCGGGACCGGTCCCGGCGGCCGCCTGGCTGAGACGGCGCGTCAGATCCTTGGTCGCCTGTTCGATCCCGGACATCGACACGCCCGCCAGTTCGCCTGCACGCTCCAACGTCTGGATCGAGGCGACCGTGGTGCCGAGCGACTGCGCCAGCTTGGCCTGCGCATCGACGGTCTGGAGACCGGACCGGATCATCGCGACGCCAGCAGCGGCGGCAGCTGCCACGGCGGCGGCCGCTGCGACCCGCACCCGCCGCGAGAAGGCTGCGAGCCTCGCATTGGCCGCGTCCATCTCCCGGCTCAGCCGTCCGAAGCCGCGCGACCCGGCCTCGCCCACGCCTTCCAGTTCGGCGCGCACCTGCCGTCCGCCCACGGCCGCGAGGCGGACGCTGACCCTCTTCTCAGCCATGGGAGTGATCCATCTGTTCGTTGAGTTTGGCCACCATCACCGCTTCGATGACGGGCAGCAGTTCGGCCATGGCGAGCGGCGGCACGCCGAGCGCATCACCGAGCGCGAGTGCGGCCGACATGTCCCAGCCGATCACTGCGCCGGGCAGGACACGCAGCTGGCCGCCGAGGCGGCCGACCAGATCCCAGACCTGCCAACCCTCCGGAGTTTCCGGACGGTTCAGCCGCGCCGGGCAGTCCGGGCAGGCTTGCGCGCTGGCTTCGCAGTATCGCTCGCCCCCGCCGAAGGACCATTCGGCGAGGGCGCGGAGGCGTTTTTTTCCTGTTCCAGCAGCAGGCCCTTCGAGACGTAGGTCAGCTGGAAGGCCTCGAAGATCGGCCAGACGTCGAGCAGCGCGTCGATGGCCTCGGGGTTCGGGTCGATCGGCTTGCCGTCGGCGTCGCCGATGCCCTCCCAGGCGAGAAGGGCCCGTCGCGCCAGCGCTTTCGCGAAGGCAACCGCGCGCTCTTCGTCGGAAGCCTCGTCCGGCACCGCCTCGACGGCGGGATCGCTGCGGGTCGCGACCATCAGCGCGGTGGTCAGCGGGCGCAGCTGCACCCGCACGCCGGGGGCGAGGTCATGCCAGCGCGGGGCGTTCGTCAGGTCGAGCGTCAGCATCAGTAGGTCTCCACATCGTTCACGAGGGTGGCGGTGCACATCCGGCCGGCGACGCTGTCGCGGGCGGCCTGCCAGTCGAAGGTGGCCTGCACGCCCTGCGGCCCGGAGATTTCGATGCGGGGGCGCGGCAGGTAGACGGCGTGCACAGTGAAGGTGAAGCTCTCGCCGGACGGCAGGACGTAGGCGAACTCCATCTCGCAGGCCTCGCCGTTGATGGCCTGCGTCACCAGCGTCTGGTCGGCGAAGCGCACCTCGATCCGGCCGGTGAGCGCCGCGATGGAGGGGTCGGCGCCGTCGATGCGACCGTCCGAGCGGATCGTCTCGATCCGGTCTAGATTGTTGGCATAGGTGATCTCGGCTGAGACCACATTGCCGAGCGCCGGCCCGTTCCGTGTGATCGACCCGTTGAAATGGCCGAAGCGCTTCAGCTCCAGCGCCGCCGGTGTCCCGGCGCTGGTGGTCGTGCCCACCGTCTCGCCCTGCGCCACCAACCGCGCCGTGGCGGTCAGCAGGCCAGACCGCTGCATCTGCCAGGTGATCTGGTCGAGCACGCAGCCGGAATACATTGCAAATCGCGGCACCTCCGGCATGCCGGTCTCGATCGACATCGAGGGCAGCGTCCAGGACCCCGACTGGAACTCGTGGGTGTACGGCGCCTCCGCGCCCGTGGTCGTGGGCGCGCCGAAGGCCGCCTTCAGCCAGAAGCCGAAGGCCTCCGCGTCGAGGGGCACGACGACATCGCCGTCCGCCGTCACCGCGTCCTTGATCGGCGCCAGCGGATCTCGGCCGTAGCCCAGCAGCTCCGAGTTCAGCAGCGGCTGCTCCGCGCCGAGCGACGTGCTGGCGAAGGGCATACGGGTGAAGCCGCTCGCGGGCGGCGTTCCATAGGTCGTCTCGAACGCAAGCGCCATCAGCGCCCGCGCCCCCTGGGCTCGTGCCATGGTGTTCTCCTCGGGTTGTCGGGATCAGGCCAGCTGATCGGCCGTGGAATAGTGCAGCACCACCGGGATCACGGCGGCCTTCAGGCTCGCCGCGCCCTCGACGGGCAGATCGACCGGCCTCGGCGCTTCTGCCTCGACCCAGTCGCAGAGCCCGCCCAGCGTGCGGTCGGCGGCGATGGCCGCGCCGATGCTGGCGGTCAACGTGTCGAACGCCGCGTCACGGTCGGCGCCCTGCACGACCGCTTCGATCTCGGCGCGGTGTTGGTAGTGGTAGCGCACCGGCGACAGCGTCACCTCGGGTTCCCCCGGCTCGCCGTCGCGCAGGATCAGCAGGCCATCAGTGGGCACACGCTCGGGCAGAACCTCGCCGCGCAGGGCGGTGGCAGACAGCGCCGAGAGCCGCGCGTGCAGCGCGGTGAGGATGGTTTCACGAGGGCTGGGCATGGAGATGGACCACGATTGGCGACTGCGGAAAGAATACGCCTCAAGCCCAGTCGGACCAATGCAGCAGCATTCACGGACGGCGCCAATGTGCTAAGGTCGTGACGCGGGTCAGCGGTGGAACTCATCCTCGTCAGGCTCATAATTGCGACAAGCTTCGACGCCTGTAGCCACCGCGTCGAGCAGAGCCTCCACATCGTGCAGAAGATCCGCAATCCGGGGGCTGCTAATCCGATAGCGCACGAAACGACCATCGCGCATGCTGGTTACGAGGCCACACTCCGACAGACATCGAAGGTGGTTCGAGACGTTGGGTTGTGTCAGGGCCGTGCGCCCGACGATCTCGTGAACGACCAGCGGCCCGGCGCACAGAGCATCCAGGATCGCCAACCGGCTCTGGTCCGCGAGGCCGCGAAAGAACTTCGCCCGCCGCTCGGTGGCCGTCGCGACGGCATTGCGGTCCGCGGCGATTTGTTCCATATCATTCTCCGCTGATGTGTTTCGCACATCAAGATAGCAGGACCAATGCAAGCATGGCCAATGCCCAAGGCGCCGAACCGACCGCAGATGTCGCATCTTTCCGCTACCGCGTCTCCGGAATGGATTGCGCCAAGGATGCCGCCCAGATCGAGCGGGCCGCGCAGTCGGCGGGCGTGGCGCCGGAGGCAGTAAAGGTCTCCTCCGCCACCCACATCTTGACGTTGAACGTCCCCGAAGCGCGGCTGTCCGAGATCGAACGGGCCGTGGCCGCGACCGGCTACGGGTTCGATCGCATCGAAGCGGGCGACGACGAAGCGCAGGAGGGCGCAGCTTACCAAGACCCGGCCTATCGGCGCGCGCTCTGGATCGTGGTAATTCTCAACGTCGGGTATGGCATTGCGGAGATGATCGGCGGCTTCATTTCCGGATCGCAGGCCGTGAAGGCCGACGCGCTCGATTTCATTGGCGACGGCCTCATCACCTTTCTGGGCCTTCTGGCAATCGGTTGGAGCATTGTCTGGCGGGCGCGATCCGCCCTGATCCAAGGCATCTTCCTTGGCGTTCTGGGCCTTGGGGTTCTTGGGACGACGATCTGGCGCGCCTTTACCCAGACGACGCCGGACGCCGGTCTCATGGGGCTATTCGGTCTCATCGCTCTCGTGGTCAACGTCCTCGCGGTCCTGCCGCTGCTGCGGTTTCGCAAGGGTGACGCGAACATGCGGGCCGTCTGGCTCTTTTCGCGCAACGACGCGATCGGCAATGCGGCCGTGGTTGTGGCCGCGGCCCTCGTCGCGTGGCTGGGCAGCGCATGGCCCGACCTGATCGTCGCGTTCGGGATTGCGGGACTATTCCTGCATTCGTCCTGGTCGATTATCCGCGACGCGCGGGCTGATCTGAAGACAACTTGATGCTATCAGTTCGAAGCGGCCATCGCGGACATCGTCGAATAAGCGCAAGGCCCGCCACAGCAGTCATCTTCAGAACCTCTGCTCCACCCAGCTCGCCACGATCAGCCCCGGCACGCTGTCCAATGCCCGATCTGCATCCCGCGCGAGGTCCAGCCGCTTCGGCAGCTTGACCTGCGGCACCAACAGGAAGATTGGCGCGGTGACCTTGCCGCGTCCGGTCTTCGAGCGCGACACCACCGCCTGACCCTTCGTGTTCAGCCGTCCCTCGGCCACCAGCAGGCTCGGGCCGGTGCGGCGATAGATGAAGCGCAGGCGCAGGCCTCGGCGCCGCTCCCATTCGCCGGGCGTGATCCGGCCGCCGCGCAGGGACTTGCCCGCCGCTGGCAGCGGGATCGCCAGCCAGAACCCGTCTTTGGAGCGGATCAGCGGCCCCGTGTCATGCGCGCCGACGATGACCGGCGCCTTCGACCAGACCAGCGCTGCCGCGTCCAGGCTTTCGCCCGACCTCGGGAAGTTCTGGCTCCGGATCGAGTTCGCCAGCCGGGACCCAAGCCCCGCGCCGGTGATCTGGAACCGCCACGCCGTCTTCAGCCCGGTTCCGGCCTCGCGCATGGCGGCCGTCACCGCGCGTTCGCCCGCCGCGACCTCGGCCGCCATCATCGCGACGACGTCGGGATCGATGTCGAGCTTCAGTTTCACGCGGGCCTCAGATCGACGGTCCAGACCAGCCGCTCGCGGTCACGAACGGGTTCGCCCTGGATGAGGAAGGCCTCGCCGTCGATCTCGATCCTGTCGCCGGGACGCGGGTTCGCCACCTCGGCCACGCGCAGGTCGATCCGGGTGGTCTCGGACCAGAGCCGCGCGTCGCCGAAGTCGGAGACCGCATCCGCACGCCGGGCGACGACCCGCACCAACACGGGCGCGCCGCCCTCGGCGATGTAGACCGCGTCCCGGCCGATGTTCGGATCGGCGAAGAGCGCGCCGACGGCGGCGGCGAAGGCGTTCATCAGAACGTCGCGTTCAGGCGCACTCGGCCGATGGTGTCGCCCGCGCCGCTCGCCACCGCCTCGACGGCCACGCCGATGAGGGTGTTGTCGGTCGCGACCGTGGTGCAGCGCTTGTTGGTGTCGTCCCAGTAGACCTTGGCGCCGACGGTCCAGGCCTGGGAGCCGACCTTGGTGATGTCGAACACGCCGACGAGCGCGGTCTCGACAGGCTCGCCGATGGCGGCGGCGCCCGCGGCGATGCCGAAGATGGAGCCGACGAGCAGGCCATCGCCGGAGGCGACGGCATAGGGCGCGGTCAGGGTGATGGTGTTGCCGGGCTGGACGAAGTTTTTCATGGGGGTGATCCTCGTGGAAAGACGAAGGGCGGCCCGTCAGGACCGCCCGCATGTCAGGGTTCAGCATGTTAGGGTGCTGGTTATGCGCCCGGGTTCTTGTAGAGGCCGCGCCAGTCGATGGCCTTGGCGCCGAAGTCGAGGCGGCACTTGATCTCGACGCCGTCGACATCGAAGCCGTTGCGAGTCTCGATGTAGGCGCCCTGCTGGCCCTCGAGATAGGCCCTGTTGTCCCTCGAGATAGGCGTATTCGATGGTGTCGATCTGGTTGGGCGAGGCGGCCAGATACCAGGAGGTGGCGCTCGCGGCATCGAGACGCGGCTCGCTGATCGGCGAGAGCGTCCGGATCGACTGCGGCACCACCTTGGCGCTCGCGGCGGGCACGAGGTTCTGCGCCACCAGCTGTTCGGCCTTCAGTTCCAGCGCAGCCGGCACGATCAGGAAGGCGGGGCGGATGTTCAGCACCGTCTTCTTGTCGAGGCCGGTCTGCAGCGCCATCGCCGCCCGCGCCGCGCCGACGCTCGCCACATCCAGCGCGGCACCGGTGCCTGCGAGGTTCTTGTGCGTGGTGTGGAACAGCGCGTTGCCGTCGGCCATCGCCGGGTTGGCGGTGATGATGCCCCAGACCACGTCCGACTCCAGCTGGGCGATGGAGTTGCCGTACATCGCCGGGATCCGGGTGAAGGCGTCGAGATCGTCGTTGATCAGCGTCTGGCGGGTGATCGCGACCACCCGGCCATAGGTCTTGACCTTGTAGCTCTCCTTGCTCTCGCCGAGCGTCCCGCGCTTGAACTCGCCGCTCTCGCCGACCTCGAGCAGCTGCGGCGCTTCGCCGAGCTGGACCCGGTGCATGGCCTTGAAGTCGGTGGCCAGCACCTGACGGCAGAACAGCATGAAGGTGCGGGGATAGGCCTCGTAGGCCTGCCGCAGGGTCTTGTTGGTGACCGCCGACAGGATCTCGGGGAAGTCAGAGGTCGAGTGCAGTGCCCTCGTCGCCACCTCGTCGCGCGACAGGCCGCGCGTGTTCACCCCGGCATTGCCGAGGCTTTCGCGGGCCAGTTCCAGCAGGGTCATGCCGCGGTACTGGCGCGCGGCGTCCTCCAGCTGGAACAGCGTCGGGCTGTAGCGATGCAACAGCGCATTCGCCACCGCGTCGCGGCGGGTGATGCGCTCGTCCCGGCCGCCGAGCGGGACCGAGACATGGGGGAAGGTCCGGGTCTCGTCGGATTTCGCCGCGACCTGGTCGAGGATCAGGCGGCGGGACTCGTCGACGCTGACGCCGCGCTTGACCAGATCCTCGGCGAAGCCGCGCTCGAGGTTCAGCCGTCCGGCCAGATCGTAGATCGTGGAGACGCGGTCGCGCTCGGCCTCGCGGGCGCGGGTGGCGACCGCCTCGGTGTCGGGCCCAGGAATTGCCTGCGTCTTCGGCTGGCTGCGCGTATCGCTGGCCGTGACCTTCGGGTCGGGCGCAGCCGCTGTCGGCTCGGTCATGGTGGTGTCCTCGGTATCATTCGGCGCGGTCGGCTGGGTGGTGGCGGGGGTTGCGGCGCCGCTCGCCGGGGTCTGGGTCTTGTCCGTCATCGGGATCGGTCCTTTCGTGGTGGAAGGGGCGTCCCGGCGGTGGAGGACGCAATCGTGAAGGGGATGCTGGGCGCGGAAACCGGCGGCCGGGTCGGCGCCGACCGCGACGGCGGAGACCTCGAACGGCGTCCAGTCCACCGCGCGCCAAAGCTCGCGGGCGGCTTCGGGTTTCGAGACCTCGAAGCGGTGGACCTGGTAGCCGATGGAGACCGCGCGAATGTGCCCGGCCTGGATGTCGCGCCAGATCGGCTCGACATCGGCGCGCTCGCTGATCCGCACGAGCGCGATGCCGCGGCCGTTCTCGATCCGGGCCGAGCCCGGCACGACCGAGCCGATCACCGCGTCGAGCGTGTCGAGCTCGTGCACCTTCAGGAACGGCGCCCCCGCGTTCAGCCGGTCGAGCCGAACATGGGACGGGTCGAGGCTGAGCTCCTCGTCATAGGGCTCGCCGAAGAAGGTCGCGCGGCGGACGCGCGCGCCTGCCGACCAGACCACCTCGACGGTGCGGCTGTCGGCGTCGGCCGTGTTCGGCGCAAGCTCCGCCGACCGGCGCATGGCCGGCAGTTCGATCATCGTGTCCATGGGGTCAGTCCTGTTGGTCGGCCTGTGCCGGATCGGTTTCATCCGCTTCGGCGGTGGTGTCGTCGGCGGCCGGATCGGTTGCCGGATCGCTCGTCTGCGCGCTGCCGGTCTTGGTGACGCGGCGCGGATCGCTGTCGAGCACCAGCCCCAGCGCGTCGAGCTTGGCGTTGGTCGCGGCAATCTCGGCCAGCACCGCGTCGGGGTTGCGGCCCTGTTTCGCAATCACCTCGGCCAGCGTCATGGTGCCCGAGCGGATCGACAGCAGGTTGGCCATCGCGTCCTTCTGCGGATCGACCGCCTCGAACTTCGGCGGCGACCATTCGACCGGCACGGTCGGCGACGGGATCTGGCCCGCCGCCCACGCGGCTTCCGTGAACCAGCGCCAGACTGGCGCGCAGAGCATCGGAATGAACAGCTGCCACTGCACGGCGTCGATCTGGCGGCGGAACTCCACGAGCCCCGCCCGGATCGAGGAATAGTTGACCTGGCTGAGATCGCCGGTCATCAGCTCGTAGGGTACCCGGAACCCGGCCGAGATCGTGTGCAGGCTGGCCCGCTTGTATTCGCCGTAGCCGCCGGTGGCGGAGGGCTGGTTGAAGCGGATGTCCTTCCCGCCGCGCGCATAGGCGATCAGCCCCGGCTCGAACTGTTCGACCCGATTGCCGTCAGCATCGACCACGGAGGGCGCGATCCCCTGCTGCGCCTCGTCGTCGCCGAACACGATGGCGGTGACGCAGGCCTCGGTCTTCTTGCGGACCAGTTCGGCCACCTCGTAATCGTCGAGATCGCGCAAGCTGCGGATCACCGGCGCGCCCCAGGGAACGCCGCGCGCCTGCGTGCGCTGCTTCTCGTAGACATGGGCGATCTCGGTCGCCGGGACCGGGCGGCTCTGCAACCCGTTCTGCAGTGACCCGTAGGCGTCGCCCGGATGTTCGGCATGGAGCCAGTAGGCCCGGCGCTTGCCGACCGGGTCGAACTCGATGCCCTGCACGATGCGGCCCACGCCGACGTTGCTGGACTTGGTGGCATCGAGAAAGTCAGCCTCCAGCACCTGCAATTGCAGTGGCACGGCCAAGCCATCGCTGGCCCGCCGCAGCCTGCGCCGCACCAAAACCTCGCCCGCCTCGACCATCTCACGGCAGATCAGCGTCTGCAGCCCGTAGAAATCCAGCTGGCCGTCCGCATCGCAATCCGCCGTCCACCGTTCGAACAGGGCGTCCACCTTGCGGTCCAGCTTGTCGTCGCCGCTGGCGGCGCGCGGCATGATCCCCGCGCCGATGATGTTGTTGACCAGCACCGCCACAGCCTCGGCCGCGTGCGGGTTGTTGCGCACGAGATCGCGCATCCGGTCGCGCAAGAGCGCCCCGGCCACGCCGATCTCGGTGTCGGCCGAGGATCCCGGCGCGCGCCAGCCCTCCGT
>JBGALW010000128.1:0-11918 GCA_044223585.1 Amaricoccus sp.
CGAGGCTGAACCAGCGCGCGCCCTCGGCCTTCAGGATCTCGCAGAGCCGGATGAACAGGTACTCCATCGCGATGTTCGGGATCTCGCCGGCGTGCCGCATCAGGTCGACCGCCACCTCCTCGCCGACGTCGGTGGCGAGGAGCGTGGCAAACGCCACCGGCTCGCCCCTGAGCCGCATCACCGCCACCCTGCTGCCGAGGATGAACGGCGGGTCGAAAGCCCCGAGCGAGAAACCCTTTTCCGTCGCCTTCCGGTCGGAAAGCCAGGCGTCGGAGATCGCCCGGAGCCGGTCCATCAGCGGCGGCACGGCCTCCGGCGGCAGGATCTCCACCACCAGCTCCTCGCGGGCGCCGCGCGAAAGCACGTTGCGCTGGCCGGCCCGCGCGCTGCCCTTGAGGTCGAAGGCGACGAGATCCACCCGCGCCTCCTCGCCCAGCTTGAAGAACCGCAGGCCGGCGTCGGCATAGAGCGACAGCTGCTCCGGCGTCGTCTCGTAGAAGGCGGCGCGGCCCCCGGCGGCGCGTGCGGTCTCGACGAAGCGCCAGATCAGCTCCGGCCAGACCTCCACCGGGCCGACCGGGTCGAACAGGGCGATCCACGATATCCCCTGGCGGCCGTACATGACGAAGCCGCGGCCGTCCCCGGAGAACATGACATGCTTGTCGCCCATCCGCACCAGATTGGCGCTCGGGTCGGGCTGGCTGCGGACGATTGCCGTGGCGCGGGACAGCTCGGCGGCGTCCGGGTCATGGTCGCGGGCCGGGGCCGGGCGCAGCAGCGACCAGGCGGCGGCAAGGCCCGCCAGCATCGTCGCACCGAACAGGGCCCGGAGGCCGCGCGGCGCCTCGGCCGAGATCTCGAAGGTGAGCCAGCTGCCCCCGGTGAACTGCGCGTCGTCGAAGACGAAGAGGAACACCGCCAGCGCGCAGAGCAGGATCGTCGCGACGGCCAGCAGCCAGGGCAGTGTGAGCTTGATGTCGAGCAGCGCGGAAGGGCGGTCGAAGGCGTCGCGCGCGGCGAGGAGCGCGATGAGGAAGAGGAGCAGCGCCCCCGCCTCGAAGACCGCGATCGCCTTGAGCAGTGACAGGACGAGCGCCGCGGCGGCGGCGGCGAGGGCGGTCCACCAGGCGCCGTCGAGGCGGTAGGCGAGGCCGCGGGCCGTGACCATCAGCACCGCCCCGAAAACGCTGGCGAGGAAGTGCGCTCCTTCGATCAGCGGCAGCGGCAGGACCGTGCCGAGCCATTCGAGATCGTCCGGCCGTGCCGGGGTGACGGCGGAAAAGACCAGCATTGCACCGAGCACGAGGGCGAGCGCCGCCAGCGCCTGCGGTGCGAGGTTGCCGGTGGCGCGCACCACGACGGCCGCCGGGCTGGCGAGGCGGCGCGCCTCGGCGAAGGCGAGGCCGAGGGCGGCGACGATCAGCGGAATCGCCTGATAGACGAAGCGGTAGAGCGCCAGCGCCGCGAGGATCTCCGCCGGCGGCGCGGTCCCGGCGAGGCTCGCCATCAGCACCGCCTCGAAGACGCCGAGGCCGGCGGGGACGTGGCTGACGATGCCGAGGCCGAGCGCGACCGCAAAGACCGGCAGGAAGGCGGGATAGCCGATGCTGCCCGCCGGCAGGAACGCCCAGAGCACGCCCGCGGCGCAGACGAGGTCGCCGGCGGTGATGAGCAACTGGCGCACCATCAGGCCGCTGCCGGGCAGCGTCACTTCGGTTCCGAAGCCGCGCAGCGTCCGCCCGCCCTGGGTCAGGAGGAGCAGGCCCGCCAGCATCACCGCAAAGGCGCCGGCGGCGACCCCAACCACCGGGAGGCCGGCGAGCCCGGCGATCGTCGGCGCGCTGACCAGCGCCGCCATCGCCGTCGTGACGAAGAGCCCGATCCCGAAGGCAAGCGTCACGAAGGCGGTGACGCGGGCGATGTCGCCCGGCGTCACCCCGAGCGGGGTATAGAAGCGCAGCCGCACCGCCGCGCCACTCAGCGGCCCGAAGCCGGTGGTCTGCGCGACGGCGTAGGCCGCCGCGGCGCCGGGCGCGATGCGGTGCCATTGCTGCGGCCTGCCGATCGCCACGAAGGCGGTGAGGTCGTAGAGCGTCAGGGTCAGGAAGCTGAGGGCGGTCAGCGCCACCGCCAGTCCGATGCGCCAGGGCGGCGTCGCCAGCAGCGCCGCGACGATGTCATCATAGTGCGCCTCGGCCGCCAGCCGGCGCAGCGCCAGCACCGCGACGACCAGCATCGCCAGCGTGAACAGGGTGACGAGGCTGCCGCGCCGGCGCCCGGCCCAGGCCGACAGCCGGCCAAGCCAGCCGCCCGGCGGTTTCTGCAACGGATCTGGCGGGTTCGCCGCCGCGATCGTCGTCATGTCCTCCGCCTTCCCTGTCGCTCGGTGGCGGGTTCTTTAGCGGGGAAGCGGAACGATTTGAAGATTGGTTCAAGCGACCGTGACATGCGATAGGCGGGGAGGAAGCGGCCCGACGGAGCGGCCCGGGGGAGCGGCATGGACGAGGTGGACTTTGGCGCACGGGCGGAGGCCTGCCGGACGCTGGCGCTGTCGGCGGGTGCGCTGGCGCGCGCCGGCTTTGCCCGCCAGGCCGAGGGCCGCGCGGCGACGATGAAGGGCCCGCAGGATTTCCTGACCGAGACCGATGGCGCGGTCGAACGGCACCTCCGCGAGCGGATCGCGGCGCTGTTCCCGCAAGACGGGTTCGTCGGCGAGGAGACCGGTGGCGTGGAGGCGGGGGTGACATGGGTCGTCGATCCGATCGACGGAACCGCCAACTTTGCCCGCGCGCTGCCGCACTACTGCGTCTCCATCGCCGTGGTCGCGGGGACGCAGGTCGAGATCGGCGCGATCTACCAGCCGGCGCTCGACGAGCTCTATTTCGCCCGGCGTGGCCTCGGGGCGGCGCGCAACGGCGTGCCGATCCGGGTGGCGGCGACGGGGCGCATCGACGCGGCGACCGTCGAACTCGGCTGGTCGCCGCGCGCGCCGCGGGACCGCTATGTGGAGAGCTTCGGAACCCTGCTCGCCGGAGGCGCCAGCGTGCGGCGCGGCGGCTCGGGCGCGCTCGGCCTCGCCTATGTGGCCGACGGCCGCTCGGACGGCTATGCCGAGGTCTGGATGAACTCGTGGGACTGCCTCGCCGGCCTCCTCTTGGTCGAGGAGGCAGGCGGCCGGATCGGGCGGTTCTTCGAGCGCGGCAGCCTCGCGGTCGCCGGCCCGGTGATCGCCGCGGCGCCGGGCGTCGCGGAGGCGCTGGCAGCGGCAACGGGGATCCCGATCGGGTAGGGCAGGGTAGTCGCTGCGGTCCCTCCGGGGCGCATCGGTGCGGGATGCCCGGCCGATGCTCCAGGGAAGGACAGCAGGACCAGCGTACTCGCCGACGTCCAAAGGATAGCGGAACGTTACCCCCGGCGGCGACGGCGCTCCCGCCCCGCAGGCGCGTCGCCCGAGCCGTCCGAGGCCGACGAGAAGCCGCCGAGCCGGGCGGCGATGGTGTCGAGGTCGGGCGCAGGACCGCGCGGGGTCGTCTCCAGCGCCGCGCGCATCGCGGCAAGGTGGGCGGGCGTCGTGCCACAGCAGCCGCCGATGATCGTCGCGCCGCAGTCGCGGGCGAGGATGGCATAGTCCGCCATCAGCTCCGGCGTGCCGTCATAGTGGATATGCCCGTCGACGAACTTCGGAATGCCGGCGTTGCCCTTGGCGACGACCGGCAGCGGCGCCCCCGCGGCGCGGAAGCCGAGCACGGTGCGCAGCAGGTCCGACGCGCCGACCCCGCAGTTGGCCCCGAAGGCGAGTGGTGCGTGGGGCAGGTCGGCGACCAGCGCCACCATGTCGGCGGCGGTCACGCCCATCATCGTCCGGCCCGCGGTGTCGAAGCTCATGGTTCCGACCCAGGGGGCGCCGGTGCGGCCGATGCCGAGCGACGCGGCGCGCAGTTCGTCCGGGGCCGAGATCGTCTCGACCCACAGCAGGTCAACCCCGCCGGCGAGCAGGCCGCGGGCCTGCTCCTCGAACATCTCTGCCGCGCCCTCGACCGTCAGCGGCCCGAGCGGCGCCATGATCTCGCCGGTCGGCCCCATCGACCCCGCGACCACCACCGGCCGGCCGGCGGCGTCGGCCACCTCGCGGGCGATCTCCGCGGCGATGCGGTTGAGCGCGTGCACGCGGGTGTCGGCGTCATGCAGCCGGAGCCGGCTGGCGTTGCCGCCGAAGCTGTTGGTGAGGAAGAGATCGCTGCCGGCGCCCACCGAGCCGGCATAGAGCGCGCGGACCTTCGCCGGCTCCGACTCGTTCCAGAGCTCCGGCGCCTCCCCGGCCTCCAGACCCATCGCGAAAAGGTTGGTGCCGGTGGCGCCGTCGGCGAGGACGAAGTCGCGGCTGGCGAGCAGGGACTGGAGCGTCGTCGCCATGGCTCAGGCCTGCGCCAGGGTTGACTGTGCCAGCGCGCGGATGCGCCCGACCATCGCGCGGAGGCCGTTCGACCGCTGCGCCGACAGGTGCTGGTCGAGGCCGAGGCGGCCGAGCTCCGCCGCCGCGTCGGTTGCGAGCACGTCTCCCGGCGCCAGTCCCGCATAGAGCGCGTGCAGGACAGCGATCAGGCCGCGCACGATCATCGCGTCCGAGTCGCCCTCGAAGTCGAACCGGGCGCCGGACCCGATGCCGTCGACGCGCGGCTGGATCCAGACCTGGCTGGCGCAGCCGTCGACCTTCGTCGCCGGCACCTTGAGCGCCTCGTCCATCGGCGGCATCGCCTTGCCGAGCTCGATCACATGGCGATACCGGTCTTCCCAATCGTCGAGAAAGGCGAAGTCGTCGGCGATCGCCTCGAAGCGCGGGCTGGCCAAGGGGTCCTGTCCTTCTGGTGTTCCCTCGGGATCTAGGCGCTCCGGCCGCGCGCGTCCAGTCCGCGGATTTGCGCTTCCCAACAGCGGCGCGACCGACTATCCGAAGGGCATGACGAGGGCGGCTCCGATGCGTAACGTGCTGTTGTTGCTGGCGGGAGCGGCCGTGCTGGCCGGCTGCTCGTTCGAGATGCCGTCCTTTCTCGGCCGGCAGGAGAGCCAGGGCTATTATTCGCTCGGTGGCGCCGAGGCCGAGCAGCCGGATCCGGAGGTGCTGCGTTTCGACACCGCCGTCGTCGAGACGGCCCTTTACGGGGTCATCCTGCGCGTCACGGCGACGGCGCCGACCTGGGGCTGGCACACCGCCTTCCTGCGGCCGCTGAATGATGGCGAGCCGGATGCCGCCGGGATCATGACCTATGAATTCGTGGCGATCCCACCCTCCGGCACCGACGGAACCGGGACGGCGCGCAGCCGCAAGCTGTCGGCTGGCCTCTATGTGCCGAACCTCGCGATGAAGAAGATCAGCGGCTTCCGGGTGACCGGCGGCGGCCGGGTCGAGACGCTCCCGGCCCCCCGGGTGTAGGCGTCCAGCGCGGCGGCCGGGCGCGGCCCGCCGACGCCCGTCTGACCTTTCCCGGCCACCCTCACCTGCCGCTTCCCCCGCCCGGCGGGAACGGGCGCGGCCGGCGCGCGTTATTGCGCCATCAGCACCGGGATGTCCGGGCGGGGGAGGAACATCATGAACAGCGTCATCTACATGGTCGGACTGATTGTCGTCGTCATCGCGATCCTGTCGCTGGTCGGCCTCGCCTGAAGCGGTCAGTCCGACTTCAGCGCATCCTCGATGACGTCCGAGACCTTCGGGCCGCTGGCGATGAGCCGGCGGGCTGCTGACAGGGTCGGCCGGTCGAGCGCGGGGAGCGGCTCCCGGAAGGCGGCGGCGGCGTCGAGGGCGGCCGGGTCGGGCGCTGGCTCGGGCGCCGGCGCGCTGCCGGTGCGGGCCAGCATGTACGAGGCCATCGCCCAGCGGGCCGAATCGGCGGGGGCGCTGTCGCGTGACAGGGCCCAGTCGCCCGATGGCCAGGCATAGGGGGTCGCCTCTCCGGTGAGGCCGCGGTCGGCCAAGGTGGCAACCGCGTCGGCATAGTCGCCGGTCAACACGAAGGCCCGGGCGCGGAGGTCTGTCGCCTCGGGACCCGTCAGGGTGCCGAGCGTGGCGCGGGCCTCCGCCCCGCGGGAAAGGCCGATCTCGGCGCGGGCGACGGCAAGCCGGGCGGGGCGGTCACCGTAGGCCAGTGCCGGATCGACGATGGCAACGGCTGGCGCCGGCAGGCCGAGCGCAACCAGCCGGTCGGCGATGACCTTGCGGTCGGGATCGCGCGGCGCTGCGGTCGCGACGAGATCCTGCGCTTCAAGCACGGTACGGGCATAGACCGAGGCGCCCACCGTCTCCGGATCGGCGTCCGCCAGGCTGCGCACGGCGAGCGCGGCAAAGCGCGGGGCCTCTGTGGGAATGTCGGCGATCGCGCTCCGGACCTCGGCGATGGCGGCGGGCAAGGCGTTGGCGGCGGCAAGGGCCTCCACCAGCAGCCCGCGCAGCTTCGCCTCGTCGGCCGAGCCGCGATTGCGCAGGGCGGCCGCACGGAGATCGGTGATGAGATAGTCCGGAGGCGCCACCCCGAGCCCGATCGCAACCGGGACCAGCGCCTCCAGCGCCGCCTGAGAGGTCGGCGTGTCGGATTGGGCGAGTGCCGCCATCGCGCGGGCCGCTTCCTCCGGGCGGCCCTCTGCCGCCGCGAGCTGCGCCCCGACAAGGTCGAGGGCGGCGGTCGACGCATCGCCGGGTCGGATGGCGGTCTCGTAGATGACGCGGGCGGCGTCGAGTTGTCCCTCGTCGACGAGCCGCGACGCAAGGGGCGGGCCGACCTGGGCGCGGAGGTCGGTGGGAAGCTCGGCAAACCCGTTCTGTACCGCCGCGAACTGCGCCGCGTCGCGGAAGGGGGGATTGCCCGGCGCCAGCGCCTGCCAGAGACCATGCCGTCCGGGGCAGGTTTCCGCCAGCGACAGCGGCCCGTCGCCGGGCAACGGCCGGCCCTCGACCGTCCGGGCCATGTCGACGAGGAGGGCGCGCTCGTCCGCCGGCACGGCGCCGCCGAAGCCGGCGAGCAGTGCCTCCGCCTCGGCGCCGAAGCCGAAGCGGATGTAGAACTCGGCGAGTGCGGTGATGCCGTGCACGTCGGGGGCGTCGAACTCGCCGATCAGCTGCCGGCGCAGCGGCGGAAGCTGGTCGGCCATCGGCAGCTCGGAGGCCCAGCGGGCGACATCGAAGCGGTCGTCGGGCAGGCAGACCTCCGGGGCCGCCGCCGCGGCTGCCTTGGCGCGCGGCCGGTCCCGGTCGTAGACGGTGACCGCGTCGATCTGCTCGTGCGAGGAGAGCCGGGCCACGAGGCTTTTCACGTCCGCGGGTGCCGCCTCCTTCGAGGCCGCTTCCGCCGGCGCCGCCGGATGCGTCGCGGCGACGCCATGCGGGGAGGCCGGGGCCTGCGGCATGGCGCCGTGCGCCGGGGCCGGTGGCGGACCACCATGCACCGGAGCGGGAGACGGGCCGCCATGGACCGGGGCCGGCGGCGGAGGCGGATGCGCGCTCGCAAGCTGGCCGGCGGCGGATTCCGTGGCGGGCTCCGCCGCGGGCTCCCCGCTGGGAGCGAGATCGATGAGGCCCTGGCCGGCGGCGCGCTCGATCTGACGGATCAGCAGATCCTCGGCAGTGGCGACGGCTTCGGCCTCGCGGGTCGCGCGCGCTTCGGGCGCCTCGGGCATCGGTTGCGGCGCGGCCGCCCGTCCGGCGCCCGCGACGGCTCCGTCGCGGTCGGCGATGTCGAGCGCCAGGTACCGGGCACCGACGAAGGACGCGGTGACGCGGCAGTCGCAGCCGAGCGCCAGGCTGACGATCGTCGCATTGCCCTGCCGGGTCGCGGTGATGTCGCGGACGCGGGTGCGCGGGATGCGGTCGAAGGCCTCCCCGGTGCCGAAGCTGACCGGGCGGCCGGGAAACCGCAGGGTCGCGGTGCCCGGTCCGGTCTCCAGCGACCATTCTGTCGTCGGGTCGACGTCGAGGACGATGCGGGTGAAGCCGTCATGCTCGCCGCCGCGGATCGCGCCACCCTCCGCGGCGAGGCCGGGGAAGGCGGCGGTGGCGAGAAGGAGGGCGCCGAGGGCGCGGATCATCATGCGGCGAGGCTCTGCTTGGACGCCTTCAGGGCGCCCTCAAGCTCGTTGTAGGACGGGCGCAGGTTCGCCGGGGTGTTCTGCCGGCCGACCTCGACGCAGATGTTCGGCGCGTGGTTGTGCAGGGCGGCGACCATGACCTCGCGGATCAGGTTGTAGAAGTGCTGGTCCTCGTCGATCACCGCCTTCACGCGGCTGGCGAAGGGGCCGACGATGCCGTAGGCGAGAAACACCCCGAGGAAGGTGCCGACGAGCGCGCCGCCGATCATCTTGCCGAGGATCTCCGGCGGCTGGTCGATCGCGGCCATGGTCTTGATGACGCCGAGCACCGCGGCGACGATCCCGAGCGCCGGCAGGCCGTCGGCGATGCCCTGCAGCGTGTGGGCGGAATGCTGGGCCTCGGCATAGTGGGTCTCGATGCGCTTGGACAGCACCTCCTCGACCTGGTGCGGGTCGTCGTAGTTCATCGACGCCGAGCGCAGCGTGTCGCAGATCAGCGCCACCGCCTCGTCGTCGGCGAGGATCTTCGGGTAGGCGCCGAAGATTGACGAGGACTTGGGATCCTCGATATGGCCGTCGAGCTCGATCGGGTTCGACCGGGCGATGCGGATCAGCTGGAACATCAGGCACAAGAGGTCCTGGAAGTCCTTGGTCTTCCAGTGCGGGCCCTTGAAGACCTTGCCGACGTCCTTGAGCGTGTGGGTGATCCCGTGCTTGTCGTTGGAGATGACGAAGGCGCCGAGGGCGGCGCCCGCGATCATCATCATCTCGTAGGGCAGGGAGTGGAGGATGATGCCAATCTTGCCTCCGGCGATGGTGTAGCCGCCAAAGACCATGATGAAGACGAGGCAGATGCCGACAATACCGATCATGCGTCCATCCGAGGGCCAAGGGTACGCGCGCGCACCCTGCACGCCTCCCGCTGTAACGCCCTCCGGTCTACAGGGGCGGGGATTAACAAAGCCTCAAGCCGCCTGCCGGAAGGGGTTGCGCCGAGGGGGCATCGAGCTCCTGCGGCCCGCGTGCACGCCCGGCTCCGGCTCACCCTGGAACAGGACCCGGGGCCTGCTCCGTGGCCCCGCCATCTCTATTGTCGCTGCTTGGGCCGAATGCCCGCCGGCCGCCCGCCCGTTCCGGCGTCAACGCGATGGAGGCTCCGCGAAACGGGCCTCAACGTGACCTGCGGGTCACTGGACGATGAATTCGGCGTGGAGCGCGCCGGCGGCCTTGATCGACTTCAGGATGTCGATCATGTCGCGGGCCGAGACGCCGAGGGCGTTCAGGCCGGCGACCACCTCGGGCAGCGAGACCGAGCTCTCGACGATGGCAAGGCCGGTGCCAGGGTCTTCGGTGATGCTGGCGTCGGTGCGCGGGATCACCACGGTCTGGCCGTCGGCGAAGGGGTTCGGCTGGACGACGAGCGGCTTCTCCTCGACCCGGAGCGTCAGGTTGCCCTGCGTCACGGCGACGCGGCTGATGCGCACGTCCGAGCCGAGGATGATGGTGCCGGAGCGCTGGTCGACCACCACGCGCGCCTTGGTCGAGGTCTGTACCTCGAGGTTCTCGATCTGCGCCATCAGCCGCGCCGGGTTGTCGATGCCGACCGCCGCGAGGTTGAGGCGGACGGTGCCGGAATCGGTCATCTGCGCCACGCGGGCGCCGACGTCGCGGTTGATGACCGCCTCGATCCGCGCCGCGGTGGTGAAGTCGGGGTTGCGCAGCGCGAGGCGCATGTCGCGCATCTGGGTAAAGTCGAAGGCGACCTCGCGCTCGACCCGCGCGCCGGAGGGGATGAGGCCCGCCGTCGGCACGCCCTGCGTCACGCTCTCGGCGTCGCCCTGGGCGACGACGCCGCCGGCGATGATCGAGCCCTGCGCCACCGCGTAGATCTGCCCGTCCGCGGCGTTGAGCGGCGTCATGACCAGGGTACCACCGAGGAGGCTCGAGGCGTCGCCGATCGCCGAGACCGTGACGTCGACCTGGCTGCCGGCGCGGGAGAACGGGGGCAGCGTTGCAGTGACGAGCACCGCCGCGACGTTGCGCGCCCGGATCTGCTCGCCGGTCACGTTGACCCCGAGCCGCTCCAGCAGGTTGACGATCGCGTCCTCGGTGAAGGGCGAGTTGCGCAGGCTGTCGCCGGAATTGTTGAGGCCGACCACGAGGCCGTAGCCGAGCAGGTCGTTGCCGCGCACCCCGTCGATCTCGACGAGATCCTTGATCCGGGCCGGCGCGTCGATCGGGGGCGGCGAGGCCGGCGACCAGAGGATGATGATCGCGAGAACGATGAGGGGAGGCGCATTCGGGGTCAGCTCATGTAGTTGGCAAAGCGCAGGTTGGCGATCCGCGCGGGGTGATCTCGTAGAGCGCCCGCAGCTGCACCTCGAGCGCCTGGTAGGTCGAGGCGGCTTCCAGCGGATCGACCCCGACCATCTTCGAGCGGGCGAGGTCGAGGGTGTCGCGCTCGGCGGTGCGCTCGGCCTTGGCGGTCTCGACGATCTCCTGGTTCACGCCGACGTCGGTGCGGAGGTCGAGCACGTCTTCGCGCGCCGCGACCGCTTGTTCGGCCGGCCGCGGCGAGGAGGGCCATCTGTTCGTCCTGGTCGCCGTCCAGCAAGCCATCGCCGACAATCGCCGCCAGCGCATGGGACTTGAGCAGCCGACGATCTCCGGTCGTCGTCGCGCGGACCTGGTAGTCGAGCCGCTGGCCCTCGCCGATGTCGACCGACGTCAGAGATCGAGTCCGAACGGAGATAGCCGTCGGTGAAGAACCCGCCGGCGGGGGCGGAGAAAAGGCGTCGATCGCCGCGGCGCGTCTGCCGCGCTGGCCGCGCCCGCAACCGCCGCCTGCAGGTCGGCGAGGATCGCCTCGGCGACGCGAGCGCCCGGCGGTCGGTGGCCGCGCCGGCAAACAGCGACTGGCCGGCGACCTGGGTGTTGAGCGCCCAACCGACTGCGTGAAGGCGTTCCGCGCCCTGGTCGCGTGGATCATCGCCGGTCGAGACGTGTGGACGCCGGTGCTGGAGACGAGGTCCACCGAGAGGTCCACGGTGGGCTCAGCACCCGCCCGAAGGCTTTCCTGCATCATCTCGAGCCGCAGCTCGGTCAGCGACAGGGTCTCGCTGAAGACCTGGTTCCGGTCGAGCGAGCGTTCCAGCGCGAAAAGCCGCGTGAGGTTGCCCCCCGTCGCCTCGAAGCGGCTGGCGGCCTGGGCGGTGGTCATCTCCAGCGCCGCCTTGTCCATGGCGCCCTCGGGTCTTGAAGGCCTGGCGCTGGACCATCTGGATGCGCGCGAGATCGGAAGCCGGCGTTCACGCGCATCTTGTCATGCCTTCAGCAGCAGCTTCATCAGGTCGTCGATCACCGAGAGAACCCGGGCGTTCGCGGCATAGGTCTGCTGCACGAGCGTCAGGTTCTGCAGCTCGGCGTCGGTGTCGACGCCGGTCGCGTCGCCTCGCCTCTCGGCCAGCGCCGACTGGCGCGCGGCGAGATAGGCCCGCGACTCGTCGCTGCGCGCCGCGCGCGCGGCGAAGAAAGGTCCCAATCTCGGAGGCCATGGTGGCCGCGCCGTTCGCGGCGTTCTGGCTGATCCAGCCGGTCGCGGGCCGCGCCTCGACATCGCGTCGGCCAGGGCCTGGAGGATCGAGCCGTCGCCCTCCTCGCCGGCGGTCGCGGCGGGAGAGGCCGTCGCGCAGCCGCCAGGCCGCGCCGCCGGCCGAGGGATCGACCGCGGCGTTGACCGCGATCCGCCCCGCCGCGCCCACGCCCGTCCCGCCGTCGACGAAGAGCCCGTTCCCCGCGCCGTCGCGCGCGGCGGGGGCAGCGTCGCGGAACCGGTCGATCAG
>JBGALW010000129.1:0-11590 GCA_044223585.1 Amaricoccus sp.
CGGCACCGGCTCGCCGCTCGCCAGCAGCGCGCCGCACAGCGCCTCCAGTCCGGCCACCTTCTCGCGGCAGCAGGTACAGAAGCAGAGATGCGTGGCGACGAGCAGCGACAGGCCGGGCGGGAGGGTGCCGGCGGCGTAGGCGCGGATCTCTTCCGCGCGCGGATGGGTGTTCGCCATGCTGGCCTCCCGGCTGTCCACCGTGTGGTAGCGGTGCTACGCAGGGTCCCGGCGATCGGATCACCGCCACGATGGAGACGCCCTTGAGCCGCTACTTCCTGCACGCGCCGTTCGATGACCCGCGCCTCGTCGCCAGCATGCTCGGCACCGAGGCCGCCGCAATGGCCGCGACACTCGGCGAACACGCTCTCGCCCGGGATGCGAGCGGCCTCCGGATCGGGCTCGTGCCGGGCGCGGACCTGGTGCCGGGCGCGCTCCTCGCGCTCGACGGCGCGCAGGCGGCGCGCGTCGCCTTCGCCATGGCGGGCCTCGGCCTCGCGCCTCGCGAGGTTGCCGTCGACGGCACGCCGGCGGTGGGATTCTTCCTCGCCGACGACCCCGCCGGACCGGCACCGGCCGGCACGGATCCGCTGCTCGTCAGCCAGCTGGCCGAGCTTCTGGTCGAGATCCTCGGCCACTTCGGCCACCGGCCCGCCGAGACGATGCCCGCGTTGCTGCACGGCATGGGGATCCGTGCCTTCGCCCGCACCCAGGGCGTCCTGACCGAACGGCCGGTGGCCCTCGGCGCCGGCTTCGGACCGGCGGAGATCGAGCCGATCGCCCGCGGCTTCCCCTACGCCCGCTATTTCGGCATCGAAGACCACAAGGTCCGCCACCGCCGTTTCGACGGAAGGACCTCGGCGATCGTCGACCGGGCGGTCTTTACCAGCGGCGACGCGGTCACCGTGCTGCCGTTCGATCCCGCGACCGGCACCGTGCTGCTGATCGAGCAGTTCCGCGCCGGACCGCTGGCCCGCCGGGACCCGCATCCCTGGTGCCTCGAAACGGTGGCCGGCCGCCGCGACCGGCGCGAGACTGCCGAGGAAACCGCCCGGCGCGAGGCCATCGAGGAGGCGGGCGTCACGCTCGGCCGGATCGAGCGGATCGGCAGCTTCTATCCCTCCCCCGCGATCATGGCCGAATACATCACCTCGTTCGTTGCCGAGGCCGACCTGAGCGCAGCCGGCGGCGTCCACGGGCTCGCCGAGGAGGACGAGGACATCCGCACGATCATCGTGCCGCTCGAGGTCGCGCTGGAAGGCGTGGAAAGCGGCGAGATCGCCACGGCCCCGTTGATCGTCTCGCTGCTCTGGCTTGCCCGGCACGAGGGCCGCCTCCGCCGGGAATGGGCCTGACACACGCGTGATGCCGCCGATCGGCGGTCCTCACGGAATAGAACCGCCCGGCCGCTTGATGGCCACCGGGGAAGTCGCTATCCCGCAGCGCGCGTCTCCCGGCGGAGGCGGCCGAGGAGAGGGCGATGCTCGTAGCACCAGACCTGCCCAGCGCGATCGGCAACACCCCGTTGATCCGGCTGCGCGGCGCGTCCGAGGCGACCGGCTGCGAGATCTGGGGCAAGGCCGAGTTCATGAACCCGGGGCAGTCCGTCAAGGACCGCGCCGCCCTCTGGATCATCCGCGACGCGGTCGCCCGCGGCGCGCTGCGGCCCGGCGGAACCATCGTCGAGGGCACTGCGGGCAACACCGGCATCGGCCTCGCGCTGGTCGGCGCCGCGATGGGCTTCCGCACGGTGATCGTCATTCCCGACACCCAGAGCCAGGAAAAGAAGGACATGATCCGGCTCGCCGGCGCCGAGCTCGTCGAGGTGCCGGCGGTCCCGTATCGCGATCCGAACAACTACGTGAAATATTCCGGCCGGCTGGCGGAGAAGCTGGCGGCGTCCGACCCGAACGGCGCGATCTGGGCGAACCAGTTCGACAACGTGGCGAACCGCCAGGCGCATGTCGACGGCACCGCGCCGGAGATCTGGGAACAGATGCAGGGCCGGATCGACGGCTTCATCTGTGCGGTCGGCTCGGGCGGGACGCTCGCCGGGGTCGCGGCGGGGCTGCGCGCGCGCGATCCGAAGGTGAGGATCGGCCTCGCCGACCCGGAGGGCGCGGCCCTCTGGAGCTGGTATGCCCACGGCGAGCTGAAGGCCGAAGGATCCTCGATCACCGAGGGCATCGGCCAGGGACGGATCACCGCCAACCTCGAGGGGCTGGCCGTGGACCTGCCCTACCGCATTCCCGACAGCGAAGCGCTGCCGCTGGTCTTCGCCCTGCTGCAGGAAGAGGGGCTGTGCGTCGGCCCCTCGACCGGGGTCAACGTCGCCGGCGCCATCCGCATGGCACGCGACCTCGGGCCGGGCAGCCGGATCGTCACCATCCTCTGCGACTATGGCACCCGCTACCAGTCGAAGATCTTTAATCCCGCGTTCCTGCGCTCGAAGGGGCTGCCGGTTCCCGGGTGGCTCGACACCCGGCGCGACGACATCCCCGATGCGCGCGCGGACTGAGGCGTCCTTCCCGCGTCTCATGGTCCTGCTGCGGGCCCTCCTGATCCTGCTGCTGCTGGGGTCGGGCGGCGGCACCGCCCATGCCCAGCAGCCGGTAACCGACGCACAGATCGCGGACTGGCAGTCGACCAACACCTTCGCACAGAAGCGCGTGGAGGACGCCACCACCAGCACGCCGGAGCTGGAGGTGCTGCGCGAGCAGCTGGTCAGGCTGCGCGGCGAGGCACAGGCGGCCGAGCAGGGCCAGCAGGGGCCGGTCGACGATCTCAACAAGCGGATCGAGGCGCTGGGGCCGGCGCCGGCGGAGGGCGCGAGCGAGGCTCCGGAGATCGCCAGGCTGCGGGGCGAGCTGAGCAAGCAGCTGTCCGACGCGCAGGTGCCGCTCGTCGAAGCGCAGGAGGCCTTCCGCCAGGCCGACATGCTGATCGGCGAGATCGACAAGACGATCCGCAGCCGTTTCTCGGCCGAGCTGATGAGCCGCGGCCCGAGCCCCCTGCTCCCCGGCACCTGGGCCGCCGCCGCGACAGAGATGGCGAGCCGGGTCCACGACTATTATCGGGCCTTCGCCGGCGAATTCGCCGACGCGACGACGCGGGCGCAGACCGTGCACCGCCTCCCGGCGCAGCTCTTCCTCGTCACCGTCGGCCTCGCCATCGCCGTCGGGCTGCGGCGGATGGTCGGCGGCTGGGTTTCCCGCCGGCTGGCGCGGGCGCAGCAGGACAGGCGCTCGATCACGCTCCTCGTTGCGCTCCGGAACCTCGTGAGCCTCGTGGTTCCGGCGGTCGGGGCGGGCCTGTTCTTCGCGGCTTTCGATCCGAATGGACTGCTCAGCCGCTCTGCCGGGCAGTTCTTCTCGCTGCCGCCCTTCGTCATGGTCCTGATCGGCACCGGCTGGCTGGTCGGCAGCCTGCTCGCCCCGCGTGAGGACGCCTATCGCCTGCTGCCGCTCGAATCGACCGAGGCGTGGCGCGCATCGGTGACGCTGACGACGCTCGGCACGGCGCTGGCCCTGTCGATGGTCGAGGGTGCGCTCTCGATCCGCTGGGATCTCTCGACGACGACGCAAACCGCGATGCAGTTTCCGCTGGTCATCATCGGAGCGGTCGCCCTCTGGAGCGCGGCCGGGACCGTGCGCCGGCTCAGCCATCGGCTCGACACGCACGGCGGCCCGGTCGTGGACACGACGGCGGTGACGATCCGCCAGCGCTTCCTCGGCATCCTGGCGCGCGTCCTCCGGCTCATCGCCGTGACGGCGCCCGTGCTGGCGCTGCTTGGCTTCCTCCCGGCGGCGAGCTTCCTCGTCTTCCGCGCAACGCTGATGATCGGCCTCTTCGGCGCCCAGCGGGTGATCTACGACCTTCTGACCAAGGTCGCCCTGTCGGTCCTCGGCAAGCAGGGCAGGCCCCAGCGGGAGGATGGCGACAGCCTGCTGCCGGTGGCGGTGGCGGCGATCGTCTGCCTGGGCGGCCTGCCGCTCCTCGCGATGATCTGGGGCGCCCGCGCGAGCGACATCAGCGACGTGTGGACCGCGATGGTGGCGGGCGTAACCGTCGGCGGCGTGCGGCTGTCGGCGGGTGTCATCGTCACGCTCGCCATCGTCTTCCTGCTCGGCACGACGCTCGTCCGGCTGCTGCAGACCATCCTGCGCGGAACGGTGCTGCCGCGCACCCGGCTCGACGCCGGCGGGCGCAGCGCCGTGGTCGCCGGCGTCGGCTATGTCGGCTATGCGCTGGCCGGCCTCGCGGCGGTGTCAGCCGCGGGGCTCAACCTCTCGAACCTCGCGATCGTCGCCGGCGCCCTGTCGGTCGGCATCGGCTTCGGCCTGCAGACCATCGTGTCGAACTTCGTCTCCGGCATCATCCTGCTGGTCGAACGGCCGGTGAAGGAAGGCGACTGGATCGAGGTCAGCGGCTTCTCGGGCTACGTCCGCGGCATCAACGTCCGCTCGACCGAGATCGAGACCTTCGACCGCGCGAGCGTCATCCTGCCGAACTCCGACCTGATCGCCGGGACCGTGCTGAACCGCACCCACCGCGGCATGGCCGGGCGGCTGCAGCTGCCGGTCGGCGTCACCTACGACGCCGACCCCAAAAAGGTGGAAGCGATCCTGCTGGCGATCGCCGACGAGCATCCGCTGGTGCTGCAGGAGCCTGCGCCGCGGGTGCTGTTCATGGACCTCGGGCCGGACTCGATGAACTTCGAGCTCCGCTGCTGGCTGCGCGACGTGAACTTCTCGCTTTCGGTGAGGTCCGACATGAATTTCGAGCTGGTCGCGCAGTTCGACAAGCAGGGCATCCGCGCCCGCTTCTACGGCCGCGAGATGCCCGCGGCGCCGCCCGCCGTCGCGCCGCCTGCCGACGTGACGCCGCCGGGCTTCGGCTGAGGGCAGAGCCGGACCGTCCATTGCAAATGGCCCGCGATCTGTCACGGTCGCCCAAACGAGAGTTGGGGGAGAAATGCCGAAGCTCGTCTACGTCCTGAACGGCCCGAACCTGAACCTGCTCGGCAAGCGGCAGCCGCACATCTACGGTCACGAGACGCTCGCCGACGTCGAGCGCGAATGCGCCGCCCTCGCGGCCGAGCTCGGGCTCGAATGCCGCTTCCTCCAGTCGAACTGGGAAGGACAGATCATCGACTGGATCCACGCGGCGCGCGAGGATGCCGTGGGCATCGTCATCAACCCCGGCGCCTTCACGCACACGTCCGTCGCGATCATGGACGCGCTCAACACCTTCGAAGGCACGGTGATCGAGGTCCACATCTCCAACGTGCACAAGCGCGAGAGCTTCCGCCACCACTCCTACGTCTCGCTGCGGGCCGACGGGATCATCGTCGGGTGCGGCACCCAGGGCTACCAGCTCGGCCTGCGGCGGGTCGCGGCGGCGACGGCAGGCTGACCGCCCGGCCCGTCACCCCGCGACCGGCTCGAAGCGAAGCGTTCCCGCCGGCAGCGGCCGGATGAATCCCGCGGCCGGGACCGAGGGATCGAGCCAGCCGGCCCATTCCTCCGGAGCCAGCACCACGACCTGCCGGTCGTGGTAGGGCGCGATGTCCGGCCCCGGCGGCATCGTCAGCATCGTGAAGGCTTCGCCGACCCCCGGAACGGCGCGCCAGATCCCGGCGATGCAGAGGAGCGGCTCGCCCGGCCGGGTGAACAGCCACTTGTCCTTGCGCTTGCGGCCCGGCTCCGTCGGCGTGGTGAACTCGTAGAAGCCTTCGGTCACCACGAGGCAGCGGTTCGCACCGAACGTCCGCCCGTCGGAGCGGAAATTGTAGACCGGCCGCCCGTTGCCGCCCGGCCAGCTCCACCGCCGCTGCACCAGCACCGCGCCCTCGCCACCCTCCCCCGCGCGCACGATCGGCGCCGGATCGGTGATCCGCACGTCGTCCCGCGGCTCCAGGTTGGGCACGCCTTCCGGCGCCGCCAGCCTCACTCCCGCGGCGGCAAAGGCATCGAAGATCGCGGCCGCGTCGGTGCGCAGTCGATAGGCGTTGCACATGGTCCTTCCCAACCTGCCCGCACGCCGCGACCCTCGCACGAAGCAGCGCGGTCCGCAGCGGCGAATGTGTCCGGCGCCCCGGTCAGCCGCCCCGGTCAGCCCTCGTCCTCGGCCGCCACGAACACCCGCATCGCGGCCGCGTCGCGGAGCGTGACCGAGCGGTAGGCATGGCAGATCCAGCCGCGTTCGGCAAAGCGGCGGAGCGCGAAGTTCACCTGCTTGCGCGTTGCGCAGGCCATGTCGCCGAGCTCCTCCTGCGACAGGGGCAGCGGCGCCTCGCCGGGCGCGACCCGCAACAGCACCGCGCCGATCCGTCGGTCGGCGTCGCGGATCAGCAGGTCGTGGATGACCCGCATCAGCGTGTCGATGTTGAGCACCGGGATCTCGGCGAAACGGCGCATCGCCGACGGGTCGCGCGCCACCATCGCCTCCATCACCTCCATCGGCAGGTGCAGGCAGCGGCTGTCGGACGCCGCGCGCAGCGTCAGCCGCCGCGGCTCGCCGGTCAGGAACGGACCCTCGCCGGTCCATGTGCCGGGCCCTGCGACGTGGATCAGCCGCGGCATCGTCATGCCGGGCGCGGTCGTCACCGTCATCCGGCCCTGCACGATGCCATAGATGCCGCCGGACGGATCGCCGAGGTGGTAGACCGCCTCGCCGGAAGCCACCGATTGCACCACCCCGCACCGGAGCACCTCCGCCTGGAACGCCGGCGGCTGCCGGGAAAGCCAGCCGCACGTCGTGACAAGCTCCGCCTCCGGCTCGGTCAGATCGCGCAGCTTCATCTTCGGCTCCCCGCCCCAACATTCGACCCACATTGCTCCCTGCGGAACAATCCCGCCAATGGTTTATCGATAGTAACGGAGCGACGCAAAGCACGCCTCTGGGGGGATTATCTGATGAAGCTACTCGCGACGGCGACGCTGCTGGCGCTCTCGGCCAGCGGCCTTGCGATGGCCCAGGACAGCCCGGCGCAGAAGCCGAACATCCTCGTCATCTTCGGCGACGACATCGGCCAGACCAACCTGTCGATCTATTCGAACGGCCTCATGGGCTACCGCACGCCCAACATCGACCGGATCGGCAATGAGGGCGGTGCCTTCACCGACTACTACGCCGAGCAGAGCTGCACCGCCGGCCGCTCGACCTTCATCACGGGCCAGGTGACCCTCCGGACAGGCATGTCCAAGGTCGGGCTCCCGGGCGCCGACCTCGGGCTGCAGGCGAGCGACGTGACCATGGCCTCGGCCCTCAAGGACCTCGGCTATGCCACAGGCCAGTTCGGCAAGAACCACCTGGGCGACAAGGACGAGTTCCTGCCCACCGCCCACGGCTTCGACGAGTTCTTCGGCAACCTCTACCACCTCAACGCCGAGGAGGAGCCGGAGAACTTCAACTACCCGCAGGATCCCGCGTTCCGCGAGAAGTTCGGCCCGCGCGGCGTCATCCACTCCTACGCCGACGGCCGCATCGAGGACACCGGCCCGCTGACCCGCAAGCGCATGGAGACGGTCGACGACGAGACTTCGGCGGCGGCCATCGACTTCATCAACCGGCAGGCCGACGCCAACACGCCGTTCTTCGTCTGGATGAACACCACACGGATGCACTTCCGCACCCACGTCAGCGCCGAGCACCGCAGCGCGCCGGGCCTGACCGCGCCCACCGAGTATGCCGACGGCATGGTCGAGACCGACAATGTCATCGGCACGATTCTCGACAACCTCGACGCGAAGGGCCTCGCCGACAACACCATCGTCATCTACACGACGGACAACGGACCGCACCAGAATTCCTGGCCCGACGCCGGCACCACGCCGTTCCGCTCCGAGAAGAATACCAACTGGGAAGGCGCCTACCGCGTGCCCGCCCTGATCCGCTGGCCCGGCCATATCGAGCCGGGAACCTGGTACAACGGCATCTTCTCCGGGCTCGACTGGTTCCCGACGCTGCTCGCCGCCGCCGGCGAGACGGACATCACCCAGCGGCTGCTCGACGGGACCACGATCCAGGGCAAGGAGTACAAGAACCACCTCGACGGCTACAACCAGCTCGACTACCTGACCGGCAAGGCGGACAAGAGCGGGCGCGACAGCTTCATCTACTTCAACGACGACAACGAGATCGTCGGGCTGCGCTACGAGAACTGGAAGCTGGCCTTCGAGGAGCAGCGCGCCACCGGCACGCTCAGGATCTGCAGAGCGATCACCAAGCTGCTGCGCCGAAGATCTTCGACCTGCGCTCCGACCCCTACGAGCGGGCGGATATCACCTCGAACACCTACTACGACTGGCTTCTCGACCGCGCCTATCTGCTCGTCCCAGCGCAGGTCTACGTCGCCAACTTCCTCGGCACGTTCAAGGACTACCCGCCGGCGCAGCGGCGAGCTGATCGACCAGATCCAGTCGAGCGTCATGGAGAAGCAACGCTGGCGCCGCCCAGTAGCCCTGCATCGAGGCAGGAGTTCAGCACCCGCCAAACTCCTGCTAGCGTCCGGCGGCAGCGGCGGGGGATCGCAGCCAGGAGGAGACTACATGTTCGGGCCAAGCAGGATCGCGATCGCGGTCGGCGCATTCGCACTGAGTGCCATGGGTGCGTTCGCCCAGGATGCGGGACAATCCAAACCCAACATCCTGATCATCTGGGGCGACGACATCGGCCAGTTCAACACCAGCGCCTACAGCCGCGGCATGATGGGCTATCACACGCCCAACATCGACCGGGTGGCCGACGGCGGCGCCATCTTCACCGACTGGTATGGCCAGCAGAGCTGCACCGCCGGCCGCGCGGCTTTCATCACCGGCCAGTCGCCGATCCGCACCGGGCTCACGAAGGTCGGCCTGCCCGGCGCGCCGGAAGGCATGAAGATCGAGGACCCGACGATCGCCGGCCTTCTGAAGCCGCTCGGCTACAGCACCGGCCAGTTCGGCAAGAACCACCTCGGCGACAGCGACGATACGCTGCCGACCAACCACGGCTTCGATGAATTCTTCGGCAACCTCTACCACCTGAACGCCGAGGAGGAGCCGGAGAACCCGGACTATCCCAAGGATCCGAAATTCCGCGAGCGGTTCGGCCCGCGCGGCGTGATCCACTCCACCGCCGACGGCAAGATCGAGGACACCGGTCCGCTGACGCGCAAGCGGATGGAGACGATCGACGACGAGACCACGGCGGCGGCGATCGACTTCATGCACCGCGCCCACGATCAGGGAAAGCCGTTCTTCGTGTGGTGGAACTCCACCCGCATGCACATCTTCACCCACCTCTCGCCGCAGTGGGAGGGCAAGACGGGGCTCGGCATCTACGCCGACGGCATGGCCGAGCACGATCACGACGTGGGCCAACTGCTGGACACGCTCGACCAGATGGGCATCGCCGACAACACCATCGTGATGTACTCGACCGACAACGGCGCGGAGTCCTTCTCCTGGCCGGACGGTGGCACCACGATGTTCAAGGGCGAGAAGGCGACCCAGTGGGAGGGCGGCTTCCGGGTACCGGCGATGATCCGCTGGCCCGGGGTGATCGAGCCGGGCACGGTGATCAACGACCTCACGGCGCACGAGGACATGCTGCCGACGCTCCTCGATGCCGCGGGCGAGCCGGACATCAAGGACCAGCTCCTGAAGGGCGGCGTGCAGGCCATCGGGCGCGAGTATCACGTCCACCTCGACGGCTACGACCTGCTGCCGGCGCTGAAAGGCGAGGCGGCCTGGCCGCGACAGGACTTCATCTACTGGACCGATGACGGCGACGTGGCGGCCCTGCGCTACAACGACTGGAAGGTCACCTTCCTGCAACAGAACGCCGAGGGCCTTGACGTCTGGGCGCAGCCTTTCGAAGTGCTGCGCGCGCCCAACCTCACCAACCTGCGCATGGACCCGTTCGAGCGGGCGCGTCAGGAGAACGCGATGGGCTTCCAGCGCTGGTACATCGACCACATGTTCGCCATCGCACCGGCGAGCGCCTACGTGGCGAACTGGCTCCAGAGCTTCAAGGATTTCCCGCCGCGCCAGAAGCCGGGCAGCTTCAATCTCAGCAACGTCATGGACGAGCTCCAGGCCGGCTCGCCCGGTGCGCAATAGCCGACAAGGGGGTGGGGCCGACACGGCCCCGCCCCGCCAGCATGGAGAGTCCGACGTGACGACAGCACCCGCACCGGAACGCGATTCCGGCACCTCCGCCTGATGACCGCCCGCGACGCGATCCTCGCCCCACGGCGCGGCCTTCTCCCTTGGCGAGAACGCCGGCACGGCGCTATCATCCTTGCGGGTGGGGGAATGCGCAGTGGTCGTCTATTTCAGGGATTTCGACAGGAAGCGGGACTGGCGGGTTCTGGTCGAGGAACTTGGCCTCGCCGCAGCCGCGGGCATCTCCGGAAACCTGGTCGGGCTTCACAAGGGGGTGCGCGACGCGATCACCAGGTCCGAGCGGAAGCCCGGCATCGACGAGATCGCCGGCATCTGGCTGCGCGTCACCTCGGGCGGCGCACTGCTGGCGCTTCTGAATGAGCCCCGCTTCGGGGGCCCGATTGACGGCAATCCGACACGCCGGGAGGCCGCCAGGGATTTCCTCGCGGAAGCGCTGTGCCTCGACGGCTACGATAAGTTCGACGCGGCGATGCTGGACAATCCGGCGGACGCACCGGTCCTCCGCCAGGTCGTCGACCGCCTGCCCGGCTTCGTCCGCGAGACCGCCACCGGCGTCGCCGCGTCCGACGCGGAGATCAAGCGCCGTTTCGCCGAACTGGCGCGCCGCAACTCGGCGCGCGTGCACGCGCTCGACACCGCGTTCTACGCTCCGCTCGAGGCCGCAATCGACAGCCGCTTCGCCGCCGCCTACGCCCGCGACCTGGCTTGGGCGCGGCACGCCAACTGGATCGTCGGATTGTTCCAAGACGAGCCGATCTTCTCGCCCGACGCCGACGAGACCATCCCGCTCGCAGCCGTCTACCACCGCCTGCGCTGCTTCTGGCACACGGAGGCTGATCGAGAGAGCGCAGGAAAGGCCGACTACAACGTGTTCGAACGGCCCACGATCGTCGCCCATGTCGCGGACCTGCACGAAACGCTCGAGGTCTGGCTCCGCGCCGCGGGCAAGGAGGACATGATCCGCGTCGTCGCCGGTGGCCCCGGCAGCGGCAAGTCCTCCTTCTCCCGTGCCTTCGCCGCCGGGGTGATCGCCGCCGCCGGGCACCGGGTGATCTACGTCCCGCTCCAGCACATGCAACTCGGCGGCGACCTGCGCATGCGCATCGGGGAGTTCCTGCGCAGCCGCTGGCACGCCACCGATCCGGAGGGTGCCAAGGGCTTCGAGGAGAACCCCCTCGACTGGCGCGCCCGGGACGACCTGCCGTACCTCCTGATCTTCGACGGCCTCGACGAACTCAGCCACCACGACGAAACCGCGCGCGACCTGTCGCGCCGGTTCATCCAGTCGGTCGGCACCCTGCTCGCAGGGCTCAACGCCAGCGGCCCGCCAGTCCGCGCCCTGATCCTCGGCCGCTCCGCCGCGTGCCAGGATGCGCTCAAGGAAGCGGCCCTGGAGCGTCAGGCTCTCGTGCACGTCGCCC
>JBGALW010000130.1:0-10975 GCA_044223585.1 Amaricoccus sp.
GGTGAGGCCGATCGCACCCCAGCGGATGCCGAGCTGCCGGTCGACGTTGCGCGCGACTTCGGCGATGCGGACCTGCAGGTTGACCTGGGTCGGGCTCGCCACCGTCATGCGGTTCACCACGCGGGACGGGTCGTCGACGAACTGGCTCGCCACCTGCATGACGTTCTGCGCGTCGTCGGCGTTGGCCACGCTGCCGGTGATGACGAGGCTCTGGTCGACGGTCGTCGCCGTCACCTTCTGCCCCGGCGCCACCCGCGCGATGCCCTGCTGCAGCGCCGAAAGGTTGTGCGTCACCCGCACCTTCGACGACATCAGCACTTTGTCCTGGTCGTCCACCGCAAAGAGCGTGGTCTCGCCGACCCCGACGCCGGTCAGGTACAGGAGCCGCGGCGACTTCACCTCGACGTCGGCGACGTCCGGGTTCGCCACGAACAGGCTGGAGAATTCCTGCTCGACGCGGATCAGCTGGCCGGTGCCGACGACAAGATCGACGGTTTCCTGATTCTCCGGCTGGACGAGCTCGAAGGCTCGGGCGAGGTCGGTCCAGAAGGTGCCGGGCAGCGCGCCGGGCAGGAGGGTGAGCGCCGCGGCGAGGGTGGCGGCGCGGAAGTGATGTCGTTTCACGGCACTCATTCCCGTATGGGGGGCCTACTCGGCCGGGGCGGGCGCGTCGGCTGGATCCGCGGCGGCGTCTCCGCCTGTCGTGGGGGTGGAACGGACCTTCTTCACGCCGCGCACCACCTTGACCTTGCTGGTGGAGGTGACGTCGGATTCGAGCGTCAGGCGGCGCGGCTCGGGCCGCTGGACGGCCTTGTCGAATCCGCCTTCGGCGAGGCCGGACGCCATCGGGGTCGTCGCCTCGGTGTCGCTTTCGCGCACCGAATTGAGGGCCAGCGACATCGAGCCGAGGTTCGAGGCGAGCGCGATCTTCTCGGCCTGCGCCGGCGTCACTTCGATCGTCGCGGTTCCAGGCATCGGCAGCTTGTCCGCCTTGCCCTTCTTTTCGGGGTCCGGCTTGCCGGCGCCGAGCCGCTGGTCGAGCGCGAGGATGCGGATGTTCCCCAGCACCGTCTCGCTCGCCCGGAAGGCGTTGGCGCCGCCACCCACGGAATAGGTCAGGATGATGTCCACCCGGTCGCCGGGCTGGACGAGGCCGCCGACGCCGGCAACTTCGCCGATGGCGATGGTCACGGCCCGCTTGCCGCGCGGCAGGACCGCCGCGAGAAAGCCGCCGTCTCCCGGCTGCACGATGGCGGAGCGGGCGACCGGCACACCCTGCGGCAGCACCTGGCGGGCAACGCTGCCCTTCAGGAACAGCTCTCCCGCCCCGTCTGCCACCACCATCTGGTCGGTGACGGAGTTCGGCGCCATGTCCATGGTGCCGAGGGCCTCGCGGGTGAGAATCGTTCCCACCGAAATTTCTTTCGCGGGGACGAAGACCTTGATGGGTTTGGGCGCCTCCACCTTCGTGACCACCGCCGGAGCGGACGGCTTGAGACCCTGCATGACGTAGAATCCGGCGCCGCCTGCGACAATCAAGGCTGCAAGGATGGCGATAAGGATACGCATGGCTGTGGTCCCGGTCGGTGGAGGCGCCTTGGCGCGGGAGCCTTAGCTGCCGAGCTGGGAGTTCGCCTGGATCTGGCTGTTCACCTTGGTGAAGGTCGATTCCAGGGTGGTGCCGAGGGTCGACACGGCGGTGATGATCACGACGGCGATCAGCGCGGCCAGCAGGCCATATTCGATCGCGGTGGCACCGTCCTCGTCTTTCCACAGGGACTTGGCGAAGGTCATCATCTTGTTCACTGTCCTTACTCCTTACACGCTTGACTTCGAGTGGTATTCCGAGTGACACATATTTCGCAAACTGATTGCATTGTCAAAGTCGTTATGTTTAGAGTTGCTTTTAATAAATTCATTAACCTATAAACTGTGTTTCCAAATTGTTCTCATGACCCATCTCCTTCCAGTTTCGGGATCACTTCCGCCTCGATATGGCTGTACATTCCCGTCATCGAATGGCTGAGGGTGGACATCACCCCGACCAGCACGCCACCGATCAGCGCGGCGAGCAGCGCGTACTCGATCGCCGTCGCGCCGCGGCAGTCCGCGGCGAGGCGTGCCACGAGCCCCGGCAAAGCCGGCAGCTCGTGCCGCGGCGGGCTCTCGGTGCCTCGCGAGGATCGGGCAGGCCCCCTCACGGGACGTAGGTCGGCGCACGCGCGCATTCTTCCACTCGTTGACTCTTCCGCGGAGTCAAAAAGGGGGCAATTCGGTTTCCAGCTGCTTAACGCGATCAGAGCAGGAGGTCGGCCGCCAGCGGGCGCGCCTCACCCGACGCCTCCAGCACCGCCGCGGGTCCGGCCCCGGACACCGTCCCGAGCGCCGCGTCCGTCGTGTCCGGCGCTGGACCGGTCCTTTTCGGAACGGTGATGATCTTCGGCCCGCGGCTCATCCGGGTGCGGCTCTTGCGGGGCGCTTCCGGCGCTGTCTCCGCCGCGTCCGCCGGCGCCGAGGCGACGACCAGCGGCTGGCCGCCGAGGCCCGCGAGGATGCGGTCGAAGCGTGCGCGATAGATGCCGGCCCGGTCGGGCTTCTGCGTGTGATAGGCGCCGGCGGCCGCCGACCAGTCGCCACGCTCGGCGTGCAGCGACCCGAGGAAACGGGCGGCATAGTCGGCACCGGTGTCCGGATCGAACATCGACTCCAGCGACGGGAAGTTGCGGCCGTGCCAGTAATAGTTGATCTGGAAGCAGCCGACGTCGAAGCTCGGCCGCCCCTCGGCGACGCTCTTGCGGGCGAAGGCCAGCGCCTCCTCCCTATTGCGAAACCAGAAACCCTGACCTTCGCGGTTGATCGCCCAGGGCCAGGGGCGCAGGCGGCCACCATCGGGCCGGCCGGTCTCGGTCAGCGAGATGGCGTGCAGCACCGATTCCGGCACCCCCTGCCGACGGGCCCCGTCGACGATCGCACGCTCGCAGATCGCCGCGTCGTCACCGGCCGCGGCGGGGACCGCCTGGGCGGCGGACAAAAGGAGAGCGGCGGCCGTCCAGCGGCCGAGATGGCGGAGCATGGGGCGACTCCCGTGGGGGATGGGCTTGACCCGATCCCTAGCACGCGCGGCTTGACGTCCGGTTAGCCCGTAAACTTCCCTTCAAAGTTTCGGAACAAAACCGGATCCTGACGGCCGGTTAACGGCCGGGTGTCGAGATGACAGCAAGACCGGCGGCAACCGCCGGCACGATAGGCCGTGCGGAAGGGCCGGCCACCCCACAAAGATACGAGGCCCCGCCGCGTTGCCGTGGCGGGGCCTCCAGTGCGTACGGTGACCGCGGGGGCGGCCGCCGCACGGGCGGACCGTCTTTTTCGGCAGGCAACTCGCTACATGGAACGAGATTACTCCGGAAGGTGAAGCGTGGCGTCGCGGCCCGCCCCGGTGAGGCGGACCGAAGTGGCGTCGATCGCGGCGATCTGCACGCCGCGCACGCTGTCGCCGGCCCGGACCCGCTCGATCGAGCCGTCGGGCATCAGCACCAGCGCGTGCCGTCCGTCCTGACCGCCGAAGACGCCGATCAGCGACATGCCGCTCTTGGACGGGGAGGCACTGGCAAAGCGCGCCTTCTCCGGCTTCGGCGTGGTCTTGCGCACCGTCGGCTGCGCTGCGGAGGCGGTGCGAACCGGCTGCGGCGCCGGTTTCGCGACCCGAACCGGCGTCACCTCGCGCACCGTCGGAATGACTGCCGCCGTGCGCACGGCCGGCGCCGGCGCGGGCTTCGCCGCGACCAGCTGCTTCGCCGGCGCAACCACGGGAATCGAGACCGGCTTCGGGGCCGCGACCGCCACGACGGCCGGCTTGGCCTGCGGCACCGGCGCGGCAACGACGACCGGCTTCGGCGCGGGCGCGGGCTTCGGCGCAGCGGCGGGTTTCGCCACCGCCGCCTCGACCAGCGGCTTCACCACGGTCGGCTTGGGTGTAGGCTTCGGCGCGGGCGCCGGCTTCGGGGCCGCCGCGGCCTTGACGACCGGGGCCGGGCGGGCCGGCGGGGCGTCGGTCAGGATCTCGGTCGACGGGGTCAGCGCGGCGACGACCAGCGGCGCGACCGCGACGGGCCGCGGTGCCGGCCGCTCGCCGGGGGCCGGCGCGGCGGAGACGTGCAGCTCGGGCTTCGGCGCCGTGGCCGGCTTCGCCGCGGCGCTGGCGGCAGGCTTCGCCGCCGGGCGCTTCACCGGCCGGAGGTCGAGGTCCGTCTGCGGCGCGACCTCGGCTGCCTTCGGCGCCTCGGGCCGCGGCGTCGGCGGCTCGGCCGTCTCGGCCCGGCGGGGTGCGGCGGCCGGGATCGCCGGCAGGCGGATCTTCGGGGCCTGTCCGGGCTGCGGCTCGGTGAAGTCGACGTTGCGCGTCGCCATCGTCACCGGCGTGCCGAGCCGGCCGGCGTCGAGCACCGCCGCCGGCAGGGTGGGCCGGGCCGGCGGCCGCGGCGAGGTATGGAGCGCGAGCGACACCGGCGCCGCCGGCGGCGGCAGCACCGTCAGCTCGGCCAGCTCCACCGGCGCGGCGACCACGGCAGGCGGCAGCGCCGCGGCCAGCGGATCGACCGCATCCGGCGCCCCGGCGACCGGCGCCGGACGCGGCGAGGCGACCAGCAGGAACACCCCCGCCGCCGCCGTCAGCGCGCCGATACCCGTGGTGCCGAGCGACAGCCCGCGGGCGGGCCGGAGCCCGGAAAGGCTCGGGAGCTGCGGCAGCCGCAGCGCCGGCAGCGCCAGCTCCGGCATCTCGAACCCCGCCAGCCGCATGCCGGTGCGCAGCGGCGGCGGCGCCGCGAAGCCCGGGAACCCGCCGGCGCCGATCACCGTCGTCGCCGCGAGCCCGACTTGGCCGCGCAGCCCGCGCAGTTCGTCCAGCGTCGCGCGGCGCACGCCCGCGACCGGCCAGGCGCCGTCGCGGCCCGGCCGGCCGAGCACGACATGCACCGCCTCCGCCGGCTCGCCGAACACGCCGGCAATCGTCTCGCGCGCGTCGCGCCGCCGCGAGACCGGGGTCCGCCCGACAAGCGCCAGGCGCCCGCGCCAGACCTCCGCCTCCGGCAGCACGGCGGTCAGCCGGCCGCGACGGGCACGGACCTCGGCCGCCAGCGCGCGCAGGTCGGCGAGGAAGCCGGGGCTCCCCGCATCCGCGCTGCCGACAGGCTCCGTCTCGCCGCGACGCCAGAGGGTGACAACGTTGGGATAGCCGAAGACAAGCCGGAAATCCGGCTGCCGGTTGGACGTACTGCTCATGTGCCTGCCCCGATCTTTGTCGAGTGTTGTGCCGGCAGCGTAGCGCACTTTGGCCGGCCGATCCAGCCTCACGAACAATCGATCCGAGAAATTCTGTTTGCCGGTGTAGGGATTGCAGGGCAGAGCTATCGTGACCGAACCGGAGGACGACCATGCGCCCGAGACCCCTGTCCGCCACCGCCCTGGCCGCGGCGCTCGTCGCGCTCTCCCTCGGCGCCTCGCCCCTTGCCGCACGGGCGGAGGAGCGGACGATCACCGTGACCGGCGCGGCGCAGGTCGAGGCGGTGCCGGATCTCGCGACGGTGCAGGCCGGGGTCGAGACGCGCGGCGACGCGGCGGCCGACGCGCTGGCGGCCAATTCCACCGCGATGCAGGCGGTTTTCGCGGCACTGGAGGAGGCCGGGATCGCCAAGCGCGACATGCAGACCAGCCAGCTCAGCCTCAATCCGGTCTATGACGGCAGCGCCGACGGCAGCGCCCCCCGGCTCGTCGCCTACGAGGCGAGCAACATGGTGACGGTGCGGGTCCGCGACGTCCCGGCGCTCGGCGCGATCATCGACTCGCTGGCCGAGGCCGGGTCGAACCGGCTCTACGGCATCAGCTTCGACGTCGCCGACCCGCTGCCGCAGCTGGACGAGGCGCGCGGGAAGGCGGTGGCCGACGCGCGGCACCGGGCCGAGCTCTACGCCAGCGCCGCGGGGGTGACGCTCGGGGCGGTCCAGTCGATCAGCGAGCGGGTGGACATGCCTTCCCCGATCATGCTGCGCGCCGAAGCGGCGATGGACAGCCCCGCGCCGGTCGCCGAGGGGACGGTCAGCGTCAGCGCCCAGGTGAGCGTCGTCTACGCGATCGAGTAGCGCAGGGATGACCGGGCGCCCCACCCCTTCGACGGCAGTTGCACCCGGCTCAGAGGGCCATCGGCAGCGCCTGCCTGGGCTGGCGCTGCCGATGCTGACGCATCGGCGGGAAAATCTTCCCCCGAGGCGCCGGAGCCAGGGCTTCGGGCCGCGGCCCCGGCCTCACACCGCCGCGATCGACCGCGCCAGCAGCTCCAGCTTGTCGCCCGGCAGCCCGGCAATGTTGATCCGGCTGTCGCCGATCATGTAGACGCCTGCGTCGTTCCGCAGGCTCTCCACCTGGCCGCCGTCGAGCCCGAGCCGCGAGAACATCCCCCGGTGCTCGGCCACGAAATCGAACCGGTCGGAGTTGGTTGCCTTGCGCAGCGCCTCGGCGAGCCCGCTGCGCAGCGTCAGCATCCCGGTCCGCATCGCCTCCAGCTCGGCCATCCAGTCGGCCTTCAGCGCCGGATCGGCAAGGATCATCGCCACCACCTTCGCCCCGTGGTCGGGCGGGAAGGAGAAGTTCAACCGGTTGAGCGAGCCGAGGTTCGACTTCGTCACCACGTTCTCCGCCGGGGTCGCCGACAGCACGAAGGCCGCCCCCACCCGGTCGCGGTAGAGCCCGAAATTCTTCGAGCAGCTGACGGCGAGGAGCATCTCCGGCACCGCGGCGGCGAGGTGCCGCAGGCCGACGACATCCTCCTCCAGCCCGTCGCCGAAACCCTGATAGGCAAGGTCGACGAAGGGAACCACGCCCTGCGCGACGACGAAGTCGGTCACCGCCTTCCACTGCTCCAGATCGAGGTTCGCCCCGGTCGGATTGTGGCAGCAGCCGTGCAACAGCAGGATGTCCCCGGCCTTCATGCCGGCGAGATCCGCCATCATCCCCTCGAAGTCGACCCCGCAGGTCGCCGCGTCGAAGTAGCGGTAGGTCCGCGTCGGAATCCCGAGATAGCCGAGGATCGCCGGATGGTTCGGCCAGGTGGGATCGGACATCCAGACCGTCGCGGTCGGCGCCGCCCGCCGGATCAGCTCGGAAAGCTGCCGGATGGCCCCCGTCCCGCCCGGCGTCTGCGCCCCGGCCAGCCGGTCGGCCGGCACCGAGGCGCCGAGCGCGAGGTCGGCCATCGCCTGCACGAACCCGAGATCGCCGAGGATGCCGACATAGGCCTTGGTGTCCTGCGCCTCGACCAGCTGCCGCTCGGCGGCCTTCACCGCCCGCATCACCGGCGTCCGGCCCTTCGCGTCCTTGTAGACCCCGACGCCGAGGTCGATCTTGTCGGTGCGCGGATCGGCCTTGTAGAGCTCCATCAGCGCGATGATCTTGTCGGGCGGCGTCGGCTTCAGCGTCTCGAACATGGGCGGGTCCCCCTCGCGGATTTCAGGCCTCGATCACGTCGCGGTCGCGGGCGAGCACCCGGCGCAGGGTCTCGCGCCGCACCGGCTCGAACCCGGCCCGTTGGTAGAGTGGCAGCGCCCGCACATGGTCCAGGGAATTGGTGTTGACGGTCACGACCTCGGTGGCCGGACGGTCCCAGGCCATGTGCACGGCGGTCTGCAGCAGGAAGGTGCCGAGCCCGCGGCCGATCACCTCCGGCACCAGCCCGAAATAGGCGAGGTTGCAGCGGCCGGGTTCGCGGCTGTCCAGCACGAAGAAGCCGTTCGGCCAGCCGTCGCGCATGAAGCTGTAGAGCGTCACCGCCGGATCGTGCAGGAAGGCCGCCACCTCCTCCTCGCTGACCGCATGCATGTCGGTCCACTCGTACCGCTCGCCGACGGTGTCGTACAGCGAAAGGAAGTACCAGACCGGCGGCCGCTCGGCGCCGATCAGCGCCGCCACCGGGCCGGCGGGCAGGTGCGGGCGGGGAAAGCCCGGACGGGCGGTCATCTCCAGATAGGTGACGGCGACCTCGACCTCGTCGCCGGCGCGATGCCGCATCAGCCCTGCTCCACCTTCAGGTCGGGATAGGCGCCCCATTCCGCCCAGGATCCGTCATAGAGCGACCAGCTGCGATTGCCGAGCCGCTCCAGCGCCAGCGCGACCACGGCGGCGGTGATGCCCGATCCGCAGGTGGTGATCGCCGGCTTTTCCGGATCGGCCCCGCCGGCGGCGAACGCCGCGCGCAGCCCGGCCTCGTCCTTCATCGTGCCGTCGGGATTGAGCAGCGTGCCGAAGGGCACGTTGACCGAGCCGGGAATGCGGCCGGAGCGAAGGCCCGGCCGCGGCTCCGGCGCCTCGCCGCGGAACCGCGCGGGGGCGCGGGCGTCGATGATCGTCGCGTCGCCGAGCTTCGCCGTCGCGGCCACCTGCGTCACGTCGCGGACCAGACCCGCCTCGCGCCGGGCGGTGAAGTGCCGGTCGCGCAGGATCGGGATCCCGTCCTCGACCGGCCGCCCCTCGGCCTGCCACTTCGGCAGCCCGCCATCGAGCACCGCGACGTCGGCCTTGCCGAACAGCCGGAACAGCCACCAGACCCGCGCCGCGCTGAACAGGCCGACCGAGTCGTAGATCACCACCCGATGCCCGTCGCCGATGCCGAGCCCGCGAACCCGCGAGACGAACTTCTCCACCGGCGGCGCCATGTGCGGCAGGCTCGACTGCTCGTCCGAGATCTCGTCGATGTCGAAGAAGCGGGCGCCGGGAATATGCGCCACCTCGAACTCCGCCCGCGGATCGCGACCCGCCCCGGGCATGTGCCAGCTGGCATCGAGGACGCGCAGGTCCGGCGCGTTGAGGTGCGCCGCCAGCCAGTCGGTGGACACCAGGAGCTGCGGCTCGCTCGCGTTCATCGGCCCCCTCCCGGGCGTCGTGTCAGGCCCTCCCGCATACCGGCAGTCAGGGAGAGGGGCAAGGGCGTGCGACGGGCCGCGGACCGCGCGGCGTTGCCCCCAGGCCCGCAGCGCCGCGCGACTCGATACTCGCATAAGCCGCATAGGTGGTGCATGGATTGTGCACGTAATGTGCATGGGTTGTACCACCCATGCACCGCTTTCGCCGGCGGCCGCGCAACGCCTAGCGGCTGATGCCGGCCTGCAGCGTCGGCACGTCGAGGGCGGCAAAGCCGTAGTGCCGCAACCACCTGAGATCGCTGTCGAAAAACGCCCGAAGGTCCGGGATGCCGTATTTCAGCATCGCCAGCCGGTCTATGCCCATCCCAAAAGCAAACCCTTGATATTCTTCGGGATTCACACCGGCAGCCGCCAGTACCTTGGGATGGACCATGCCGCTTCCAAGTATTTCCAGCCAGTCGTCTCCCTCGCCGATCTTCAGCTGGCCACCAGCCCAAGAACAGCGGATGTCAACCTCGGCCGACGGTTCCGTAAACGGGAAGTGACTGGCACGGAATTTCAGTTCTACCCCGTCGACCTCGAAGAACGCGCGGCAGAATTCTTCCAGAACCCACTTCAGGTTCGCCATCGACACGTCTTTGTCGATACAGAGACCCTCGACCTGGTGAAACATCGGCGTGTGCGTCTGATCGTAATCCGCGCGATATACCCGGCCCGGCGCGATGATCCGGCAGGGCACGCCCCCCGATTCCATCGCGCGGATCTGTACCGGCGAAGTATGGGTGCGCAGGACATGCGGCGGCCGGTTGTCTCCGTCCGAGCGCGCCATGTAGAAGGTGTCATGATCCTGCCGCGCCGGATGATCCGGGTGCATGTTCAGGGCATCGAAATTGTACCAGTCACTTTCGACCTGCGGCCCTTCGGCCACCGAGAAGCCGAGATCGGCAAAGATCGCCGCAATCTCTTCGGTCACCTGGCTCACCGGATGGATGGAACCCGTCGCCAATACCCGCGGCGCCAGCGTCACATCCGCCCACTCTTCTGCCAGCCGCGCCTCCAGCGCCGCCTCGCCCAGCGCCGCCTTTCGCGCCCCCAGCGCCTCGTTGAGCGAATCCTTCAGCGAATTCAATGCGGGTCCCGCCGCCTGACGCTCGTCCGGGGCCATTGCGCCCAGCGCCCGCATCAGGCCGGAGACCTCGCCCTTCTTGCCCAGCGCCGCGACCCGCACCGCTTCCAGCGCCGCTTCGTCGCCCGCGGCCGCAATCGCCGAGGCGTATTTCTCGCGAATACTGTCGAGATCCGTCATGCTTTCCGTCCCGCTCGCCTGCCGCCCCGCCTATCTCCCCGGCCGCCCGATTTCAAGCACCGCGGAACCGAAGCCCCCCTCCCGCGTTGTTCACCCGCGGATTCAACGCGATAAGCGAACGAGGAGATTGAAAATGCCGAAGATTCTCTACCCCCTGCTCGTCCTGCTCGCCCTCGCCGCCTGCAACACGATGGAAGGCGCCGGCAAGGACGTCAGCGCCGCCGGCCACGCGATGACCGATCAGGCGCAGGAAACCAAGCAGGGCATGTGACGCCCGCGCCGGGGCCGCCCGTCAGGCGGCCTCGGCCAGCAGCACGTCGCCTTCGGTCCCGAGGATGCGGGCAGAAACCACCGAGCCCGGCACCGCCCGTCCCGGAAGCCGGGTCAGGGCGAAGCCCTCGGTTCTGCCGACTTCCGCCTTTTCCATCAACAGCGTGACCCGCCGCCCCTGCATGGCCTGCAGGTGCGCGCGCACCCGCGCCGCCCCGGCCTCCCGCAGCCGCGCGGCCCGCTCGCGCACCACATCGCCCGGCACCTGCGGCATCCGCGCCGCCGGGGTTCCAGTGCGCGGGCTGAACGGAAAGACATGCAGCCACGTCAGCCCGCAGGCCTCGACGAGATCGAGCGACCGCGCGAACATCGCCTCCGTCTCGGTCGGAAAGCCTGCAATCAGGTCGGCGCCGAACACCACATCCGGCCGCGCCGCCCGCACCGCCTCGCAGAAGCGGATCGCGTCGTCCCGCAGGTGCCGCCGCTTCAT
>JBGALW010000131.1:0-11041 GCA_044223585.1 Amaricoccus sp.
GTTCTTTCATGATGTGGGAAGGTCGGAAGGTCAGAACCTGGCGTGGCTCGATCGGCACCTCTTCGCCGGTCTTCGGATTGCGCCCGACGCGCGCGGACTTCTTGCGCACGCTGAAGGTTCCAAAGGAGGAGATCTTGACCGTCTCGCCCTTCACCAGGGCTTCGGACATATGCTCGAGAACCGACTCGACCAACTCGGCGGATTCGTTGCGCGACAGGCCCACGGCGCGGAACACGGCCTCGCTCAGTTCCATGCGTGTCAGGGTCTTTTCACTCATCGCTATCCCCCCTAGCCGATCACTCTTTTGTCAAACCTAGGAGCAATTCGGAAAGCGAGTCAATAACAACGGCTTGGCCGCGTCTGCGAAAGCGCCGTCACCAGCGGAGCGCCGCCGCTCCCCAGGCGAGGCCACCGCCGATCGCCTCCATGAGAACAAGGTCGTTCCGTTTGAGACGCCCCTCGCCATGCGCGACCGACAGGGCCAGCGGAATCGAGGCGGCCGAGGTATTGCCGTGATCCTGCACCGTGACCACCACCCGCTCCATCGGCACGCCGAGCTTCTGCGCGGTCATGGTCATGATCCTGAGATTCGCCTGATGCGGCACCAGCCAGTCGATGTCGCTCTTGGTCAGGCCGGCGCGGGCCAGCGCCGCCGCGCCGGTTTCCGCCAGCTTGATGACGGCATGCTTGAAAATCTCCTGCCCCGACATGCGCACCACGCCGGTGGTGCCGGTGGAGGAGGGCCCGCCATCGACATAGAGCAGACCCGCGTAGCGCCCGTCGGAATGGAGATCGGTGGCGAGCAGTCCGCGATCGGACGCGGCGCCCGTGCCTTCCGTCGCCTCGAGGATCAGCGCGCCGGCGCCGTCGCCGAACAGGACGCAGGTCGCCCGGTCGGTGAAATCGAGGATACGGCTGAAGGTCTCGGCGCCGATCACCATGACGCGGCGCGCCGCGCCGCCGCGGATCAGCGCGTCGGCCTGGGCGAGCGCGAAGACGAAGCCGGCGCAGACCGCCTGGATGTCGAAGGCGAAGCCGCCGCGCATCCCGATGCCCGTCTGCACCTTGACCGCCGTCGAGGGGAAGGTGAGGTCCGGCGTCGCCGTCGCGACGATCAGGGCGTCGATGTCGGCGCCGGTCATCCCGGCGTCGGCAAGGGCCGCACGGGCCGCGGCGGCGGCGAGATCGGAGGTCAGTTCGCCATCCGCGGCGAAGTGCCGCCGCTCGATGCCGGTGCGGGCACGGATCCACTCGTCCGACGTGTCGAGGGTCCGCGCAAACTCGTCGTTTTCGACCACGCGCTCGGGAAGGTAGTGGCCGCAGCCCCGCGGGACCGCGCGGATGATGATCATGAGAGGCGTCCTTCGCGGGGGGCCGGGTCCGGCGTTTCTTCGGCTCCCGCGTCGGTGGGCATGTCGCCCCTCGCGTCGACAGGCGCATGCTCCGAGGCGCCGACCCGCGCGGCAAGGCGCGAGGCAAAGCCGTGGTCGGCGAGGGTGAAGGCAAGCTTGATGGCGGCGGAGATGCTGGTCGCGTCGGCGCTGCCGTGCGACTTGATCACCGTCCCGTTGAGGCCGAGGAACACGCCGCCGTTCGACCGGCGCGGGTCGATGCGCTTCTGCAGGCGCCTGAGCGAAGTGAGCGCGAACAGCGCGCCGATCTTGCTGAGGATGCTGAAGTTGAAGGCTTCGCGCAGCAGGCCCTGGATCATCCGGGCCGTGCCCTCGCCGGTCTTGAGCGCGACGTTGCCGGTGAATCCGTCGGTGACGATCACGTCGACGCGGTCGGACGGCATGTCGACGCCCTCGACGTAGCCGACATACTCGAAATCGCTGTCCGGCGCGGTGTCGGAGATCAGCGCCGCCGCCTCGTGCAGTTCCGAACGGCCCTTGTGCTCCTCGGTGCCGACGTTGAGCAGCCCGACCCGCGGTCGGGTGAGGCCGAGCGCGTTGCGGGCGTAGGAGGCGCCCATCACCGCGAATTTCAGCAGGTCGTCGGCGTCCGCACGGATGTCGGCACCCGCATCCAGCAGGACGTTGTACCCGGACGGATTGTGCGACGGCCAGAGCACGGCGATCGCGGGGCGGTCGACGCCGGGCGCCTTGCGCAAGGCAAGCATCGACAGCGCCATAAGTGCGCCGGTGTTGCCGCAGGAGATCGCCACGGGTGATTCCCCGGCCTTCACCGCCTCAAGCGCGCTCCACATGCTGGTGCCCTGGGCGTTGCGCAGCACGCGCGACGGCTTGTCGTCCATCGCGATGACGCCGGGCGCGTCACGCACCTCGGTGCGGGCCTCCAGCGTGCTGCGGCTGTGGATCGCGGCGGAGATCTGCTGGCCGTCGCCATGAACGATATAGCGCAGGCGAGGGTTCTTCTTCAGCGACTTGGCCATGCCGCGCACGACGTCGGCGATTCCGCGGTCGCCGCCCATCGCGTCGATCGACAGGACGACATCGCCGCCGGGCGCTGCCCCAAGGCCTGCAGGTTCGATCCGGGTGGCGTTCGTGGTCATTCCGGACCTACCTCGCGCGGCAGGGCTCAGGCGGCTTCGTCGTCGAGATCGACCTCTTCAACACGCGCGACGACCTCGCGGCCGTCATAGTGACCGCAGGCGCCGCAGACGTGATGCGGCCGGCGCAGTTCGCCGCAGTTCGGGCATTCGTTGGGATTCGCCGCAACAAGTGCGTCATGCGAACGGCGCATGCCGCGCTTCGCGCGCGTGACCTTGCTCTTGGGGACAGCCATGTCTCGACCTCGATTGCTGCCGGGGCCGGGCCCCGGGACGTCCATTCAACGGCCGGCGCGATAACAGAGGCGGTGCGTGATGTCACGCCCAACCTGACCGCTCCGGACCGGGAAACGAGCCGCGGAACATAGCGATTACGCGCCGGGACGCAAGGGGCGACTTCCGCCTTTGGCGCGACTGTGGTCACGATGCGTCGCCAAGCTTTCCGCGCAGCGCCTCGAGGGCGGCGAAGGGCTTGGGTCCGGCTTCATCGGCGGCGCGGGCTGAGTCGAAGGTCGCCCCCGGCACCCGTGGATAGGCGGGGAGCGCCAGCGCCAGCGCCTCGGTCGCGACGAGGCCAAGGTCGATGCTGTCGGTGAGCGGCTCCACCGCGTCATCGTCGTCGGGGGAAATCTCGAGATCGGCCGCGGCGGGTGCGGCCTCCGGCAGGAAAAGCCGGTGCAGCGGCTGGTCGATGCGGGTCGTCACCGGCTCAAGGGTGACGACGCAGGACTGGACGACCGTCGCGCCCAGGTTGGCGTCGAGCCGCCACCCGCCCTTCGGCAGCCGCGAGAGCTGGCCGACGAGGCGCATCTTGCGGACCGAGCGGGCGCCGAGCAGGCGGGCTAGCGCAACCGCCTCCTCCTGGTCCGGCGCGATGTCGAAGGCGAAGGTCTCGAGGTCGCGGAGCTGCCGCGTTGCGACCACACGCGCGAACTCCGGGTTGCCTTCGGCATGGGGGATGAGGTCGGGCATTGTCCGTCCCTGCAGCGGGCCGCGCTCGCCGGCCAGCCAAGTTTCTTGAATTTAGACCATGCCGGGAGTAGGGGAGCAAGGGAATTTGTCAGGTGCCAAGGGGACGAGATGCCCGGGATTTCTCTGCGGACAGCCGGGGTTGTACTCCTTCTCTGCGGTGCGCTGCTGGGGTGCGCCCCGACCACGCAGCTGCATGGCTACGTGCCGCCGCCTGAGGACATCGCGCGGATCAGGCCGGGCGTCGACAACATGGAGAGCGTCGAGAAGGCGCTCGGGCGCCCGTCCTCGAACGGGGTGCTGCGCGATTCCGCCTGGTACTATGTCCAGAGCAAGGTCGAGAACTACACCTACCATCCGCCGCGGGTGATCGACCGCACGGTGCTCGCGGTGAACTTCGACCCGCGGGGCGTCGTCACGGACATCCATCGCTACGGGCTGGAGGATGGCAGGATCATCGACCTCCAGACGCGGACGACGGAGGCCGGCGGCCGCCAGATGGGCGTCCTGGAGCAGCTGTTCGGCAACCTGCTCAACATCAACGCGGAGTCGCTGCAAGGCGCCACGAACTGACGTCGGCCGCTTCGGAGCGGCGGGCCGGCGGCGGACGCGCCCGCTGGTCCGGCGGGACTTTACCCGCCGCGGGGGGGCGACTAGAACCGGCCGGCTTGGAGGATGAGCCGATGCGTGCCGAGACCGAACGCCTTGTGGAAGAGATCGAGAAGTCGCTGGCGCTGCTGCGGCAGCGGCTGGGCTGGGAGACGGCGGAGCATCGGCTGGAAGAGCTGAACGCCATGTCCGAGGACCCGGAGCTCTGGAACGACCCGGCCCGGGCGCAGAAGCTGATGCGCGACCGCCAGACACTCGCCGATGCACTGGATGGTTACAAACATCTGGCTCAGGAGCTTGCCGACCAGACCGAGCTGATAGAGCTCGGCGAGGCGGAGGGCGACGAGGGCATCGTCGCCGAGGCCGAGGCCGCGATCCGGGCGCTGCGCGAGCAGGCCGCGGCGCGCGAGACCGAGGCGCTGCTCGACGGCGAGGCGGACGGCAACGACACCTTCGTCGAGATCAACGCCGGCGCCGGCGGGACCGAGAGCTGCGACTGGGCGGCGATGCTGGCGCGGATGTATGTCCGCTGGGCCGAGGCGCATGGCATGAAGGTGGAACTTCAGTCGGAGAGCCCGGGCGAGGAAGCGGGGATCCGGTCGGTTGCGTACCGGATCAACGGGTCCAACGCCTATGGCTGGCTGAAGACCGAGAGCGGCGTGCACCGTCTGGTGCGCATCTCGCCTTTCGATTCCGCGGCGCGGCGGCAGACGTCGTTCGCCTCGGTCTGGGTCTATCCGGTGGTCGACGACAACATCGAGATCGAGGTGGCGCCGAACGACATCCGGATCGACACCTATCGCTCGTCCGGTGCCGGCGGCCAGCATGTCAACACCACCGATTCCGCGGTCCGCATCACCCACATGCCGACGGGGATTGTCGTGACGAGCTCGGAAAAGTCGCAGCACCAGAACCGTGCGAATGCGATGGCAGCCCTGAAATCAAGGCTTTACGAGCTGGAGCTTCGCAAACGCAACGAAGCGATCACTGCGCAGCACGAGGCGAAGGGCGATGCGGGCTGGGGAAACCAGATCCGCAGCTATGTGCTGCAACCCTATCAGATGGTGAAGGACCTGCGCACGAACGTCGAGACCTCGGACACCCAGGGCGTGCTCGACGGCGACCTCGACCCGTTCATGGCTGCTGCCCTGGCGCTGCAGGTGAGCGGCAAGAGCCGGGCGGAGGCGCAGGCGGAGGAGTAGGCGGCCTTCGGGGCGCCTCGCGGCAGCCGGGATCGCCCCTATCTGGGATTGGCGAGGCAAACCGCTGAAAAGGCTTGAAATTCTCTGGCTGGAATCCGGCTGGAAAGTGGCTGGAATCCGGCTTGCCATTTTGGCGCCCGGTGTGGGTTCCGGCGCGGGCCGGATGGCTTCTCCGGAGGTCGGTATAGATCCTCACCCGGCTGCGCCGGACTGGCGGCGGCGCGCGAAACCGGCGTATGGTGCTGGTCCGGAGAGGAAACGACGAGGAGCTGCCATGACTGCGACCGCGATGGTCGGCGGGCGTGCGCCGACAATCCGCACGATCACGGCCGACGATGTCTATGGTGCGCTCGCGCAGGGATGGGCAGACTTCCGGGCGGTGCCGCGGTTCGGCCTGTTCTTTGGCGGCGTCTATGCGCTGCTCGGGATCGCGCTGTTCGTGCAGCTCTGGGTGCTGGACCAGCCCTTCTGGATCTTTCCCTTCGCGGCGGCCTTTCCGCTGCTCGGACCGTTCGCCGCGATCGGGCTCTACGAGGTGAGCCGGCGGCGCGAGGCGGGCGAGCCTCTCGACTGGGCCGAGGTGCTGGGCGTGGTCTGGCGACAGAGGGGCGGCCAGATCCCGTCGATCGCCTTCGTCGTGATGGCCGGGTTTCTGGTCTGGATGTGGGTGGCGAGCATCCTCGTCATCCTGTTTCTCGGCCGGATGAGCCTTGCCACCTATTCCAACGTGGACGCGGTGCTCGCGACGCCGAGCGGATGGATGCTGCTTGTCGTCGGCGGGATCATCGGCGCGGGGATCGCCTTCGTCCTGTTCGCGCTGACCGTGGTTTCGCTGCCGATGCTGCTTGACCGCGAGATAGACTACGTGACGGCGATGGTCACGAGCTTCCGGGCGGTGATGGAGAACCGGCAGCCGATGTTCCACTGGGCGTGGATCGTCGCCGGCTCGCTGTTCGCCGCGATGCTGCCGCTGTTTCTCGGCCTGGTCGTGGTCCTGCCGGTACTGGGCCACGCGACGTGGCATCTTTACCGCAAGGTGATCGTACCGGAGACCGGTCTGTAGCGCGTGTGGCTCACCGCGCTGGGGGGCAACTGTGCGCCAGGAGCGGCCATTGGGCCGTGCGCTGTCGATGGCTGCGTTGCGGACGAACCGAGGCAATGACGGCTCTGGAGTGTGTCCCGACTGTCCGGATGGGAGGGGATGGCCCGTACATCTGACCGGTTGGTCATGTGTAAGCGTTGGCTATCGGTTGAAACTCCTGGTTAGCTCTTGTAGATAGCATTCTGGTTATATAACACTGTTGTTATGAACAGTCTGAATGCTCAGTTCTCGGCACTGGCCGACCCGCACCGCCGCGCTATTCTCGCCCACCTCGCTCGGGGCGAAGCGACTGTTTCCGAACTGCAAATGCCGTTGGGCATCAGCCAACCCGCGGTCTCTCGCCACCTGAAGCTGCTTGAGGAGGCGGGGCTGATCGAGCAGTCGCGCGCCGCTCAGGCGCGGCCACGGCGGCTGAAGCCGGAGGGGTTTCAGGCAGCACGCAACTGGCTCGAGGAGTTGCGTGATCTCTGGAGCGACAGCTTCGATCGCCTCGACGCATTTCTCGCTGACCCGACAACGGAGACATCGAATGACTGACGCACCTCGCTTCTCGATCACCCGCATCTTCAACGCGCCGCGCTCTCGGGTATGGAACGCTTGGACGACGCCTGAGGCGCTCGCGCAATGGTTCGGGCCGAAGGGGTCGTCGGGGACGATCCTGGCGTTCGACCTTCGGCCTGGCGGCGAGTGGCGGGGCCGCATGGATGCGCCTGACGGTAGCGCAATGTTTAGCAAGTTCGTCTTCCGCGAGGTTGAACCCATGTCGCGCCTCGTATGGGTGCATGGCTTCGCGGATGCTGAAGGAAACCGTATCCGGGCGCCGTTCGCCCAGCAATTTCCTCTCGAGATGCTCACGACCGTGCTGTTCGCCGACGAGGGCGAACGGACCAGGATCGATTTCAGTTGGACGCCGCTTCATGCGACTCCTGAGGAGGAGGCGTTCTTCGCCAGCATGATGACTTCAATGACCGGCGGCTGGTCGGGGAGCTTCGAGCAATTGGACGCGTTCCTGGACGCAGACCGAGCGTCATAGGAACGTCCGTGCCGGACGGCGAGACGTACACCCTGATATATCAGCAGATTTCAGCGTTCATAGCGGGCGGCATTGCGTACAGAGCTGCCCTTCGAAAGCCATGCGGCATCCGCCACTTTGGGCTCGGTTCTGCCGTTCGCCGCGTCGGTCACTAATTCCGCAAACGGCCGCGAGCAGACCCAATCGCTTGTAAGCACCCTAGTCCCAGCCTCAGCCGGAGGCCCCGCCAGGTCTTGCGGGGCCGTCCGGAGTGGTCACTCCGCCGCGGTCATCGCCGGGGCGGGGATGCGGGCCGGTTCCTTGGCTCCGTTGCCCTTGCCGAGCGGATCGTCCTGGCGCTGGACCGAGCCCTCGAAGTGGGCGCCGCTCTCGATCGCGATCGTCTTGTGGACGATGTCGCCCTCGCAGCGGGCGGAGGAGGACAGGCGGACCTTCAGGCCGCGCAGACGGCCGATGACGCGGCCATGCACCACGACCTCGTCGGCGATCACCTCGCCCTTCACGGTCGCGCTCTCGCCGACGATCAGCATCTGGGCGCGGATGTCGCCCTCGACCGAGCCCTCGACCTGGATGTCTCCGCTGGAGCGGACATTGCCGAGGATCGTCAGGTCGGAGGAGAGTACCGAGGGAGCCGGCTTCGGCTTTGCGGCGGCCGGCATGGGTGCCGGCATGGGCGATGGTCGTTCCACGGGCGTGGAAAGGGTCGGGGCAGGGGCAGGCGCAGTCGTCGCAGGAGAGGGGTTCGGGGTCGGCTCAACCGCCTTGGTCTTGGAAAACATCCTTCGCGGCCTCCAGATAGGTCATCGGGTTCACGGGCTGGCCGTTGACCCGAACCTCATAGTGGAGATGCGAGCCCGTACTACGCCCGGTTGAACCCATATCACCAATTCTCTCGCCACGCGATACCTGTTGTCCAACCTGGACGCGAATCTTGCTCTGGTGACCGTAGACTGTTTCGAATCCGAGCTCGTGCCGGATTCGGACGACGTTGCCATAGCCGCTTTCACGCCCCGCGGTTTCGACGACGCCGTCGGCAGTTGCGTAGATCGGAGTGCCGACCGGGGCGGCGAGGTCGACGCCCTCGTGGCGCCGGCGGCCGCGTCCGAAGGGGTCGCTGCGGCCGCCGAACCCACTCGTCATGCGATAGGTGCTGTGGACCGGGATCGCGTAGGGGACCTTCTCGGCGGCGATCCGGAGCAGGTTCATCCGGTCGATGTTGCCGAGCAGCTGGTCGAACCGGGCCGACAGCTTCGGATCGTCGACGGACCGGGTGGAAAGGGTCGGCGCGCCGAGCGGGCCGCCCTCGCCGGAGTAGGTGGCGCGGACGGTGTCGAGCAGGGCGGCGACGTCGACGCCGGTCTCTTTGAACATCGTCTCCAGCGGGCCGAAGGACATCGAGACGGCCTGCTCCAGCTCGTCCACCATCTCGCCCTGCCGCTGGGTGTTGACGCGGGCGCGGAGCTCAAGGTCGGCGAGTTCCGCCTGCAGTTCCGCGCGGTCGGCAGCGGCGGCGTCGCGGGCTGCGGTAGCGTCGGACAGCGCCGCGGCGACGGTCTGCAGCGTGTCACTCAGATCCTGCTTGCCGGTGCCGCCGTCCTTCTGCGCGATCAGGCGATCGTTGACGGCGATCACGGTGTCGCGCTCGGCGATGGCGGCCTGCAGCCGTTCGCGCATCCTGTCGAGCGCGGTGGCGAGCTCGCGGCGCTCCTCGACCGACTGCAGGATGGCCGTCTGCTGGCGGCTCACCTGCTCCATCGCCGCCTGGAAGCGTTCCTGGGCCGAGCGGGCTTCGGCGGCGCGGCGGTCGCGCTCGGCCGCGAGTTCGTCAAGCCGGTCCTGATAGGGCTGCTGCAGCAGCGTGGCGCGGGGGGTGCCGTCGGCGGCCACGCGGTCCACGACGATCGTGGCGGTGGCGACGGCAACCCAGGCGACGAGGCCCAGCCCGGCACCGGTGGTGACGAGCTGCGTCAGCGGGGTCAGACGGATGTAGCGGGTCCCCGGTCCTGACTGGATGAAGAGACGACGCTCGGGAAATACCGACGACAGGATGCCGTTCAAACCCCGCCCAAGTCCAGCCATGCGGCCCCCGCCCCTTCGTTTGTTCTTGCCCGTTTTCCGGGCAAAGCCCGGCCCCTCAACCGTCCTTAGAAAGCTTGCGGGGCCGAGGCAATCCGGCCGCAAAACGGTCGGCGGATACTTGCCGACCGGTCAAAATGCCGTAACCTCAACCGGATTTTCAGCTTTGCCGGCCAAAGCCCTCGGGATTCGGCACAAGTCCGGCGTCAGCTATTGTGCACCGCAGCAAGAACCGCGTCGACGTGGCCGGGCACCTTCACCTTGCGCCAGGCGCGCAGCACGGTTCCGTCCGGGCCGACGAGGAAGGTGGCTCGATCGATTCCCATGTACTTTCGCCCGTACATCGACTTCTCGACCCAGGTTCCGAAGGCCTCGCAGACCGCCCCGGTCTCGTCGGAGAGCAGGGTGACCTTGAGGTCGTGCTTGTCGCGGAACCGGCAGTGGCTCTTGACGCTGTCCTTCGAGATTCCGACCACGGCGGCGCCGGCCGCCTCGAAGTCGGCGATCTTCTCGGAGAAGGTCCGCGCCTCCAGGGTGCAACCGGAGGTGTCGTCCCTCGGGTAGAAATAGATGACCAGCTTGCGGCCGGCAAAGTCGGCCGGGCCTGTCGATCCGCCGGCGTCGTCCGGCAGGGAAAAGGCGGGGACGGGCTGGCCGACGAGGGGATCGTCGCTCATGGGCGGCTCCTTCGGTTGACGTGGCGGGCGCGACCGTAGGCGCCGGCGCGGCAGACCGCCACCCCACGTTGCCGGGGCCGCGGCGCAGGGCTATGAGGCGCGGGAAAGGAGCGTCCCGGTGCGCCTGTCCGACTTCGACTACGAGCTGCCGGAGGCGCTGATCGCGCTTCGCCCGGCCAGGCCACGCCCGGCGTCGCGCCTGCTGGTCGCCGCGGGCGACGCGATCGTAGACAGCAGCGTCGCCCGCCTCGGCGACTGGCTGCGGCCGGGCGACCTCCTGGTGCTGAACGACACCAGGGTGATCCCGGCGCGGCTCAAGGGTATCCGCCGGCGGCCGGGGTCGGAGGTTGCGGTCGAGGCGACCCTCATTGCGGTCACCGCGGACGGTCTCTGGCGGGCGCTGGCAAAGCCCGGGCGCCGGCTCGCCGTCGGCGACCGCATCGACTTCGGGCCGACCGCCGCGGCGGTGCTCGAGAAGGACGGGGCGGAGCTGACGCTCGCCTTCGACCATGCCGGCGCCGATCTCGACGCGGCGCTGGCGGCGGTGGGGGAGATGCCGCTGCCGCCCTACATCGCCGCCCGGCGCGCACCGGACGCTGCGGACCGCGAGGACTACCAGACGGTGTTTGCCACGCGGCCGGGCGCGGTGGCGGCGCCGACCGCCTCGCTGCACTTCGACACCAGCCTCCTCGCCGCGCTCGCCGCGCAGGGGGTCGGCACGGCACGGGTGACGCTGCATGTCGGCGCCGGGACTTTCCTGCCGGTCAAGGTCGAGGACGTGGCGGCGCACCGGATGCACGCCGAATGGGGCGAGGTCGGTCCGGAGGCGGCGGACGCGGTGGCGGCGACGATCGCGGCCGGCGG
>JBGALW010000132.1:0-11448 GCA_044223585.1 Amaricoccus sp.
GGCGGTAAAGGCCGGCACGGTCACCGGCACGGGTGCGGCCGCCACGGGCTCCGGCGCAGCCACGACCGGCGCGGCGGGAACCGTCACGGCAGGCACGACGACCGGCGCGCCGATCACCGGCCCGGTCACCATGGGTGGCGCGGCGGCCGTCACGGCCGCGGGCGGCAGTCCGAGCTGTTCCTGCCGGTAGGACAGGAGCAGGCCGCGGACCCCGCTCGTCGCGATGATCTGCCCGGCCTGGGGACCGCCGACCAGCGCCCGCTGGTACGAGGACAGCAGGAAGGCCTTCTCGTTTTCCATCAGGACGCCGGTCGGCGCGAAGCCGAGGCTCGCCTGGTACTGCATCACCGCAGAACGGGAGTTCGCCCCCATCACCCCGTCGGGGACGCCGGCACTGTAGCCGAAATAGTTGAGCGCGGTCTGGACCTCTCGGTTTTCCTGCCGCTGGTAGGCACCGATGCCGGGCTGGGCCACGACCTTCCTGCGGGGAGCGACATAGACCCGCTCGTGCACGACACGCGGCTTCGTCGCCTGGTTGGAGATCGCCGAGCCGATGGCCCCGCCGATCAGGCCGCCGACAAAGGCGTCCGCCCCGCCTGCCCTTGCGACGTCCGCGCCGCCGAGCGCCAGAGACGCCGCCATCATTCCGACCAATGCCCGTGACAACATGTTGATGGCCCCCCCGAGCCGACTAAGTTCAGCAGAAACAACGCTGCAACTGTACGTGATTCGCCCCGTGGAACCCAACGAGATTGTGATCGGCGGAACCCATGTCGCCAAGAAAGTCGAACGATTGGCGTTAACCCGGCCTGAATGGACGGTTTCCGCCCAGCCGGTCGGCTATCCTGACGCCCTCGCGGCGATGGAGCGACGGGTGGAGGACATCTTCGCCGGGCGGGCGCCGGAGCAGGTCTGGCTGCTGGAGCATCCGCCGCTTTACACGGCGGGGACCTCGGCCAACCCGGTAGACCTGCTGATGCCGGACCGCTTCCCGGTCTATACCGCCCGGCGCGGCGGGGAATACACCTACCACGGCCCCGGCCAGCGGGTCGCCTATGCGATGCTCGACCTCAACCGGCGCGGCCGCGACGTCCGCGCCTATGTCTGGCAGCTGGAGGAATGGGTGATCCGCGCGCTCGCGACCTTCGCGGTCAGGGGCGAGCGGCGGCCCGGGCGCGTCGGCGTCTGGGTGGTGCGGCCCGACCGGCCGCCGCAGCCCGACGGCAGCCCGGCGGAGGACAAGATCGCGGCGATCGGCGTGCGCATCCGGCGCTGGGTGACCTTCCACGGCATCGCCGTCAACGTCGAGCCGGACCTGTCACATTTCCGGGGTATCGTGCCCTGCGGCATCCGCGGGTATGGCGTCACCAGCCTTGTCGACCTCGGCCTGCCGGTGACGATGGCGGACCTCGACCTCGCACTGGCCGAGGCCTTCGACGCCGTGTTCGGCGGAGCTGCGGGAGCAACCTGATGCGCATCGACCCGGTGTTTCTCTTCGACATGGACGGCACGCTGGTCGACAGCGTCTATCAGCACGTCCTCGCCTGGAAGGTGGCGCTCGATGCCGAGGGGATCGAGCTTTCGATCTGGCGGATCCACCGTCGCATCGGCATGTCCGGCGGGCTGTTCATGAACCAGCTGCTGCGAGAGCTCGGGACCACGGCCCCCGGCGGCCCTATCGACGAGGAGCGGGCGGACCGGCTGCGCGTTGCGCACGCGGCAGCCTATCGCGACCTCGCCCACCAGATCCGGCCGCTGCCCGGTGCGCGGGCGCTGCTCGACTGGCTGAGCGAGGCGGGCATCCCTTGGGCGATCGCGACCAGCGGCCGGATGGAAACAGCCGGGATCAACCTCGACATCCTCGGGCTCGACCGCGCCAGCACGCCGATGGTGACTCGGGACATGGTCCGCTATGCCAAGCCCGACCCGGATCTGTTCCTAGCGGCCGCCGCGCGCCTCGATGCGCCGATCGAGACGGCGGTTGTCGTCGGCGATGCGGTCTGGGACATGCTGGCCGCAGTCCGCTGCCGGGCACTGGGCGTCGGCCTGCTGAGCGGCGGCTACGGCCCGGACGAACTGCGCCAGGCTGGCGCCATCCGGGTCTTCGACGACCCTGCCGACCTTTTGCTGCACATCGACGAGGTCGGCGGGCGGCGCTGAAGGCAGCCCCCCGAGGGGATCAGACGTTCTGGATGCGCGCGAAGCTGGCGGGATCGATGCCGAGCCGCCTGAGGTCGGCCGGGTCGGGACGGCGGTTGCCCTCGACGGCCCAGGCGACGTTGTTCGCGCTGATGACAATCCCGATACAGTTGGCGACGGCGGTACGGGCCCTGCGAAGCTGGTACACGGTACTTCTCCTCGTTAACACGCGGAGAATGTAGGCCATTCCGGAGGCGCCGGTTATGAGCCGGGGCGCAGGGCCGCCATGCGCTGACGGCATCACTCGCGCACAAGGCGAGTGGTCGGCGCCGCTAGGCACCGGGCCGTCAGACGAACGGGTCGGCGGTCCGCAGGTCGGGCGGCGTCGCCTCCAGCGCCAGATCCCGCACCACGGCGTCGAGCGGCAGGACGCGGCTCTCCTTCTCCCCCAGCCGGCGGAGCGACACGGTGCGATCCTCGACCTCGCGCCCACCGACCGCGAGAATGACCGGCACCTTGGCGAGGCTGTGCTCACGGACCTTGTAGTTGATCTTCTCGTTGCGCAGGTCCGCCTCGGCCCGCAGGCCCGCCGCCTTCAGCGCGCCCACCGCCGCCTCGGCATAGGCGTTCGCGTCGGACACGATCGGCGCCACCACGACCTGGCGCGGCGCGAGCCACAGCGGGAAGCGGCCGGCATAGTGCTCGATCAAGAGGCCGATGAACCGCTCGAAGGTGCCGAACACCGCCCGGTGCAGCATCACCGGCCGGTGCCGCGCGCCGTCCTCGCCGACATAGGTCGCGTCGAACCGCTCGGGCAGCACGTAGTCGAGCTGGAAGGTGCCGCACTGCCAGGTCCGGCCGATGGCGTCGGTCAGGTGGAACTCCAGCTTGGGCCCATAGAAGGCACCCTCGCCGAGCGCGTACTCGAACTCGAGCCCTGCGGCCCGCAGCGCGTCGGCCAGCGCCCCCTCGGCCCGATCCCAGGTCGCGTCGTCCCCGGCGCGGGCGTCGGGCCGCGTCGCCAGCTTGTAGGAGATGTCGGTCATCCCCATGTCTCCGTAGACCCGCGCAAAGAGGTCGAGGAACCGCTTGGTCTCGTCGAAGATCTGGTCCTCGCGGCAGAAGATGTGGGCGTCGTCCTGCGTCAGCTGCCGCACGCGCAGGAGGCCGTGCAGGGCGCCGTGCGCCTCGTTGCGATGGCAGCAGCCGAACTCGGCCATGCGGAGCGGCAGGTCGCGGTAGCTCTTGGTCCCCTGCTTGAAGATCTGCACGTGGCCGGGGCAGTTCATCGGCTTCAGCGCCATCAGGCCGGCCTTGCCCGACAGAACCGGGTCTGCCTCCTCGTCGGACGTCTCGGGCACCTCGTCCGGCACGATGAACATGTTCTCGCGGAACTTCCCCCAGTGCCCGGAGGTCCGCCAGAGCTGGCTGTCGAGCAGCTGCGGCGTCTTGACCTCGACATAGCCGTCGGCGTCGAGCCGCCGGCGGATATAGGCCTCCAGCGCCCGCCAGATCAGGAAGCCGTTCGGGTGCCAGAACACCGACCCCTGCGCCTCCTGCTGCAGGTGGAAGAGATCCATTTCCTTGGCGATCCGCCGGTGGTCGCGTTTTGCCGCCTCCTCCAGCTGCAGGAGATAGGCGTCGAGGTCGGCCTTCGTGCGGAAGGCGACACCATAGATCCGCTGCAGCATCGGCCGCCGCGAGTCGCCGCGCCAGTAGGCCCCGGCGATCGACGTCAGCTTGAAGGCGTCCGCGGGCACCTGGCCGGTATGGGCGAGGTGCGGCCCGCGGCAGAGGTCCTGCCACGGCCCGTGCCAGTACATGCGGATCGGGTCGGCGCCGGGGATCGCCTCGACAAGCTCGACCTTGTAGGGCTCGTGTAGCGCCTCGTAATGCCGGATCGCCCGGTCCCGTTCCCAGACCTCGGTACGGACCGGATCGCGCAGGGCGATGATCCCCCGCATCCGCTCCTCGATCAGCGCGAGGTCGTCGGGGGTGAAGGCTTCGGCGCGGTCGAAGTCGTAGTACCAGCCGTGCTCGACCACCGGGCCGATCGTGACCTTCACGTCGGGCCAGAGCTCCTGCACCGCGCGCGCCATGATGTGCGCGCAGTCGTGCCGGATCAGCTCCAGCGCCGCCTCGTCCTTGGCGGTGACGATGGCGAGCGCGGTGTCATGCTCCAGCGGCAGGCTGAGGTCGGAGAGCCGCCCGTCGACGACCACGGCCAGCGCCGCCTTGCCGAGCGACTTCGAGATGTCGGTTGCGACGTCCGCCCCGGTGACGCCGGCGGGATAGCGGCGGACTGCGCCGTCCGGCAGGGTGACGGCAACCTCGCGGATCTGGGCCAGGTCGTTCATGCCATCACTCCTTCGCTGTCGGCGCCTACGGCACGCCCGGTTGTCGAGACGGGTGGCATAGCGGTTCGGGACGCGCGTTTCAAGCGCGGGCGCCAGTTTGATCGCGGGTCGGGGCAGCGAGGGGCGGCGGTACGGGACGCAGGCCCCGGCTTCAGAAACCGGAAACCTCCGGTCGTTAACCATTAACCTGTGGCGCGTGTCGCCACCGTCATGCTACACCTAGCGGCATGAACGTCGCCGCACCCAACATCCTGCGCCGGCCGATCCGTCAGCTCGACGCGGCGGCGGCAAACCGCATCGCGGCGGGCGAGGTGGTGGAGCGGCCCGCCTCCGCGGTGAAGGAGCTGGTCGAGAACGCACTCGACGCGGGCGCGCGGCGGATCGAGGTCGCCTATGCCGACGGCGGCAAGCGGCTGATCCGCGTCTCCGACGACGGCTGGGGCATCCCGACCTCCGAGCTGGCGCTGGCGCTGTCGCGGCACGCCACATCCAAGCTCGACGGCGATGACCTCGTCAACATCACCGGCTTCGGCTTCCGCGGCGAGGCGCTGCCCTCGCTCGGCGCGGTGGGGCGGCTGAGCCTCGCCTCGCGGGCCGGCCGCGACGAGGGAGCCGAGACCGCCGTGTCGGGCGGAGCCGTTGGCCCGGTGCGGCCGGCGGCGCTGCCCTCGGGCACCCGGGTCGAGCTGCGCGATTTGTTCCACGCCACCCCGGCCCGGCTGAAGTTCCTGCGCAGCGACCGGGCCGAGGCGCAGGCGATCGGCGACACCGTGAAGCGCCTGGCGCTGGCGCAGCCCTTCACCGGCTTCGCCCTCCGCGACGTGAGTGGCGGCGAGGACCGTCTGGTCCTCCGCGCAGACCCCGAGGCCGGGGACCTGTTCGACGCGCTGCATCGGCGGCTTGCGCGGATCCTCGGCCGCGACTTCGCCGAAGCCAATGCCGTGCCGGTGGAAGCCGAGCGGGAGGGGATCACCGCCCTCACCGGCTTCCGCGGCGCTCCCCATTCTCGCGCGGCGCAGCATTGGCGCAGTACCTGTTCGTCAACGGCCGCCCGGTACGCGACAAGCAGCTGATCGGGGCGGTGCGCGCCGCCTATGGCGACCTCCTGCCCCGCGACCGGCACCCGGCGGTGGCGCTGTTCGTGACGCATGCTCGACCCGGAGGTCGTCGACGTGAACGTGCATCCGGCCAAGGCCGAGGTGCGGTTCCGCGACCCGGGTCTGGTGCGCGGCCTCGTCGTCGGCACCCTGCGTGCGGCGCTCGCCGGCGCCGGGCACCGCGGCGCAACGACGACCGGCGGCGCGATGCTCGGCGCCTTTCGCCCCGAAGGTCCGCGGCGGCTGTCGCCCGCGACGGAACGGGCGCTCTGGAAAACCGGCCCGGCAGGGCTTCGCGGAGCCGGAGATGCCGGGCGTCGGGGGCTGGGGCGCACGCGTGTATCGACCCTGCGCCCGCGCCAGCTGCCGAAACCGAGGGGACGGCCTGCCGCTCGGCGCCGCCCGGGCCCAGATCCACGAGACCTACGTGATCGCCCAGACCGCGGATGGCGTCGTGATCGTCGACCAGCACGCCGCCCACGAGCGGCTGGTCTACGAGCGGCTGAAGGCCGCACGTGCGGCGAACGGCGTGGCGCGGCAGATGCTGCTGATCCCCGAGGTGGTGGAGCTCGACGCCGCCGCCTCGGCGCTGCTGCTCGAAGCCGCGCCGGTGCTGGCGGAGCTTGGGCTGGTGCTGGAGCCGTTCGGCGGGACCGCCGTGTGCCTCCGCGAGACGCCGGCGCTGCTCGGCGAAGTGGAGGGGCGGCGGCTGCTCGCCGACGTCGCCGACGCGCTGGCCGCGGACGAGGGGCGCGGACTGGAGACGCGGATCGACGCCGTGCTGTCGCGGATGGCCTGCCACGGCTCGGTGCGGGCAGGCCGGCAGCTCCGGGCCGAGGAGATGAACGCCCTCCTGCGGGACATGGAGGCGACGCCGCTGTCGGGCCAGTGCAACCACGGGCGGCCCACCTATGTCGAACTCCGGCTTTCCGACATCGAGAGGCTGTTCGGGCGCAGATGATCACGATCGGCGAAACGGTGATCCGGCTTGACGACCCGCGGCTCTGGGCGACGGCCGCGGCCCTCGTGCTGTTCGGGGTGCTCTGGCACGCGATCACCCGGTCGGGCAGGGCGGTGGAGCCGCTGGCGCGCCACCTTGCCGACCTCGACGGCGCGGTGCGGGCGCTGAACGACGGACAGCAGCAGCTGCACGGCGGCATCACCCACGTCGCCGAGGCGCAGGTCGCGGCGCAGGCCCGGCTCGCGCAGTCGCTGGAGGCCCGGCTCGCCGAGGTGACGAAGCGGATGGGCGACAGCCTGGAGGGCAGCGCGGTCCGGACCGCCCGCTCGCTCGGGGAGCTGCAGCAGCGGCTGGAGACCATCGACCGGGCACAGACCAAGATCGAGAAGCTGTCCGGCGACGTGCTCGGCCTGCAGGACATCCTCTCGAACAAGCAGACCCGCGGCGCCTTCGGCGAGATCCAGCTGCGCGACATCGTGACGCGCGCGCTGCCGCCGGACGTCATCAGCTTCCAAGCGAGCCTCTCGAACGGCACCCGCTGCGACTGCCTGATCCAGCTGCCGAATCCGCCGGGCCCGCTCGTCATCGACGCCAAGTTCCCGCTGGAGCCTTACGAGGCGCTGCGGGCGGCAAAGACCCCGGCCGAGGTGCAGGCGGCGCAGCGGCAGATGCGCACGGCGGTGCGGGTCCACATGAAGGCGATCGCCGAGAAATACGTGATCGAGGGCGAGACGGCGGAGGGCGCCCTCATGTTCCTGCCCTCCGAAGCGGTCTATGCCGAGTTGCACGCCAATTTCGGCGAACTGGTGCGCGAGGGCTTCGCGCTCCGGGTCTGGATCGTTTCGCCGACCACCTGCATGGCGACGCTGCACACACTTCGGGCGGTGCTGAAGGATGCGCGGCTCAAGGCGGAGGCGAACACCATCCGGCGCGAGCTCGGCCTGCTGCACAAGGACGCGGAGCGTCTGGCGGCGCGTGTCGCGAACCTCGACCGGCACTTCGGGCAGGCGCAGAAGGACATCGAAGAGATCAAGATTTCGGCTGACCGGACGCAGGGGCGGGCGCGGCGGCTGGAGGCGATCGACTTCGCACCCGGCGAAGAAGAGCCCGAGTCCGGCGCACTGACGCTGGTACGACGGGCGCAGGACGGGTAAGCACCGGGCCGACGCCACCCGGAAGAGGTCGCCAATGGCCCAGCTTGCGCTCGAGGACTACCCCGGCCGATATGCGCTGACGAACGAACTGCACGCGCGGCCTTTCCCGGAACTGACCGCGCCCTGCCGCGCGCTGCACCTCGCGATCAAGCCCGAGGGCGACGCGGCGAGCCGCGACCGGGTAAAGGACCGGGCGCACCTCACCGCGCTCCTCGACCGCTACGGTGCGCCGCATCCGGCGCCGGGGGCGGACCATTATTCGGGCGTGCTTGGCCGCGGCCTGCTGAAATGGGAGATGCACACCGAGTTCGTCACCTACACGCTTTTCCTCGACGGTGTCGCGAAGCCTCCCTTCTCCGGCGAGATGGCGACGATCTTCCCCGAGGACTGGCTGGCGGCGACTCCGGGCAAGATCGTGACTTCGGCGCTCGTCCGCGTGGACCGGGTTGACCCGGACGCGGTGGAAACGGTGATCCGCGAGGATTTCGCCGAATGGTTCGTGCTGGAGAGCCTCGCCGTCGCGCAGGTGATCGACGCCGAGGCGGTGATCGCCGGCGACTTCCGAATCGACGAGCACGGACATACCCGGTTCGCCGTTCTGGCGAACCCTTCGGTGGGCCAGCGGCGGCTCGGCCGGATCGTGCAGCGGATGCTGGAGATCGAGACCTATCGGGCCGCGTCGCTGCTGACCCTTCCGGTGGCGCGCGAGGTGGCGGCCGCGGTCTCCCGGCTCGACCGCGAGCTGGCCGAGGTGGTGGCGGCGATGGCCGCCGAAACCGGGCATGAGGCCGAGACGCTGAACCGGTTGCTCAAGATCTCGGCGGAAATCGAGCATCTCGCCTCGACCAGCGCCTTCCGCTTCGGCGCGCGCGGCGCCTACGAGGCGCTGGTGAACCAGCGGATCCAGGTGATGCGCGAGCAGCGGATCGGTGGGCGGCAACTGCTTTCCGAGTTCATGACACGCCGCTACGACCCGGCGATGCGCACCTGCCGCTCGGCGGAGAAACGCCTCTCCGAGCTGTCGGACCGGGCCGAACGGGCGGCGAATCTCCTGCGGACCCGGGTGGACGTCTCGAACCAGGCGCAGAATGTCGAGGTGCTGCACGCGATGAACCGCCGCGCCGAGATGCAGCTGCGCCTGCAGGAGACTGTGGAGGGGCTGTCGGTCGTCGCGATCAGCTACTACGCGGTCAACCTCGCCGCGCACCTGTTCGCGCCCATCGCCGAACTCGCGCATGTCTCCGAGCACGCACTGATGGCGATTCTGACACTGCCGGTGATCGGCCTTGTCTGGTTCATGGTGCGGCGCATCCGCCGCCGGCTCGGGCACAAGGCAGAGCCGGCAGCCCGGTGAGACACGGCGTGCGGCGGCATGTGACGGTTCGGCGACACCCGACCGTTGCCAATTGGACGCACATGCAGCAAGAGATGCGCCGGGGGAATTGATGTCGGCGTCACACTGTCTATTTCTTGCACAAGCTGCGTCGTGGGCCGGCCCATGGGATCGGGCCGGCGGCCTGACCAGGGTGGCGAAGCCTACCGAGGGGAAAGGAGCCTGGCGTTGCCGGAGCGTTTGCCGACCGGGCGCGACGCCCGCCTCGTGGCGGAGGGACGGATGACGCGGGCGGTACGGGCATGATGGGCTGGCTCCTCCTCGCGGTGGCGGCAGGATGTCTGGCGCTGCACCTCACCAGCATCGCGCTCTACCTGATCCGCGCCCGCTGGTCGCGGCGGGCGGCCGGCACGCTCGGCCTGCCGCCGGTGGCGCTGCTGCGGCCGGTCTGCGGCCGCGACCCGTTCGACGTGGTGACGCTCGCCTCGTCCTTCGCCCAGGACTATCCCAACTACGAGATCATCTTCTGCGCCCCGTCCGAGCGCGACCCGGCGGTGCCGCTGGTCGAAAGCCTGATCGCCGCCTATCCCGGCGTCCGGGCGCGGTTGCTGATCGGCGACAGCACCATCACCGGCAATCCGAAGCTCAACAACCTCTGGAAAGGGTGGCGGGCGACCGGCTGCGAGTGGGTCTGCATGACCGACGGCAATCTGCTGCTGCCGCCCGACTACCTCCGCACCGTTGTCGGCAGCTGGCGCGCCGGAACCGGCCTCGTCTCGTCCCCTGCGATCGGGATCGAACCGGACGGGATGGCCGGCAGCCTCGAATGCGCCTTCCTCAACAGCAACCAGGCCCGGCTGCAGTTCGCATCCGACCACCTCGGCCACGGCTTTGCCCAGGGCAAGACGCTGTTCTGGAACCGGACGATGCTCGACCGGGCCGGCGGAATCCCGGCGCTCGGGCGGTATCTGGCCGAGGACGTCAACGCGACCAAGCTCGTACGCGCGGCTGGCCTCAACGTGCGCCTGACGCCCCTGCCCTTTGCCCAGCCGATCGGCCGGCGCAGCTTCCGCGAGGTCTGGGCCCGCCAGCTCCGCTGGAGCCGGGTGCGGCGCGACGGCTTCCCGCTGATCTTCGCGACCGAGGTCGCCAACGGCGCACTCGCGCCGGCACTGGCGCTCACCGGCGCCGGGCTGGCCTTCGGGCTCGCGCCCGCGGCGGTCATCCTCTCCGTGCTGCTGCTGCTCGTCGTCTGGTACGGCGCGGAATCCTATCTCGTACGCCGCGTCGGCTGGCCGGCCGGACCGCTCGACCTCGCGGCGCTGCCGCTGCGCGACCTGCTGATCCCGGTGCTCTGGGCCGCGACGGTCCTCGACCGCAACATCGAATGGCGCGGGACCGCCATGGCGCCGGTCGATGCCGAAGCGGCGGCCGGTGCCGCTGATCCCGCCGCCGACCCGCAGGAGGGCTTCGCCTCGTGATCGACGGTGCCGGCATTACCGGCATCCTGTCCGAGCACGGAATTGCCCTTCTCGCCCCGATCGCCGTGCTGGAGGGACCGATCGTCTCGGTCATTGCCGGCTGGCTGGCGAGCCGGGGCATCCTCGTGCTGTGGCAGGTGGTCGTCTGCGTCATCGTCGCCGACGTGGTGGGCGACGTCATCATGTACGGCGTCGGGCACGGCATGCTCGGCTGGCTGCCGGCCCGCTGGCTGGAGCGGCTCGGGATCACCGAATCGCGGCTGGCGCAGATGGCCGGGACCTTCGCCGACAAGGGCGTGCGGGTGCTGGTCATCGGCAAGCTCACCCACGCCGCCGGCTTCGCCGTGCTGATGGGCGCGGGCGCGGCGCGGATGCCTCTCGTGCCGTTCATCCTCGCGAACTTCCTTGCCTCGATCCCGAAGGCCCTGCTTTTCGTCGCCATCGGCTACCTGTTCGGCAGCGCGCACGAGGCGATCGGGCATTGGCTCTCGGTCGGCTCGGCGGTGCTGCTCGCGCTGCTCGTCGGAGGCGCGGTGATCTGGTTCAGGCGGCGCAAGGCGCGGTCGTGAGCGGGTTCACCTGTCTGGTGCCGGCCTGGAACGAAGCCGCGCGCATTGGCGCGGTGCTCGACGTGCTGGTCGGCCATCCTGCGCTCGACAGCGTTCTGGTGATCGACGACGGCTCGACCGACGCCACGGCGCAGGTCGCGGCCGCGCGCGGCGCTACGGTCCTGAGAACGGGCGGCAACGCCGGAAAGACCCGCGCGCTCGTGGCCGGACTCGGTGCGGTGGCGGGCGGGCATCTCGTGATGATCGACGCCGACCTCGTCGGCCTCACCCCGGACGCGCTGTCGGCGCTGGTCGCGCCGGTGCGCAGCGGGGCGGCCGACGCGGCAATCTCGCTCCGGGGCAATGCGCCGGGAACCT
>JBGALW010000133.1:0-10855 GCA_044223585.1 Amaricoccus sp.
CTGCCGGCCGCGCCGAGGAGCCGGGGCCGTGTTGCCGGCTCGCGCCAGACGAGGATCCCGAGAAGGCCCGAGACGATCGGCGCAGTGAGGAAGCCGCCGACCGCCGTTGCCATGGGCGCAAGGCCGAGCGCGGCGATCATCGCCGTCATCGCCCCCATGATGAGCGCGGTGCGCAGCAGCTGCCCGCCCCGGTCCTCGCGCGGGACGACGATCCGCCGCCGGCGCAAGGCCGCGACGGCGAGTGCGACGAGCCCGGCGGAGAAGTAGCGCAGGAAGGCGATCATCATCGGTGTCTCGTCCGCCGACAGCAGCTTGGCCACCGCGTCGACGCCGGGGGTCAGCAGCATGGCGACCAGCAGAAGGACGACGCCGGACTTCATGCCCGGCGCACCGCGGCGTCAGCTGTCGTCCTCCACCAGCGCATCCGGCACCAGTTCTCCCGCCCCGCGCAACAGATCCTGCGCGCGTCCTGTATACACTGGCCGGCCGGGTTTGCCCGGCTCGTCACGGTGCAAGGTTAAGGGTCCCCAAAGCCGCAGGTCGCGGCCGCGTCCCTTGCGTCCGCGAACGAGGACCCGCGTCGCGGCCGCTCCCCGGCGCGCCGCAACGGGCACGACCTCGACGGAACCTGCTCGTCCCGCGAGGCCGGCGAGAATTTCCCCCAGCCGATCGGCCCGGTGCACGATCGTCAGCCAGCCGCCCTCGCGAAGCCGCCGGAGGCCGACCCCGATCCAGTCACCGAGTGCCGCCTCGCCCTCGCGGTTCGCACGGTCCCGGCCAGCATCGGCCGCCGCAGGCGCGCCCGGCGGCAGATAGGGGGGGTTGGTCATCACTTGGTCGAAGGCCACCGCCCGAAGCGCAGGCGGAGGATGCCGGAGGTCGCCTTCATGCACCACGAGCCCCACGCCGTTCTCCGCAGCGTTCCGCCGGGCGAGCGCCGCATAGGCGGGCTGCACCTCCAGCCCTTCGAGCACCAGATCGGGCACCCGCGCCGCGAGGCAGAGCGCGGCCGTGCCGACGCCGCAGCCGAGATCGAGCACCCGCTCGCCCGCACGCGCCGGGACGAAGGCTGCCAGCAGGACCGGATCGACCGCGGCACGGTAGCCGTCCCGCGGCTGCCAGAGATGGATCCGCGCGTCGAGGAAGGCGTCGCGGGTGAGTTCCCCGGACATCATTCCGGGACGAGGCCGTCCACCGCGTTGTCGCGCAGTACTGCCCGCGCCCGGAAGGCATCGGCGTCCGCCACCACAACCCGGCGGGGCAGCAGGCCGATCGAGCCTTCGAGAACGCTCATGTGGACGTCCAGAACAAAGCAGTCTATACCCTCGCCCCGCAGCAGGGCGGTGCAGAAGGCAATGGCCGTCGGGTCGCTTGTCCGCAGGATCTCCCGCATGGCGCCGACCCTAGTGGCCGGGCCTGCCGAGGTCGAGAGCCGAGGTCGAGAGACAGAGTGATGAACACCCCGGCGCGCGTCGCGACCCCGATGGAACGACTGCAGGCGGACCTCGCCGCCGACATGGCTGGCGTCGACGCGCTGATCCGCACCCGGATGGCGAGCGAGCACGCCCCGCGCATTCCGGAGGTCACGGCCCATCTGGTCGATGCCGGCGGCAAGCGGCTGCGTCCGATGCTCACCCTCGCCTCGGCGCGGCTCTGCGGTTACCAGGGCGAGCACCACCTGCGGCTCGCCGCGACGGTCGAATTCATCCATACCGCGACCCTGCTGCACGACGACGTCGTCGACGAGAGCGCGCGGCGCCGTGGCAGGCCGACCGCCAACCTGCTCTGGGACAACAAGTCAAGCGTGCTGGTCGGCGACTATCTCTTCGCCCGCGCCTTCCAGCTGATGGTGGAGACGGACTCGCTCCGGGTCCTCGACATCCTCGCCAACGCTTCGGCGGTGATCGCCGAGGGCGAGGTGCTGCAGCTGACCGCCGCCTCGAACATCGCGACGACGGAGGCCACCTACCTCCAGGTGATCCGCGGCAAGACCGCCGCGCTGTTCGCCGCCGCGACCGAGGTCGGGGGTGTCATTGCCGGCGCGCCGTCCGCCTGGATCGAGGCGCTGCACACCTATGGCGACGCGCTCGGCATCTGCTTCCAGATCACCGACGACCTGCTCGACTATGGCGGCCTGTCCGGCGCGCTCGGCAAGAATACCGGCGACGACTTCCGCGAGCGCAAGATGACGCTCCCGGTGATTCTGGCGCTCGCGGCCGCCGATGCGGCCGGGGACTCCGGCGAGCGCGAATTCTGGGCGCGGACGATCGGCAAGGGCGACCAGCGGGAGGGCGACCTCGCCACGGCGCTCGGCATCATGGACCGCCGGGGCAGCCTCGCCGCCACCCGCCGCGCCGCGCTCGAGCACGCCGACCGCGCCCGGATGGCGCTTGCGCCGCTCCCGGCCGGCGAGATGCGCGACCGGCTCGACGAGCTTGCCGGGTTCGTGGTGTCGCGCATCGCCTGATCGCAGCACGCCGGATCACCGCCGCGCTTGCCGTTGGGGCAGCCGCTGCACCCGGTTCCGCTGTCATCCCGATAGAGCATCGGCAGAGAAATCTGCGCCGGAGACGCGGCGCTACCGACTGGGGTCCGGCGGCCCGGCACGCTCGGGAACCCGCTGGAAACGCGGCGCGGTGCGTTGCCCGCTTGCGGTGCGGCACGGCGCTGCGCATGGTGCGCGGCAAAACGACAAGGGGGGTCCCGGATGCGGGCCGGCTTCGTGGCGCTCGCGCTCGCGTATACCTTCAGCCAGTTCTATCGCGCGTTTCTCGCCGTGCTGGCGCCGGTGCTGGCCGACGAGATCGGCGCGACGGCCGAGGACCTCGCCTTCGCCTCCGGCGTCTGGTTTGCCGTCTTCGCGCTTGCCCAGATGCCCGTCGGCCATGCCCTCGACACGATAGGGCCGCGCCGGACGGCGGGCGGGCTGTTCCTGTTCGCGGCCCTCGGCGCAGCGGTCTTTGCCACCGCCGGGTCGGGAACGGCGGTGATCGTCGCAATGGGGCTGATCGGGCTCGGCTGCTCGCCGGTACTGATGTCCTCGTTCTACATCTTCGCGCGCGTCTATTCTCCGTCGGTCTTTGCAAGCCTCGGCGGCGTGCTGATCGGCGTCAGTTCGGCGGGCAACGTCGCGAGCGCGGCGCCGATGGCCTGGGCGGCCGAGGCCTTCGGCTGGCGCGCCTGCCTCTGGGCGCTGGCCGCCGTCACGCTCGCGATCTCGATCAGCCTCCTCGTGCTCGTCCGGAACCCGCCGCGCGCCGAGCGGGCGGACGGCGACGCCACAGGCTTTCGTGCCGTCCTGCGCACCCCGGCGCTGCTCCTCGTCCTGCCGCTGACGCTGGCGCACTATGCCCCGGTGGGCGGGGTGCGCGGCCTCTGGGCCGGTCCGTACCTCCGCGCGGTCTATGGCCTCGACCCGGTCGGCATCGGCAATGTGGTCCTCGCGATGGGCGCGGCGATGATCGTCGGGAACTTCGCCTACGGCCCGCTCGATCGCCTGCTCGGCACCCGCAAGGGCGGGCTCGTCCTCGGCAACGCCGCCCTCGCCGCGGCTTTGCTGGCGCTCTGGGCCTGGCCGGCGGCGGGGCTGACGGTGGCAGTCGTCCTGCTCTGTGCCGTCGGCTTCTTCGGGTCGTCCTTCCCGCTGATGATCGCGCATGGCCGCAGCTTCTTCCCGGCGCACCTCGCGGGACGGGGCGTCACCTTCCTCAACATGCTGGCGATCGGCGGCGCCGGACTCGCGCAGATTGCCAGTGGCCGGCTGTTCGCTGCCTCGAGCGCCGGGTCGGAGGGCGACCCGGCCGCACCTTATGCCACGGTCTTTCTGTTCTTCGGCCTGTTGATGGTCGCCGGCCTTGTCCCCTACACCTTCGCGCGCGACCGGCTGGACTGAGCCTTCAGGCCGGCCAGTCGTCGGCGCCGATCCCGCGAAACCGCTCGGCCATGAAGTCGACGAAGGCGCGCAGCTTCGGCTGGGGGAAGCGGCCCGGCGGGTAGACGACGTGAACCCCGAGCAGGTCTACCGGCCGGTCCTCCAGCACCTCCACCAGCCGACCGCTGGCGATTGCCGGAGCGACCATGAAGGACGGCGCCTGTGCGATGCCGAGGCCCGCCTCGGCGGCCCGTATCAGCGCCTCGCCGTTGTTGATGGTGAGCCGCCCGCCGACCCGGATCAGGCGCTCCTCGCCCGACGGACCCCGCAGCCGCCAGAAGTTGCCGGTCGACAGGATCGAATAGTGCAGAAGCTGGTGGTCGCCGAGGTCGTCGATCGTCCGCGGCACGCCGGACGCCTCGAGGTAGCCCGGCGAGGCCACCATGACGCTGCGCGTCTCGGCGATCTTGCGCGCGACGAGCGAGCTGTCCGCCAGCGTGCCGATGCGGATCGCCGCGTCGTAGCCCTCGGCGATCAGCTCGACGAAGCGGTCCTCCAGCACCATCGCCATGTCGACCTGCGGATAGGCGCAGAGAAACGCGGCGACCGCCGGCGCGATGTGGCTGACCCCGAAGCTGATCGGCGCGGACACCTTCAGCGCGCCCTTCGGCGTCGACTGCATCGCCGTCACCATCTGGTCGGCCTCGGATGCCTCCTCCAGCACCGAGCGGGCGCGGTCATAGTAGGCGAGCCCCACCTCCGTCGGACTGACCCGTCGGGTGGTGCGGTTCAGCAGGCGCACCGCCAGCCGCGCCTCCAGCGCCGAGACGTGCTTGGACACCGCCGACTTCGACATGCCGAGCTTGCGCGCCGCCTCGGTGAAGCCGCCATGATCGACGACCTGCACGAAGGCCTCCATTTCGGTCAGACGGTCCATCGGGCCACCCCTGCGGGCGCGGGAGTCACCGCGCGGGGCAGCTCTGCAGCTGCCGCTGGTAGAGCGTCGCCCAGGCCTGCACGTCGCGCGCAACTTCCGGCAGCCAGGCCTTGCCGTTGTGGCTGCCGCGGGCGTAACCCGCCTTGCCCTCGTGATAGACGAGATACTGGTTGTAGGCGTCGCTGACCGGCACGCCGTTCACCCGCTGCGCCGAGGCCATGTACCAGCCGATGAAATCGGACGAGTCGGCGAAATCGTCGCGATCCGCGCCGCGCCGACCGGTATCCGCGCGATAGTCGTCCCACGTACCCTCCAGGGCCTGTGCGTATCCATAGGCGCTGGACCGCGGAACCTCGCGCGAGAAGATGCCGCTGCCGATCCGCTTCGTGGGCTTGGCGTCGGCGACGAAGCTCGATTCCCGTGCAATCGTCGCCAGTTGTACCGAGACCGGCACGCCCCATTTGGCTTCTGTCTTGCGCATGGCGGCGAACCACTGCGGCCGCTCGCTCTGCATCCGGCATGCGTCGGCGACCGTCGTCGGCGGCTTGTCATGGCCGCACGCGCCGAGCGCCAGGAGAATCGAAATAAATGCGAGCCGGCGCCCGCAACGGTGACCTGCCTTCATCGCACTGCTCGTTCCGTGTCTTGTCGCACGTCGTATCCGGCATTCTGCCAAAGATCGGCGACAATTCCAAGCAGAAGCTCAGACAAAGAATGCCAGCAGCAACGGCAGCGCCGGAACCGCCAGCAGGGTCGAGACGACGACGAGCCCGGCCACCTCGTCCGGTCGGGCGCGGTACTTCGCCGCCAGCATGTACGAGGTCACGGCGACCGGCGTCGCCACCTGCAGGACCAGCACGCCGAGCGGCAGCCGCGGCAATCCGATGGCGAGCCCGATCGCCAGCGGTACCGCCACGCAGACCGCGAGTTTCAGGAGGCACAGCCCGAGCGCCTGACCGAGTGCCCGCGGGTGCAGCCGCGCGATTGCGACGCCGAGGGTCAGCAGCATCAGCGGGATCGCAAGCTGCCCGACAAGGTCGAGGCTTGACCCGAGCCACGGCGGCACCGTCCAGCCGAATGCCCGGAACAGCACGCCGAGCAGCGTGCCCCAGACCAGCGGCTCCTTCACGGCCGTCACGGGGTTGCCGCCGCCCGCCACCACCCAGACGCCGAAGGTGAAGCTCAGGATCGCCATCACCGCAAAGACGACGACCGCGAAGTCGAACCCCGCCTGTCCGAAGGCGAAAAGCGCGATCGGCAGCCCGAGGTTGCCGGTATTGCCGAAGGTCAGCGGCGCCCAGTAGGTCGCGAGGTCCATGCCCGTCATCCGAACCATGACCCAGAAGACCGTCCCGACCGCGAGGTAGGCTCCCAGCGCCGCCAGCACCGTGTCGCGCAGCAGGCGCGGGTCGACGTCGGTCCGGACCAGCGCCATGAAGATCAGGCAGGGCGTCGCCAGGGTCATCGACAGCCGGGTGACGAACTCGACGTCATAGGCCCAGCCGCGCCTGGTCCAGACAAAGCCGATCAGCGCCAGCAGGAATACCGGCGCGACGATGGTTACGACTTCAAGGACCAGTTCCATTCCGATGCCCCACGGTTCGACACGCCTGCCGCAGCGCACAATTCGCTGTTCCGTCGAGTGGACAGAATGTCAACAGGCGGATATGATGAAGTGGGGAATAAAGACTCTGGAAGTGCATCCGGCCATGTTGAGGGTTTCGGCAAAGTTCGCGTTGGGGCAGGTGGTCCGCCACCGGGTGCACCCGTTCCGGGGGGTGATCTTCGACGTCGATCCGGCCTTCAACAACACCAACGAGTGGTGGGAAGCGATTCCCGAGGAGAGCCGACCCAGCAAGGACCAGCCGTTCTATCATCTGCTCGCGGAGAACGAGACCTCGTACTACGTGGCCTACGTCTCCGAGCAGAACCTCGTGAGCGACGAGTCGGGCGATCCGGTCGATCACCCGGAGGTCGCCGAGATGTTCGGCGAGTTGCGGGAGGGTGGCCGGTACGATCTCGACGGCCACCTGCACTGACCTGGCGAACAGTCGCCTGCCGTTAGGCAATCCCCTGGCCTCGCGCTTGCCAAAGTTTACTGCCGCCGTCATGCTCGCGTCATGATCGGTGCCGAGATCACCCCGTTTCCCAGCCAGGCCGACCGGGTGATGTTTCACCGGACCGAGCTCAGCGTCATCCTCGGCCTCTATGGCCGCATGGTTGCCGCCGGGCTCTGGCGTGACTACGGCATCTCGATGCTCCGCGACGCGGCGGTATTCGCGGCCTTCCGTCATACTGCGGAACATCCCGTCTACCGCATCGAGAAGCGTCCCCGCCTGTCGCAGCGCCAGGGCCAGTATTCGGTGCTGGGGATGGACGGTCAGATCCTGAAGCGCGGCTCGGATCTGCCGCAGGTTCTGCGGGTCCTCGAACGCAAGCTGATCAGAAGCGTCTGACGGCCGGGACCGTCCGGTCCTTGCCGGTTGCAGCGCGCCAATGCAAAAGGGCCGGCTCGCGAGAGCCGGCCCTTCCAGCAAAATCAGTACCGGCTTATTCGGCCGTCAGCAGCGGCGGCTTCTTCGTCGCGATCTGCGGCGCGCCGGCCGGCTCGATCTTCAGCGCGATGGCGTCCTTCTCAACCGCGACACGGACAAGACCACCCTTCGCCAGCTTGCCGAACAGCAGTTCCTCGGCGAGCGGCTTCTTGATGTTCTCCTGGATCACCCGGCCCAGCGGCCGCGCGCCCATCTTGTCGTCGTAGCCCTTTTCGGCCAGCCACTCGGTCGCCTCGGGGGTCAGCTCGATCTGGACGTTGCGGTCCATCAGCTGTGCCTCAAGCTGCAGGACGAACTTCTCGACCACCTGCAGGATGACCTCCTTCGGCAGCGGCGCGAACGAGATCACCGCGTCGAGACGGTTGCGGAACTCCGGCGTGAACATCCGCTCGACCGCGGCGGTGTCCTCGCCCTCGCGCCGCGCCCGGCCGAAGCCCAGCGCCTCCTTGGCCTGCTCCTGCGCGCCGGCGTTCGACGTCATGATCAGGACGACGTTGCGGAAGTCGACGGTCCGGCCGTTGTGGTCGGTCAGTTTCCCGTTGTCCATCACCTGCAGCAGGATGTTGTAGACGTCCGGATGCGCCTTCTCCATCTCGTCGAGCAGCAGCACGCAGTGCGGATGCTGGTCGACGCCGTCGGTCAGCAGCCCGCCCTGATCGAAGCCGACATAGCCCGGAGGCGCGCCGATAAGGCGGGAAACCGTGTGCTTCTCCATGTACTCCGACATGTCGAACCGCAGCAGCTCGACGCCCAGCAGTTGGGCGAGCCGCTTTGCCACCTCGGTCTTGCCGACGCCGGTCGGGCCGGTGAACAGGTAGTTGCCGATCGGCTTCTCCGGCTCGCGCAGTCCGGCGCGGCTCAGCTTGATCGCCGAGGCCAGCGCCTCGATCGCCCGGTCCTGCCCGAACACGACCCGCTTCAGCGCGCCGTCGAGGTCCTTCAGCACCTCGGCGTCGTCCTTGGAGACGTTCTTCGGCGGGATGCGTGCGATCTTCGCCACGACCGCCTCGATCTCCTTCGAGGTGATGGTCTTGCGCCGGCGGCTTTCCGGCAGCAGATGCTGCGCCGCGCCCGCCTCGTCGATCACGTCGATCGCCTTGTCCGGCAGCTTGCGGTCATGGATATACCGCGCCGACAGATCGACGGCGGATCTGATCGCGTCGAGCGTGTAGCGGATGTCGTGATGATCCTCGAAGTAGGGCTTCAGCCCCTTCAGGATCTTGAACGCGTCCTCGACGCTCGGCTCGTTGACGTCGATCTTCTGGAACCGCCGCGCCAGCGCGCGGTCCTTCTCGAAATGCTGGCGATACTCCTTGTACGTCGTCGAGCCCATGCACCGCAGGCTGCCCGACTGCAGCGCCGGCTTCAGCAGGTTCGAAGCGTCCATCGCCCCGCCGCTCGTCGCCCCGGCGCCGATCACCGTGTGGATCTCGTCGATGAAGAGGATCGCGTTCGGATGCTGCTCCAGCTCCTTCATCACGGCCTTCAGGCGCTCCTCGAAGTCGCCCCGGTACCGGGTGCCGGCCAGCAGCGCCCCCATGTCCAGCGAGAAGATCGTCGTCTCGGCCAGCACGGCCGGCGTCTCGCCATCGACGATCTTGCGTGCCAACCCCTCCGCGATCGCGGTCTTTCCCACCCCGGGATCGCCAACGAGCAGCGGATTGTTCTTGCGGCGCCGGCAGAGGACCTGGATGCAGCGTTCGACCTCCAGGTCACGACCGATAAGTGGATCCACGTCCCCCCGGCGTGCCTTGTCATTCAGGTCGACACAGTATTTCTGCAATGCGGTCTCCTCGGTTTCCTTTGCCCCTTGCGACTGCGCCTTGGTCTCGGGCGCTGCCTCGGCACCCTTGACCGGCCGGGCCTCGCCATAGGACGGATCCTTGGCGACGCCGTGACTGATGTAGTTGACCGCGTCGTAACGCGTCATGTCCTGCTCCTGCAGGAAATAGGCGGCGTGGCTCTCGCGTTCCGCGAAGATCGCCACGAGGACGTTCGCGCCAGTCACTTCGGAGCGGCCGGAACTCTGGACGTGGATGGCAGCCCGCTGTATGACGCGCTGGAATCCGGTGGTCGGCGCCGCCTCGGACCCTTCGATGTCCGAGATGAGCGCGTCGAGCTCCTCGTCGAGGAAGGCAACGATCGTCTTGCGCAGCTTGTCGAGATCGACCCCGCAGGCCTTCATTACGCGTGCCGCGTCAGGCTCGTCGACAAGGGCGAGAAGCAGGTGTTCCAGTGTCGCAAGCTCATGTTTGCGCTGGTTGGCTTGCCCGAGAGCGTTGTGGATTGCGGCTTCCAGTGTACTCGAAAAAGAGGGCATTCGTCCGCGTCCTTCCGTCTGAACCCGCCGGCGTTTGCCGGGGTGGGCAAGGGCCTTCAGTCTTACCCGTACCTGTTAAACTTCGGTTTTATCGATCGCGCTTCAAGGTCGATTATGCGCCCGCTCACGCGAAAGCGCAAAAAAAATGCATCCCCTTGCAGGGATGCTACAGGCGGGTTTTTGCGCTTGCTCAGAAAGCATCCTTGCGTCGCCGCATCTCGGCGAAAACTTGGGCATCCGGCAATTTTTCGAGCCCATGCCGCGCCTTGAACGCCGGATCGGCCGCCCGCAGGAACGGGTTCGTCGCCCGCTCCAGGTCGAGCCGCGCGGGCACGGTGGGAACGCCGTCCCGCCGCATCGCCTCGATCTCCGCAGCCCGTGCAACGAGCGCCGGGTTGTCGCCGTCGACCGACAGCGCGAACTTGACGTTTCCCGTCGCATATTCGTGGCCGGAGTAGATCATGGTCGCATCGGGCAGGGCCGCCATTGTCGACAGGGACGCCCACATCTGTTCCGCCGTGCCCTCGAACAGCCGGCCGCATCCCATCACCATCAGGCTGTCGGCGCTGAACAGCGCCCCGGCGTCGGCGAAATAGTAGGCGATGTGCCCGACGGTATGTCCCGGCACGTCCAGGACCGTCGCAACGCTGTCGCCGACCGCCACTTCGTCACCGGGCGCCACGGCCTGGTCGAGCTTCGGCAGCCGGTGCGAGTCGGCCGCCGCCCCGACGACCGTGGCGCCGAAGCGGCTGCGAAGCGCGTCGACCCCGTCGATATGGTCGGGGTGATGGTGCGTGATCAGGATGATGTCGAGGGTCCAGCCGCGCTCCGCGAGCGCCGCCTCGATCGGACCCGTCTCGGGCGCGTCGATCAGCCCGACTGTTCCGCTTCCGTCCCGCAGCAGGTACGCATAGTTGTCGCTCAGGCAGGGGACGGTGACGATCTCGAGCGGCATGGCTTCCTCCCGGTGATGGCTTGGCGGCACTCTCTCCGATCGCCTAGGATCGTGCAATGCACCTGGACGTCGCAGACCTCCGCAGCTTCTACTACCGGACGCCGCTCGGCCGGACGGCGCAGCGCGCGTTGCAGGAGGCGCTCGCCGCCCTCTGGCCCGACTGCCGCGACCTCGTCATCGTCGGGTTCGGGTTCGCCGCGCCGCTGATGCGCCCGAT
>JBGALW010000134.1:0-10566 GCA_044223585.1 Amaricoccus sp.
ATAGCCGTAGGTAAGGCTCGCGCCATAGAGCAGCAGGCCGGACGACAGCGCGCCGAGCACGAAATACTTGAGGCCGGCCTCGGTCGACTTCAGGCTGTCCCGCCGGAACGCGGCAACGACATAGAGCGCGAGGCTCTGCAGCTCCAGTCCCATGTAGAGCACGATCAGGTCGCGCGCCGACACCATCGTCATCATGCCGACGACCGACAGCAGGATCAGCACCGGATACTCGAACTTGAGCAGCCCGGCCTTCTCCAGATACTCGCTGCTGAGCGCCAGCGCCGCCGCGGCGCCGAACAGGATCAGCACCTTGGCGAAGCGCGCGAAGCCGTCGGAGACGAACGAGCCGTCGAAGGCGGTCCGCGCCCCCTCCGGCTGGAACCCGACCCAGAGCCCGACCAGCACGAGGAGCGCGGTCGACGCCCACAGCACCGCCTTGCCCACCTCGCGGCCGGCATAGGCGCCCCACATCAGGAACACCATCGACACGACCGCCAGCAGCAGCTCCGGCGCGACGACGTTGAGGTTCTCGGAAAACATCGCGGTCCCCTCAGTTCGCGGCGAGCATGGTGGACGCCGCCACCGCTGCCGTCTGGGTATGATCGACAAGCGCCTGCACCGACGGCCCGATCACGTCGAGCACCAGCGCCGGATAGACGCCGAGCAGGATCGTGGCGGCGACGAGCGGCGCAAAGATCAGCTTCTCGCGGCGGTCCATGTCCTGGATCGTCTTGAGGCTCTCCTTGATGAGGTCGCCGAACACGATCTTGCGGTAGAGCCACAGCGCATAGCAGGCGGAGAAGATGACGCCGGTCGCGGCAAAGAACGCCACCCAGGTCGAGACCTGATAGACGCCGGACAGCGTCAGGAACTCGCCGACGAACCCGCTCGTCCCCGGCAGCCCGACATTGCCCATGGTGAACAGCATGAACACCAGCGCATAGACCGGCATCCGGATCACCAGCCCGCCATAGGCCGCGATCTCGCGGGTGTGCATCCGGTCATAGACCACGCCAACGATGAGGAAGAGCGCGCCGGAGACGAAGCCGTGGCTGATCATCTGGAAGACCGCGCCGTCGACCCCCTGCCGGTTGATCGCGAAGATCCCCATGGTGACGAAGCCCATGTGGGCGACCGACGAATAGGCGATCAGCTTCTTCATGTCCTCCTGCATCATCGCGACGAGGCTCGTGTAGACGATGGCGATGACCGAGAGCGTGAAGACGAAGTCCGCGAGGTTGGCCGAGGCCACCGGGAACATCGGCAGGCTGAAGCGCAGGAAGCCGTAGCCGCCCATCTTCAGCAGGATCGCCGCCAGGATCACCGACCCCGCGGTCGGCGCCTGCACGTGCGCGTCCGGCAGCCAGGTATGCACCGGCCACATCGGCATCTTCACCGCGAACGAGGCGAAGAAGGCGAGGAACATCAGCGTCTGCGCCCCGCCGACGACGGTGAAGCCGAGGACCCGCATCGGCTCGGAGCTGAACGGATGGGTGAGCAATGTCGGGATGTCCGTGGTCCCGGCCTGATAGTACATCGCGATCATCGCGACGAGCATCAGCACCGAGCCGAAGAAGGTGTAGAGGAAGAACTTGAAGCTGGCGTAGATCCGGTCCTTGCCGCCCCAGATGCCGATGATGAGGAACATCGGGATCAGGCTGCCCTCGAAGAACACGTAGAACAGCACGAGGTCGAGCGCGGTGAACACCCCGAGCATGAAGGTCTCGAGGATCAGGAACGCGACCATGTATTCCTTCACCCGCGTCTCCACCGCCCAGCTCGAGGCGATGGTCAGCGGCATGATGAAGGTGATGAGCAGCACGAACAGCACCGAGATGCCGTCCACGCCCATCTTGTAGGTCAGCCCGCCCAGCCAGGCGCTTTCCTCGACGGTCGCGGTGGTGGTGAACAGCGCCAGCAGCTTGGCGTTGCGCTTCGCGAGCTCGTCCTCGCCCCGGAGGAACACCAGGAGGACGACGGCGCCGATCAGCGGCAGGAAGGTGATGAGCGACAGAAGGCTGTTCATCTCAGTGCCCCGCGCCCGTGCCGAGCCAGAGGGTCAGGACCAGGATCCCGAGCACCATGGCGAAGGCGTAGTGGAACAGATACCCCGACTGCGCCCGCCCGGCGAGCCGCGTGACCCAGGGCACGAAGCCCATCGCCACCCCGTTCAGGAAGCCGTCGATCGTGCCGCCGTCACCCTTCTTCCACAGGAAGGTGCCGATGCGCTTCGCCGGCTGGACAAAGATGAAGTCGTAGACCTCGTCGAAGTACCACTTGTTGAGCAGGAAGCGGTAGAGCACCGGCTGGCTGGCGGCCAGCGCCTTCGGCCGCGACGGATCGACGATGTAGAACCAGTAGGCGGTCGCAAAGCCGATCAGCATCGCGAAGAACGGCGACACCTTCACCCAGGCCGGCGAATGGTGCGCCTCCTCCATGACGTGGTTGTCCGCGCCCATGAAGATCGCGCCCTTCTCCCAGCCGGCCACCGCGTGCTCCGCGGCCGCGCCATGCTCGCCGGCCACCGCTTCCGCGGGTGCCGCCTCCGCGTGCTCTGCCGACGGCGCCGCGTGCCCGTCGGCCGCCTGCATCATCGCGCCTTCGGGCGCGGCCTCGTGGCCCTCGGCCGCCGGCGCCGCATGCTCGTCCGCCGCCATCATCGCGCCTTCCGGGGCGCCATGTCCGGCCTCGCCGGCCTCCGCCGCCGCGGCATGGTGCGGCAGGCCGAAGAAACTCACCACCCGGTCGTGATTGCCGAAGAACGGCCCGTACCAGATCATGCCGGCCAGAACCGCACCGACCGCCAGCGTGCCGAGCGGGATCAGCATCACCCGCGGGCTCTCGTGCGCGTGGTCATGCGCATGATGGTCGCCCCGCGGCGCCCCGTAGAAGGTCATGAAGATCAGCCGCCAGGAATAGAACGAGGTGAACAGCGCCGAGATCACCAGCATCCAGAAGGCATAGGTCGCCGCCCCCGTGCCGCCGGCATGCGCGCTCTCGATGATCGCGTCCTTCGACAGGAAGCCGGCGAAGCCGATCGCGGTCAGCGGGATGCCGACGCCGGTGATGGCGAGGGTGCCGATCATCATCGTCCAGAAGGTGAACGGGATCTTGGTGCGGAGCCCGCCATAGTTCCGCATGTCCTGCTCGTGATGCATCGCATGGATGACCGAGCCGGCGCAGAGGAACAGCAGCGCCTTGAAGAAGGCGTGCGTGAGCAGGTGGAACATCGCCGCCGAATAGACGCCGACCCCGGCCGCCACGAACATGTAGCCGAGCTGCGAGCAGGTGGAATAGGCGATCACCCGCTTGATGTCGTTCTGCACGAGGCCGACCGTGGCCGCGAAGAACGCCGTGGTGGCGCCGACCAGCACGATGAAGGTCTTGGCGTGCGGCGCGAACTCGATCAGCGGCGACATCCGGCAGACGAGGAACACGCCCGCCGTCACCATCGTCGCGGCGTGGATGAGCGCGGAGACCGGCGTCGGGCCTTCCATCGCGTCCGGCAGCCAGGTGTGCAGGAACAGCTGTGCCGACTTGCCCATCGCGCCGATGAACAGCAGCACCGAAGCAAGCTCCGCGGCGTTCCATTCCCCCCAGAGGAAGGTGATGCGCATCTGCGCGATGTCGGACGCCTTCAGGAAGATGTCGTCGAACTGGATCGAGTCGACCAGCACGTAGATCGTGAAAATCCCGAGCAGGAAGCCGAAGTCGCCGACCCGGTTGACGATGAAGGCCTTCATCGCCGCGTTGTTGGCGCTGGCCTTGCGATAGTAGAAGCCGATCAGCAGGTACGAGGCGACGCCCACCCCCTCCCAGCCGAAGAACAGCTGCAGGAGGTTGTCCGCCGTCACCAGCGCCAGCATCGCGAAGGTGAAGAACGACAGGAAGGCAAAGAACCGCGGCCGATAGCTCTCGCCGTGCTTCCAGTTGTCGTCATGGGCCATGTAGCCCAGCGAATACATGTGCACGAGCGCCGAGACGGTGGTCACGACGATCAGCATGATCGCCGTCATCCGGTCGACCCGCACGCCCCAGTCGGCGGCCAGCGTCCCCGAGACGATCCAGCGGAACAGCGGGTGGCTGACCGCGTTGCCGTCGAAGGTCAGGAACACGATCCACGACAGCAGGCAGACGAAGAACAGGATGCCGGTCGCGACCCAGGTCGCGGGCGTCTCGCCGAGCCATTTCCAGCCGAAGCCGCAGATGATCGCGCCGAACAGCGGCGCCAGCAGGATGATCGTGACCATCGGCTCAGCCCTTCATGACGTTGATGTCCTCGACCGCGATCGTCCCGGTGTTCCGGAAGAAGCAGACGAGGATGGCGAGCCCGATGGCCGCCTCGGCGGCCGCCACCGTCAGCACGAACAGCGTGAACACCTGCCCGACGAGGTCGCCGAGATGCGCCGAGAAGGCAACGAGATTGATGTTGACCGCGAGCAGCATCAGCTCGATCGACATCAGGATGATGATGACGTTCTTGCGGTTGACGAAGATCCCGAAGATCCCGGTGACGAACAGGATCGCCGCCACCGTCAGATAATGCCCGAGTCCGATCATTGGCCGCTCACGCCCCCTGCCCCGGCTTGATGTCGACGAGATGCACCGCCGCCTTCGGATCGCGGTACATCTGCACCAGCACGTCCTGCCGCTTGACGTAGGCGCGCTTGCGCAGCGTCAGCACGATCGCCCCGATCATCGCGACGAGCAGCACGAGCCCCGCCGCCTGGAACAGGAAGACGTACCTGGTGTAGATCAGCATCCCGAGCGCCGCGGTGTTCTCCACCGCCTCCGGCGCCGGCGCCACCGCCGCCCGCTGCGCCAGCGCCACGTCCGAAACCTCCCAGGCCCCGAACACGAAGCCGAGCTGCACCAGCAGCACGACGGCGATCAGGAGCCCGACCGGCAGCAGCTTCGCCATCCCGGCCCGGAGCTCGGCAAAGTCGACGTCCAGCATCATGACGACGAAGAGGAACAGCACCGCCACCGCGCCGACGTAGACGATCAGCATCAGCATCGCGACGAACTCCGCGCCCAGCAGCACGAAGAGCCCCGACGCGGCGAAGAAGGCGAGGATCAGCCACAGCACCGAATGCACCGGGTTGCGGGCAAAGATCACCGCGACGCCGGACACCACCGCCACCAGCGCGAAGAAGTAGAAGGAAAAGACCGCCATCCCCACCTCCTCAGCGATACGGAGCGTCAAGCTCGAGGTTGCGCGCGATCTCCGGCTCCCAGCGGTCGCCGTTCGCGAGCAGCTTCGCCTTGTCGTAGAAAAGCTCCTCGCGCGTCTCGGTCGCGAACTCGAAGTTCGGCCCCTCGACGATCGCGTCGACCGGGCAGGCCTCCTGGCAGAAGCCGCAGTAGATGCACTTCGTCATGTCGATGTCGTAGCGCGTGGTGCGGCGGCTGCCGTCCTCGCGCGGCTCGGCGTCGATGGTGATCGCCTGTGCCGGGCAGATCGCCTCGCAGAGCTTGCAGGCGATGCACCGCTCCTCGCCGTTCGGATAGCGGCGCAGCGCGTGCTCGCCGCGGAACCGGGGCGAGAGCGGCCCCTTTTCGTGCGGATAGTTCAGCGTCGCCTTCGGCTTGACGAAGTACTTCAGGCCGACCTTGAACCCGGCGATGAAGTCCGAGAGCAGGAAGTACCTTGCGGCCCGGTCGAACGGGATTCCCATCCTCAGCCCCCCACAGTCCAGCGCGCGTAGGCGCCCCAGAACCAGCCGTACTGCGCGGCCAGTCCGACGAAAACCACCCACCCGAGCGACAGCGGCAGGAAGACCTTCCAGCCGATCCGCATCAGCTGGTCATAGCGATAGCGCGGCACGATCGCCTTCACCATCGCGAACATGAAGAACCAGAACAGCATCTTGCCGAACAGCCACAGCGCGCCGTCCGGGATGCCGGGGATCGGCGACAGCCACCCGCCGAAGAACAGGATCGAGATCAGCGCGCACATGAAGAACACGCTCATCAGCTCGCCGATCATGAACAGCAGGAACGGCGTCGAGGAATACTCGACCTGGTACCCGGCGACGAGCTCGGACTCCGCTTCCGGCAGGTCGAACGGCGGCCGGTTGGTCTCGGCGAGCGACGAGATGAAGAACAGGATCACCATCGGGAAATGCGGCAGCCAGTACCAGCTGAACAGGCCCCAGCTGCCGTCCTGCGTCTCGACGATCCGGCTGAGGTTCAGCGACCCGGCGCCGACCAGCACGCCGACGATGATGAGCCCGAGCGAAACCTCGTAGGAAATCATCTGCGCCGCCGACCGCAGCCCGCCCAGGAACGGGTACTTCGAGTTCGACGCCCAGCCGCCCATGATGATCGCATAGACGTGCAGCGACGAGATCGCGAAGATGAACAGGATCCCGACGTTCATGTCGGAGATCACCCAGCCCGGCGCCCAGGGGATCACCACCCAGACGATCGCCGGCAGCACGAAGGATACCATCGGCGCCAGCAGGAACACCGTCTTGTCGGCGCCCGAGGGGATGACGATTTCCTTGACGATGTACTTCAGGAAGTCCGCGAAGGACTGGAGCAGGCCGAACGGCCCGACGACGTTCGGCCCCTTGCGGAGCTGCACCGCCGCCCAGATCTTCCGGTCGGCGTACATGAGGAAGGCAAGGCTGATCAGCACCACCAGCGTCACCGCGAGGCACTGCAGCAGCACGATCAGGAAGATGCCGAAGCCGCTCTCGAAAAACCCGCCCATGCCTTACTCCGCTGCCATCGGCTGCACGCGGTCGCTGGCGAGCCGCGCCAGATCCGCCATCAGCGCGCTTGCCCGCGCGATCGGGTTGCCGAGGTAATGCTGCGTCACCGCCGACGCGAAGCCGGCACCGCCGAGCGCGCCCCGCGGCACGGCCGCCCAGTCGTTCGCCGGCACCGCGTCGATCGCGCCGAGATGCGGCACCGCCACCACCATCGCCCGCCGGAGCGCGGCGAGCGTGTCGAACGGCAGCGGCTTGCCGAGGCTCGCCGACAGCGCCCGGAGGATCGCCCAGTTCTCGCGCGCGTCGCCCGGCGGGAAGCCGGCGCGGTTCGCCATCTGCGGCCGTCCCTCGGTATTCACGAAGATCCCGGGCTCCTCGACCCAGGCCGCCCCCGGCAGGATGACGTCCGCCCGGTGCGCGCCACGGTCGCCGTGGCTGCCCTGATAGACGACGAACGGCCCCGCCGGCACGTCGATCTCGTCCGCTCCGAGGTTGAAGATCACGTCGGCCGACAGCGCCGCCCCGATCCCGCCCTCGGTGACGCAGCCAAGGTCCATCGCGCCGACGCGGGAGGCCGCGGTGTGCAGGATGAGGAGCTTCGAGCCATAGGCCTCGGCCACCGCCATTGCCGCACCCAGAACCGCGGCGCCGTCGTCGCCGGTCAGCGCGCCCTGGCCGACGATGACGAGGCTCACCGCCTCCTTCACCGCCTCGTCCACCGGACCGTCCGCAAGCTTCGCCAGCGTGTCGCGCCCGGTCCCGAGATGGGTATAGGGATAGGTGAGGTCCGCGGCCTCGCCCACCACCCGGATCGTCGCCCCGTTCAGCCACGCCTTGCGCAGCCGCGCGTTCAGCACCGGCGCCTCCAGCCGCGGATTGGTGCCGATGAGGCAGATGTTCTTCGCCGTGTCGATGTCGGCGATCGTCGCGGTCCCGACGTAGGCCGAGCGGTTCCCGGCCGGCAGCGCCGCGCCGTCGGTCCGGCATTCCACCGTCCCGCCGAGGCCGGCGACCAGAGTCTTCAGTGCAAAGGCCGCCTCGGTCGAGACGAGATCCCCGACCAGCCCCGCGACCTTCTTGCCCTTCGCCGCGACCGCCACAGCGGCGAACGCCTCGCCCCAGCTCGCCGGCTTCAGCCGGCCGTCGACCCGGACATAGGGCTGGTCGAGCCGCTGCCGGCGCAGGCCGTCCCAGATGAAGCGCGAGCGATCAGCCAGCCATTCCTCGTTCACGCCGTCATGGTTGCGCGGCATGATCCGCATCACCTCGCGCCCCTTGGCGTCGACGCGGATGTTGGCGCCGAGCGCGTCGATCACGTCGATCGACTCGGTCTTGGTCAGCTCCCACGGCCGGGCGGTGAAGGCATAGGGCTTCGAGGTCAGCGCCCCGACCGGGCAGAGGTCGATGACGTTGCCCTGCAGCTCGCTCGACAGCATCCGACCGAGATACGAGGTGATCTCGCTGTCCTCGCCGCGGCCGGTCTGTCCCATCTCCGGCACGCCCGCGACCTCGGTGATGAAGCGGACGCAGCGGGTGCAGCTGATGCAGCGGGTCATGCAGGTGGCGACCAGCGGCCCGAGATCCATGTCCACCGCCGCGCGCTTCGGCTCGCGGTAGCGGCTGAAGTCGACCCCATAGGCCATCGCCTGATCCTGCAGGTCGCACTCGCCGCCCTGATCGCAGATCGGGCAGTCCAGCGGATGGTTGATGAGCAGGAACTCCATCACCCCTTCGCGGGCCTTCTTCACCATCGGCGTCTTGGTCTTGACCTGCGGCGGCTGGCCTTCCGGGCCGGGGCGCAGATCCTTCACCTGCATCGCGCAGGACGCCGCCGGCTTCGGCGGTCCGCCGACGACCTCGACAAGGCACATCCGGCAGTTGCCGGCGATGCTGAGCCGCTCGTGATAGCAGAAGCGCGGCACCTCGACGCCCGCCTGCTCGCACGCCTGCAACAGCGTCAGCCGCGGATCGACCTCGATCTCCACACCGTCGATGATGAGCTTGCGCAGGTCCATCGTCATCCTCTCGCCGCCTGTGCGGCACCTGTCGTTACCGCCGCCCGGGCGCCGGCCATTCCGTGAGAGCCGACGGCCGGATCGGAGTGGCGGGCGGCTGCGGCATCGGCAGCGGTGCCGGAGCACGCCTTCCAGCCGGTCACGATCTCGTCCATCCGCCCCTCCCCCTGCATCATTCCGCCGCCACCGCGCCGCAGGCCTTCGCCCGCCAGAGCCGTGCCTCCTCCAGCCACGCCCAGCCGAACGCCCGGTCGCTGTCGCCGTGCGCCCGGAGGTGTGCCAGCCGCTCCAGCGCCTCCTCCAGCGTCGGCCGATGGCCCGCGGGCACCCACCACATCACCAGATGCCGGTCGCCCAGAAGTTCGAACCACTCGGCCCGCCGCTCGTAGAACTGCCGGTGCACGGTGTTCCAGACGAAGGTCTCCAGGCTCGCCACGTCCTCCCAGACCGTCAGGTTGGCGACGGACCGCGGGTCGCCGTCGATCCTGGTCTCGGTGTTGCCCGTCCCCGGCTCGCCGGAGCCCTCCATCATCCAGACAAAGCCCGGCATGCGCTTGCCGAGGCCGTTCACCCGGTCGAGCGCCGCCATGAACTCCGCCACCCGCGGGTCATCGGTCTCGGCGACCAGACGGCCGACGTTCAGCTGCGCAAGATGCCGGGCGCCCTCGGTCATCCCGCCGCTCCGTTAACCGCGTTAACCTTCGGCCCCCGGTGCCGGAGGTGGTGCATGGATTGTGCATGCGTTGTGCATGCATTGTACCATGCAGTTTTCCCGATTAACCTTTGTTTCCGCGGCACTTTTCTCACTCCGCCGCCACGGCGCTGACCCGCCCCGTCCGCTTCGCCTTGATCCGGTCCTCGATCTCGTTCCGATAGTGCCGGATCAGCCCCTGGATCGGCCACGCCGCCGCGTCGCCGAGCGCGCAGATCGTGTGCCCCTCGACCTGCTTGGTCACGTCGAGCAGCATGTCGATCTCTTCCGGCTCGGCGTCGCCGGTGACGAGCCGGTCCATGACCCGCATCATCCACCCGGTGCCCTCGCGGCACGGCGTGCACTGGCCGCAGCTTTCGTGCTTGAAAAACTTGGACAATCTCCAGATCGCCTTGATGACGTCGGTCGACTGGTCCATCACGATCATGCAGGCGGTGCCGAACGAGCTCTTGAGCTCGCGCATCCCGTCATAGTCCATGATCGCCGTCTCGCAGAGCTCCGCCGGCAGGATCGGGCAGGACGCGCCGCCAGGGATGACCGCCTTCAGGTTCTTCCAGCCGCCGCGCACGCCGCCGCCATGCTTCTCGATGAGCTCCTTCATCGAGATCGACATCGACTCCTCGACGACGCAGGGCGTGTTGATATGCCCGGTCAGTCCGAACAGCTTCGTCCCCGCATTGTTCGGCCGCCCGAACCCCGCGAACCACCCCGGCCCCCGCCGCAGGATGGTCGGCGCGACGGCGATCGACTCGACGTTGTTGACCGTGGTCGGACAGCCGTAAAGGCCCGTATTCGCAGGGAAAGGCGGCTTGAGGCGCGGCATGCCCTTGCGCCCCTCAAGGCTCTCCAGCAGCGCGGTTTCCTCGCCGCAGATATAGGCGCCGGCCCCGTGGTGCAGCTTGACGTCCATGTCCCAGCCCGACCCGCAGGCGTTCGGCCCGAGGAGCCCGGCGTCATAGCATTCGTCGATCGCCGCCTGCAGCGACTCGCGCTCGCGGATGAACTCGCCGCGGATGTAGATCCAGGCGGTATGCGCCCCCATCGCGAAGCCGGCGAGAAGGCAGCCTTCGATCAGCGTATGCGGATCGTGCCGCATGATCTCGCGGTCCTTGCAGGTCGC
>JBGALW010000135.1:0-10558 GCA_044223585.1 Amaricoccus sp.
AGCCGGGCGGAGACCCCGACGCGGAGGCCGCCGGTGACGAGCTTCAGCAGGGCATGCCGTCCGGAGGCGTCGAGCCGGTCGAGCAGGCGCGCGACCACCTGCGGCCCCTCGCGGCGCGAGGCGGTGCGGAGCGCGTCTACCACCTCGCGGAGCGGCGGGTCGGCGGCGGCGCTCTCCGCGGCCGGCCAGATGAGCGCGATCGTCTCGGCGAGGTCGCCGACGAAATCGTAGGAGAGCGCGAAGAGCTCGGCGTCCACCCGTTCGGCGACCAGCGCCCGGAGGCTCGCCGGCTTCACGCTGTCGAGCCGGAGGTCGCGGGTGATCGCGGCGATCGCCCAGCCGCGGTCCGGGTCGGGCGCGGCGGCGAGATATTCGGTGAGGAGCCGCAGCCGGGCGTTCCGCGCCGGGGTGAAGGCGAGCCGTTCGAGGAGCCGGGCAAAGGCGCGCATCAGTCCTCCGCCTCGTCCTCGTAGCCGACGAGATTGAGCGGGCGCGCCGGCAGGCCGCCAAGGGCGCACCAGCGCACCAGCGCCTCCTCGCGGCCGTGCGTCACCCAGACTTCGGATGGCGAAAGCTCGGTCAGCGTCGCGGTCAGCTCGGCCCAGTCGCAGTGGTCGGAGACGACGAGCGGCAGCTCCACCCCGCGCTGCCGGGCGCGCGAGCGGACCTGCATCCAGCCGGAGGCGAAGGCGACGAGCGGGTCGGCGAAGCGCCGTACCCAGGTGGCGGCGAAGGCCGACGGCGGCCCGAGCACCACGGCGCCGGCAAAGTCGCGCCCGCGCCGCGGCTCCAGCGTCGCCCGCTCCAGCGGGCCGAGGTCGATGCCCTCGGCGCGGTAGTAGTCGCAGAGCCGGACCAGCGCGCCGTGCAGGAACACGGGCGCGTCATAGCCGGCGTCGCGCAGCAGGCGGATCAGCCGCTGCGCCTTGCCGAGCGCATAGACCCCGACGAGATGCGTCCGGTCGGGAAAGCTGCGCAGCGAGGCGAGCAGCCGCCCGATCTCGTCCTGCGGCGGCGGATGGCGGAACACCGGCAGGCCGAAGGTCGCCTCGGTGATGAAGATGTCGCAGGGCACCGGCGCGAAGGGCGCGCAGGTCGGATCCGTCCCGCGCTTGTAGTCGCCGGCGGCAACGATGCGGAAGCCGCCGCGCTCCACCGCGATCTGCGCCGACCCGAGCACGTGGCCCGCTGGATGGAAGGTGACCGCGGCCCCGCCGAGCTCAAGACGATCGCCGTACCGCACCGCCTGAACCGTCCCGGCATTGTCCTCGCCGAGCCGGATCGCCATGATGTCGAGCGTCTGCCGCGTCGCCAGCACCGCGCCGTGCCCGGCCACCGCATGGTCGGAATGGGCATGCGTGACCAGCGCCCGCGGCACGGGGCGCACCGGATCGATGAAGAAATCCCCCGGAGGGCAATAGAGGCCCTGCGGCCGGGGCACGAGGAGGTCGGCACCACGCATTCCCCGAACCTAGCATCCGGCCTGCCCGCGTCCACGGACCTGCACGGAAGCGCGCGGTCAGAGCCAGTCGCGCAGCACCGGCAGCAGCGGCAGGTCGGCGGGCGGCATCGGGTAGCGGGAAAGGTCGCGCGCCGCGACCCATTTCAGTGCGGTGTGCTCGCGCGGCTGCGGCACGCCCTGCCAGCGGCGGCAGGCATAGAGCGGCATCAACAGATGGAAGTCGTCGTAGGTGTGGCTCGCGAAGCTGAGCGGCGCGAGGCAGCTCGCCCAGGTGTCGATCCCGAGTTCCTCCTCCAGTTCGCGGATCAGGGCGGCCTCCGGCGTCTCGCCCGGCTCGACCTTGCCGCCGGGGAACTCCCAGAGACCGGCCATCGCCTTGCCCTCCGGCCGCTGGGCGATCAGCACCCGGCCGTCGGCATCGATCAGCGCGACGGCCGCGACGAGGACGAGCCTCAACTGCGGTAGTCCGCGTTGATGGCGATGTACTGGTGTGTGAGATCGCAGGTCCAGACGGTCGCCTTGCCCCGGCCGATGCCGAGGTCGACGCCGATGACGAGCTCCTGCCGCTTCATGTAGGCCGCCCCGTCCGCCTCGGCATAGCCTGGCGACACCCAGCCATTCTCGGCGACGAGGATGTCGCCGAGCCGGATCGTCAGCTGGTCGCGCTCCGCCGCGGCGCCCGACTTGCCGACCGCCATGACGATGCGGCCCCAGTTCGGATCCTCGCCGGCCAGCGCGGTCTTGACGAGCGGCGAGTTGGCGATCGACATCGCCACCTTGCGCGCGTCTGCGGCGTTGGCGGCGCCGGTCACCGCAACCTCGACGAACTTCGTCGCGCCCTCGCCGTCGCGCACCACCTGATGCGCGAGGTCGAGCATCACGCCGGTCAGCGCCGCCTCGAAGGCTGCGCCGCGCGGGTCGACCGTCGTCTCGATCCGCGGCATCGGCGCCTTGCCGGTCGCCGCCATCATCAGCGTGTCGGAGGTGGAGGTGTCGCCGTCGACGGTGATGCAGTTGAACGTCGCGGCGCTCGCCCGGCTCACCATCGCCTGCAGAGCTTCGGGCGCGACTGCGGCGTCGGTGAAGAGGTAGACGAGCATCGTCGCCATGTCGGGCGCGATCATCCCCGATCCCTTGGCAAAGCCCGCGATCGTCACCGGCACGCCGTCGAGCACGACCTCGGCGACCGCGCCCTTGGGGAAGGTGTCGGTCGTCATGATCGCCCGCGCCGCCCGCTCGCCCGCGGCTTCGTCGAGGTCGGCGGCGAGGCCACCCAGCACCGCGACGATCCGTTCGGCCGGCAGGGCCTCGCCGATGACCCCGGTGGAGGCGACGAAGACGTGGTCCTCGGGGATCGCCAGCGCCGCCGCGGTAGCGCCGACCGTCGCCTTGACGGCGCTGACGCCCGCGCCGCCGGTGAAGGCGTTGGAGTTGCCGGAGTTGACCAGAATGGCAAAGCCGCCCGCGGCTGCGTCGTTTCCAGCCCCGTTCCCCGCTGCCCGCAGCGACGCCAGCTTCTCCTCGCACCAGCGCACCGGGGCGGAGCGGGTGGAGGAGCGAGTGAAGACGCCGGCGATCGACGCGCCGGCGTCGATTGCCGCCAGCATCACGTCGAGGCGGCCCTTGTAGCGGACGCCGGCCTCGGCGGCGGCGAAGCGGACGCCGGCGATGGCCGGCAGCTTCGGAAAGCCGGCGGCGGGCGCCAGCGGGGAAACCTGCAACGCCATCGCCGCGCGCCTCAGTTGAGGAGGTCGGTCTCGCGGATCGCCGCCGGCGGGATCTCGGTCGCCGGCTTGTCGATCGTCGCGGCGCCGCGCAGCTCGGTCAGCTTCGCCTGCAGCGCGGCCTGCCGCAGCCCGTCCTCGATCTGCGGGCGCACCTCGTCCAGCGTCGGGGCGGCGCTGTCGCGCGTCTCGTTCAGCTTGACGAGGTGCCAGCCGAACTGGGTCTTGACCGGGTCGGACACCGCGCCGACCTGGAGCGCCTCGACCGCCGCCTGGAACTCCGGCACCATCTGCCCGGCGGAGAACCAGCCGAGGTCGCCGCCACCCGCGGCCGATCCGTCGGACGAGTTGGCCTTGGCGAGCTCGGCGAAGTCGGCGCCGCCGTCGATCTGCGCCTTCAGGTCCTTCGCCTTGTCCTCGCTGTCGACGAGGATGTGCGAGGCATTGTATTCCGGCACCGGCTTGAAGTCGGCGACCTGCTTGTCATAGGCGGCCTGAACGGCCGCGTCGCTGACCGCGTCGGCGACCGCCGCGTCGGCGGCGAGCCCGGCGAGCAGACCGCGCCGCTCGTTCTCCAGCGCGAGCTTCACCTGCAGCGGGTCGGCGTCGCCGTCGGCCTTGCCCTCGGCCTCGGCGAGCACTTCCTGGTCGATCATCTGGTCGATCAGCCCGGAGAGCAGGACGTCGTCGGGCAGGCTCTGGTACTGCTGCGGCAGCCGGCCGCGCATTGCGATGACGTGGCCGAGCGTGATCTGCTTGCCATTGACCGTGGCGACCACCGTCGCGGCGTCGTAGGCTTTCGCAGGGGCGTCTTCGGCAAGGGCCGGCAGGCAGGCGGCGCCAAAGGCGAGGCTGGCCGCAAGGCCGGCCGCAAGGACGTTGCGCATTTGCTGATCTCCCGTTCGCGCGGCCCCCCCTGGGGCGCGTCTTGAAATTTCTCGGGGGCGGCCCGGTCGGGGGCTGCCGTTGACAGGCGCGGTCGAGCCGCTTACATCCGCATGCCGGCCGCAGAGGGCTGCTCGCGCCACGCGGATGCTTAGACCGTTCGCTGGACGTGAACAAGCGCCCCCGACATGACAAATCGGTGGGGCGTATGGACCGGCGGGGCCGCGCCGGTGGCCCGCAGGGATATTCTGGGGATTGTCGCGGATGCTGGGTTTCGGCGCGCTCATGAAGAAGGTCTTCGGCTCGCCGAACGACCGAAGGGTCAAGGCCACGCGGCCGCTGGTCGAGAAGATCAACGCGCTGGAGCCGGAGTTCCAGGCGCTGAGCGACGAGGCGCTGAAGGCCAAGACCGACGAGTTCCGCGCCCGTCTCGGCAAGGGCGAGACCCTCGACGACCTGCTGCCGGAAGCCTTTGCCAACGCGCGGGAAGCCGCGCGGCGCACGCTCGGCCTGCGCCCCTTCGACGTGCAGCTCGTCGGCGGCATCTTCCTGCACCAGGGCAACATCGCCGAGATGAAGACCGGTGAGGGCAAGACGCTGATGGCGACGCTGCCCGTCTACCTCAACGCGCTGTCCGGGCGGGGCGTGCACGTCGTCACCGTCAACGACTATCTCGCCCGCCGCGACGCGGAGTGGATGGGGCTCGTCTACCACGCGCTCGGCCTCAGCGTGGGGGTGGTGATCCCGGGCATGGAGGAGGCGGAAAAGAAGGTCGCCTACGACGCCGACGTCACCTACGCGACGAACAACGAGCTCGGCTTTGACTATCTGCGCGACAACATGAAGTCCGACCTCAGCCAGGTGCTGCAGCGCGATCACTACTTCGCGATCGTCGACGAAGTCGACTCGATCCTGATCGACGAGGCGCGGACCCCGCTCATCATCTCGGGTCCGAGCCAGGACCGGAGCGAGCTCTACATCCAGATCGACAGGCTGATCCCGAAGCTGACCGAGGAGCATTACGAGCTCGACGAGAAGCAGCGGCAGACGACGCTGACCGAGGAGGGCAACGAGTTCGTCGAGCGGCGGCTACGCGAGATGGAGCTGCTGCCGCACGACGCGACGCTCTACGACCCCGAGAGCACCAACATCGTCCACCACGTCAACCAGGCCCTTCGGGCGCACGTCCTGTTCCACCGCGACAAGGACTATATTGTGCGCAACGGCGAGGTGATCCTGATCGACGAGTTCACCGGCCGGATGATGTCCGGCCGCCGGCTGTCGGAGGGCCTGCATCAGGCGATCGAGGCGAAGGAAGGCGTCGGGATCCGGCCCGAGAACGTGACGCTCGCCTCCGTCACCTTCCAGAACTATTTCCGCCTCTACGAAAAGCTCGGCGGCATGACCGGCACCGCCGCCACCGAGGCGGACGAGTTCTTCGAGATCTACCGGCTGGGCGTCGTCGAGGTGCCGACCAACAAGCCGGTGATCCGCGAGGACCATGACGACCAGGTCTTCCGCTCGGCGCGCGAGAAGTACGAGGCGATCGTCGCCGAGATCAAGCGCGCGCACGAGGCCGGGCAGCCGATCCTCGTCGGCACCACCTCGATCGAGAAGTCCGAGGCGCTGTCGGAGATGCTGAAGGCGGCGAAGGTGCCGCACAACGTGCTGAACGCCCGTTACCACGAGCAGGAGGCGCAGATCGTCGCCGAGGCGGGGGTGCCGGGCGCCGTGACCATCGCCACCAACATGGCCGGCCGCGGCACCGACATCCAGCTCGGCGGCAACGTCGACATGCGGGTCGTCTCCGAACTGGAGGCCGCCGAGAAGGACGGCAGCCAGCTCGATCCCGCCGAGGTGCGCGCCCGGATCGAGGCGGAGGTGGCGGAGGCCAAGACGCGGGTGCTCGACGCCGGCGGGCTCTACGTGCTCGCGACCGAGCGGCACGAGAGCCGGCGGATCGACAACCAGCTGCGCGGCCGGTCGGGCCGGCAGGGCGATCCGGGGCGGACCAACTTCTACCTCAGCCTCGAGGACGATCTGATGCGGATCTTCGGGTCCGACCGGCTCGATTCGATGCTCGGCAAGCTCGGGATGAAGGAGGGCGAGGCGATCGTCCATCCTTGGGTCAACAAGGCGCTGGAAAAGGCGCAGGGCAAGGTCGAGGCGCGGAACTTCGACATCCGCAAGAACCTCCTCAAGTACGACGACGTGATGAACGACCAGCGCAAGGCGATCTTCAGCCAGCGCCGGGAGATCATGGAGGCGAAGGATCTCTCCGAGGTCGTCGCCGACCTGCGGCACGAGGTGATCGACGACCTCGTGGCGCAGCATGTGCCGGCGCGGGCCTATGCCGACCAGTGGGACATCGAGACGCTGTCGGCGGAGGTGCGCAACGTCTTCGGCATCGCCCCGCCGATCGCCGAATGGGCGGCGGAGGAGGGCGTCGATGATGCCGACATCCGCGAGCGCCTGACCGCCGCCGCCGACGCGGTGATGGATGCCAAGGCCGAACGCTATGGCGCCGACACCATGCGCTCGATCGAGAAGCAGGTGCTGCTCCAGACGATCGACACGAACTGGCGCGAGCATCTCGTCACGCTCGACCACCTGCGCAGCGTCGTCGGCTTCCGCGGCTATGCCCAGCGCGACCCGCTGAACGAGTACAAGACCGAGGCCTTCCAGCTGTTCGAGGGGCTGCTCACCAAGCTGCGCACCGACGTGTCGCGGATGCTCGCCCACGTGCAGGTCATGACGCAGGAGGAGCAGCAGGCGATGATCGCCGAGCTGCAGGCCCGCGCCCAGGCGCAGGCGGCGGCGACCGCCCCGCGGCCGGAGCCGGCGCGGGTGCCGGAGATGGCCGGCGCCGCCGCGCAGGCGGCCGCCGTCGCCGCCCCGGCCGGCAATCCGCGCGTCGATCCGGCCGATCCGGCGACGTGGGGCGCCAGCGGCCGCAACGATCCCTGCCCGTGCGGGTCGGGGAAGAAATACAAGCACTGTCACGGCCGGGTCTGATTTGGGGTCGGCCGGTCCGCGTCGGCGGGACCGGCGCGGCTGGCTCCTGACCGGGATTCCTCCGCTCCGGCAACGCCCGCCGGCTTGACATCCCGCTCCGGAACGTCGAGCCGGGGCGGGCGGCCGGACTTCCATCGGCGGCGATGGAGACACCTGGCCGAATGTCATGGCGACCCGATCCCGGCCGGTTGACCTACGGCCTGCGCACCGGCGCCGGTGCGATGCTGGCGCTCGGGCTCGCCTGGGCCCTCGGGTTCGAGCATCCGCAGTGGGCCGGCATGACCGTCTGGGCCGCCTCGCAGCCGGTCCGGGAGCACCTGCTCGAAAAGAGCGCCTTCCGGGCCATCGGCACCGTGGCGGGCGCCGTCTTCGGGGCGCTGCTCGCGGGCCTTGCAGCGCGGACCGGCGGCCCGCCCGTCCTCGTGATCGGCGTCGCGCTCTGGGTCGGGCTCTGTGCCGCCGCCGGCAACCTGCTGCGCAGCTTCGCGAGCTACGGCGCGCTCCTCGCGGGTTTCACCGCGGTGATGGTCGCGCTGCTCGACGGCGGCAATCCGGATGATGTCGTCGCCCTCGGCCTTGATCGCATGGCCACGGTCCTGATCGGCGTTGCCGTCGCGCTGGTGATCGGCCTCACCCTCACCCCTCGGGCCGCGGAGGCGGACGTCCCGCGCCGCCTGCGGCTCGCCGGCGCGGGCATCCTGCGCGAGATCGCCGCGACGCTCCGCGGGACCGCACCCCGCGATCTCGTCAACCGCCTCGCCGAGCTTGCGGCAATCGACGACGAGATCGACGGCGCTGCCGCCGGATCGGCAGCGCGGCGGCGCGAGGGTCGCAACAGGCGGGAGACGCTGATGGCCCAGGTCGCGGCCCTGGTCTGGCTGCGGGCGCCGACCGCCGGGCCGGACCCCGGCGCCGCCACGGCCGTCGAGGCGATCGCGGCGGCATATGACGCCAACGTGCCCGCCCCGGAGCGCCGCCTCGCGCTCGCCCAGGCGGCGCGCCGGAGCGAACCGGGTCTCCGGCGGGTGCTGGCCGAACTCGGCGCCGCGCTCCCCAGGCGGGACGAGGGGCCGTTGCCCGAGCGCGCGCCGGAACCGCTGGTCCTGCACAGGGACTGGATCGTCGCGCGCGAGGCTGGGGTGCGTTCGGCGGTGACGATTCTCGCGATCGGCGCCGTCTGGATCGCGACCGGCTGGGCCGGAGGGCCCCTGGTGATGCTCGGTGCCGCGATCATGACCTCGGTCTTCTCGACCTTCGACAACCCCTTTGCCATCCTGCCCAAGGTGGCGCTCGGGCAGGCGATGGGCGCGACCGCGGCCATCGCCTGCCGCTGGCTGGTCTGGCCCCATCTCGGCAGCGAGGCGGAGCTGCTGCTGGCGATGTTCCCCTTCATCCTCCTCGGGGCGATCCTGACCGGATACCCGCGGCTGCAGGTGCAGTCCTTCGACTACAACATGGTGCTCCTGCTGCTGCTTCAGCCAGTCTGGCCGCTGACCGGCAGCTTCGGGCATTCGCTGGTCCTCGGCGTGGCGGTGGTCGGCGCACCGTTCGTGGCGCTGCTCGCATTCCGCCTGATCCATCCGCCGAGCGCCGGGCGCCGCCGCGACGCGCTGCTCCGCACGATGACACGCGAGGTGGAGGCGATGGCGGCCCACCCCGACTCCCCGCGGCGGGCGGCTGTCTGGCGCGCACGGATGCACCATCAGCTGCTGCGGCTGGTGCGCTGGAGCGAACGCGCCGGCACCCGGGCCGACGAGGCCGTGTCGGGCGGCTTCGCGCTGCTTCTCGCCGCCCGCGCCATCGTCGCATTGCGAGCAAGGATCGAGGATCCTGCGCTCTCCTCCTCGGCCCGCCGCCGCCTGTCCCTCGCCCGCGCCCGCTGCGCCGCGCTGGGCCGAGCGCCCGACCGGGCCGCCCGCGCGCTCGGGGCCGCGGCCCGCCTCGGGGGGCGCGATGCGATCGTCCTCAGCACGGCGGCGGAGGCCATCCGGTTGAACGCCCCCTGCCTGGGCTCCGCCCGGCAGACCACGCCGCCCTCGGACGCGTGAAGAAGTTGGCAGTCCTTTAGAGGAACTCCACCTGCCCGGCGAAGGACTGCCAGCCGTCCTCGCCGAGTCCGGCCAGCAGCACTCCGTTGCCCTTGCCGAGATCGAGGAAGGTGCCGGCCTCAACGAGGCTGAGGCGGGCGGCGACGTCCTCCGCGGTCGCGACCTCCGTCCCGTTGATCGCGCGGGTGACGAGGATGCGGTCGTCCGGGCGGAAATCGGTCACCACGTCCCGACCGCTCGAGCTGCGGAACTCGAACGCGTCGGCTCCGGCCCCGCCGGTGAGCGTGTCCTGCCCCGATCCGCCGTTCAGCCGGTCGTCGCCGGTCCCGCCGTCCAGCCGGTCGTCCTGGCGGCCGCCGTGCAGCGTGTCGTTGCCGTCGCCGCCGAGCAGCGTGTCCGCACCGCGTCCGTATTCGGAGACGGCAGCGACGAAATCGTCGCCCGCCCCGCCATCGACCCAGTCGTCGTGAGCGCCGGGATCGATCCAGTCATTCCCTTCCTCGCCGTGGAGCCGGTCATTCTGTTCGCCGCCATAGATCACGTCGCGGTCGGCGCCGCCGAACACCGTATCGTTTCCGTCGCTGGCGACGATCCGGTCGCCGCCGGTGCCGCCCTCGATCCAGTCGCCGAGCCGGCCGCCTGTAATCGTGTCGTACCCCTGCCCGGCGCGGATGGTGTTGGCGCCGCCGTTGCCGATCAACCGGTCGTTGCCGGTGCCGCCGTCGAGCGTGTCGTCGCCGAGACCGCCCCAGATCTCGTCGTGTCCGTCCCCGCCGAAGAGCCGGTCCGAGGTCCGTCCGCCGTAGATCGTGTCATTCCCGGTGTTGCCGTAGAGCGTGCTTCCCGGCGCCGGATCAGGCGACTGGTCGTAATGGTAGACGGAGAACTGGCCACTCGACAGGTAGTCGTCGCCTGAGCCGCCAAAGAGCAGCTTCGCTCCGCTCAGGCCGCCGTAGAGCGAGTCGTTGCCAGAACCGCCCGACAACGTGTCATTGCCGTCCCAGCCCTCCAGCCTGTCGTCACCCGACCCGCCCACCAACAGGTCGTCCCCGGTGTTTCCCGTGAGCGTGTCATTGCCCGCACGCCCGAGCAGCAGGTCGCTCCCGCTGCTTCCGGTCCTTGCGTCGTCGCCGGCGCTGCCATGGAAGGCGAGCGCGAACCGCCAGGTGCTGTCCTCGCCAGGGTGGCGGAAGTAGACTCCGTCCCAAAGGTAGACCCGGCGTATCGTGACCGCCGGGTCGAGCGAAAGACCGACCGAGCGCAGCAGGTCGGTGGTCGGTTGCAGGTCGAGGACGAGCTGGCGCAGCATTTCCTCGGTGACGGACGCGTACGCGAGCGTTTCGGTTTCAGACAATGGCCGGCTCCCCCTCGGTTCTCCCATAGGGAGAGTCCGGCGCGGCGCTTAACGGGGGCTTAATCTGGTC
>JBGALW010000136.1:0-10529 GCA_044223585.1 Amaricoccus sp.
CGGATGGACGTCTCTGACAGTCCCGCCGGCCCCGGGTGGGACCGGCGGCGCGGCGCCGGTCAGTCGGCGTTGGCGATGATGCCCGCGTAGGCCTTCTGCGCGTCCTCTACCGACATGTCGGAGCTGAAGAACTGCGTCATCAGGTCATTGATCTGCGAGTTGGTGTCCTGGGTGATCATCTCGTCGGTGCTCTTGATGACGTTGCCCGACTTGAGCACGTCGAGGCCCTTCTTCATGCAGTCGTTGGCGGCGGCGAGGTCGACGTCGCCGCGGACCGGCATCGAGCCCTTCTTGAGGTTGAAGGCGACCTGGGTCTCGGGCGAGAGCATCACCGAGGCGAGCACTTCCTGCGCCTTCGACTTCTCCGGGTCGTCGAGCTTGGGGAAGTAGAAGCTGTCGCCGCCGGTCGAGATGTAGGGGTCTTCCGCACCGAGATCGACGAGGCAGGTATAGTCCTTCCCCGCGACCAGCCCGGCGACCTGGAACTCGCCCTGCGCCCAGTCGCCCATCGACTGGCCGCCGGCCTTGCCGGTGATCACCATGTTGGTGGCCTGGTTCCAGTCCTGCACGTTCGAGCCCTTCGCCATGCCGCGGGCGTCCGCGGCCGCCGCGAAGACCTTCGCCACCTCGGGTCCCCCCGCGGTGTCGGCGTCCTTCTCGTCATAGACCTTGAGGAAGACGTCCTTGCCGCCGATCGCGAGCAGCAGGTTGTTGAACAGGCCGGACTGCTGCCAGCCCTGCTGACCGACCGCGAGCGGCTGGATGCCGGCCTTCTCGAGCGCCGGCGCCGCGGCGACGAACTCGTCCCAGTTGGTCGGCACCGGCACGCCGGCCGTCTCGAACGCCTTGTTCGACAGCCAGAGCCACTGCCAGGCGTGGATGTTGACCGGCACGCAGTAGACGTGGCCGTCGAGCATGCAGCCCTCCAGCAGCGAGGGCGGGTTGATGACGTCCGCCCAGTGCTCGGCGGTCGCAACGTCGTCGAGGTTGCGCATCAGCCCGGCCTCGACCAGCTCCTCGGCCTGCCGGCCGTGGTTGAACTGGGTGGCGGCCATCGGCTTGCCGCCGGTGATCCGGCTCACCATGATGGGCCGTGCGGTGTCGCCCGAGCCTGCGATGGCACCGTCCACCCAGTGATTGCCGGTGGCGTCGAACGCCTTGGCGAACTCGGCGACCGCCGCCGCCTCGCCGCCGGAGGTCCACCAGTGGGTCACCTCGAGGTCCGTGGCATGCGCCGCGCCTACAGGCAGCGCGACCGATGCCGCGAGGAGCGCGGCGAGCGATCTGGCAGTCATCAAAACCTCCCCAGGTTTCTGCATCGTTTCAGTAAGCTTGTACGGGAGACGGCCGATTTAGGCAACGACGGATTTCGACGGCCCGGATTGCTGCGCTCGCGACGGTCGTGCCGCAATGCAGTGGATCGCTTAGATGATTAAGTTCAGCCAATTAAGGTGAGGCTCAGCTTTGGGGCGGGCCATACGCGCTGCGGTTGCCTCGTGTGCTGTTGTCCAACTGTAACGTTTCAGCTTGAATGGGCAGACGGAAGGTCTATAGCTTCGATTCGGATGGACTGGGGATGGCCCGAGATGGATTCGCGCAGCCGGACGGGGAGGGGCGCCGAGGCGAAGGCGGAGGGGAGCGGGCGGCCGACGCTGAAGACGATCGCCTACATGACCGGGCTCGGCGTCACGACCGTTTCGCGCGCTCTGGCCGACGCGCCGGACATCGGGCAGGCGACGAAGGAGCGGGTGCGGCTCGTCGCGAGCCAGATCGGCTATCGGCCGAACCGGGCGGGCGTGCGCCTGCGCACCGGCAAGACCAACGTCATCAGCCTCGTGATGTCGGTCGAGACGGAGATCCTCGGGCTGACCTCGCACGTGGTCTACGGCATCTCGGAATATCTTGCGTCGACGCCCTACCATCTGATCGTGACGCCGTACCGCGCGGGGTCGGATCCGCTCGACCCGGTGCGCTACATCGTCGAGACCGCGTCGGCCGACGGCATCGTCTTCTCGCGGACCGAACGCGAGGATGCGCGGGTGCGCTACCTCAACGCCCGCGGCTTTCCCTTCGCCTCGCACGGGCGGACGGAGATGGGGATCGAGCATCCCTACTTCGACTTCGACAACGGCCGTTTCGGCGAGCAGGCGGCGGAGCGGCTGCTGGCGCGCGGCCGGCGGCGGTTGGCGCTGCTGCCGCCGCCGGCACAGCTCACCTATTGCGGCCACATGGTCGCGGGGTTCCAGCGGGCGGTGGACCGGCAGGACGCGGTCGAGATGCCCGTCCATGGGGTCACGACCGACAGCAGCCACAGTGAGATCGTCGCGGAGATCTCGCGGCTGATGCGGAGCCGCCGCCGCCCGGACGGCATCGTCTGCGGCAGCGCCTCGGCGGCGGTGGCTGCGGTGGCGGGCGCGGAGGAGTGCGGCCTCGTCATCGGCCGCGACTTCGACGTGGCGGTGAAGGAGTCGTTCGACTTCATGCGCAAGTTCCGCCCGCAGATCGAGGTCGTGCACGAGGACTTCCGCAAGGCCGGACGCGGGCTCGCCGACGCCGTCGTCCGCACCATCGCGGGGGAGCCGGCGGCGTCGCTCCAGACGGTCGACTATGGCGACGCGGCTGGAAAGGCCGGCGGGGAATAGGGCTGGAACCTCCTGGCGCCGCCGTCTAGATGCCGGGCGCGGGGGCATCGGCGGGGACGGCGCGTGACGGATCGGGATTTCGAGGCGGCGCTGGCCGCAAAGATCGACGGCAAGACCAAGCCCTTGGGCGCGCTCGGCCGGATCGAGACGCTGGCGGCGCAGGTGGCGCGGCTGCAGGGCACGCTGACGCCGCGGATGGCGTCCTGCCAGCTGACGATCTTTGCCGCCGACCATGGGCTCGCGGTCGAGGGCGTGTCGGCCTATCCCCAGGCGGTGACGCGGCAGATGGTGCTGAACTTCCTCGGCAACGGCGCGGCGGCGAACGTCTTTGCCCGCAGCGTCGGGGCATCGCTGCGCGTGGTGGACGCGGGTGTCGCCGGCGCCCCGATGGCGGCGCCGGGCCTGGTCGACCGGCGGATGGGGCCGGGCACGGCGAGCGCGCTGGCTGGCCCCGCCATGAGCGCCGCGGTCTGCGCCGCGGCGGTCGGGGCCGGGCGGGCGCTGGGCGCCGACGGCGCCTGGGACGCCGTCGCGTTCGGCGAGATGGGGATCGGCAACACCGCCTCCGCCGCGCTCGTCGCGCACAAGCTGACCGGCCTGCCGCTCGACGATCTGGTCGGGCGCGGCACCGGGCTTGACGACGCCGGGCTCGCGCGCAAGCGCGACATTCTCGGCCGCGTCGCCGACCTGACCCCCTCGCGCCTCGCGCCGATGGCGGCATTGGCGGAGGTCGGCGGCTTCGAGATCGCGATGATGACCGGGGCGATGCTCGGCGCGGCGGCGGCGCGGCGGCTGGTGCTGGTCGACGGCTTCATCGCCGGCGCCGCGGCGCTTGCCGCGGTGGCACTGGAGCCGGAGGTCCGGGGCGCACTGGTCTTCGCCCACCGGTCGGCCGAGCGTGGCCACGCGGCGGTGCTTGCGGCGCTGGGCGCCGACCCGCTGCTCGAGCTCGGGCTCCGGCTCGGCGAGGGGACCGGCGCGCTCCTCGCCTGGCCCCTCGTGCGGGCCTCGGTCGCCATGCTGAACGAGATGGCGAGCTTCGAGAGCGCGGGCGTGAGCGGCCCGGCATGACGCCGCGCCTCCGCCGGGAGGCGGTGCTCTTCGTTACCGCCCTCCGGTTCCTGACCCGCCTGCCGCTGCCGCCACGGCCGGCCGCCACGGCGGCACGGCTGGCGGCGTCTCCGCGCTGGTATCCGGCGGTGGGCCTCGTGGTCGGCGGGCTGGGGGCGCTGGTGCTGCTCGGCGCCGCGCCGCTGGTCGGTCCGGTGGTGGCCGCGCTGCTGGCGACCGCGGCGACGGTGGCGGTGACCGGGGCGATGCACGAGGACGGGCTCGGCGACGCCTGCGACGGGCTCGGAGGCGCAACCCCGGAACGGGCGCTCGCGATCATGCGCGACAGCCGGGTCGGGACCTTCGGGCTGCTCGGCCTCGGCCTTACCGTCGCGGTCAAGGTCGCCTGCCTCGCGGCGCTGCCCGAAGCGGTGGCCGTGGCGGCGCTGGTGGCGGGCCACGCCGGCAGCCGGCTGGCCTGCGTCGCCTCGATCACGACCGCCGGCTATGCCCGGCCGGGGGGAGAGGCGGGCGGGACCGCGGGCTTCACCGCGCGCGGCATCGGACGGCCCGCGCTGGCGGTGGCCGCCGGGACCGCGTCACTGGCGCTGGCGGGCTTCGCGGCCGTCGCCGGGATCGGCGCGGCGCTGGCGGCGGCGGGCGGCCTCGCCGCGGGCGGCTACACGGTGCGCCGGGTGTTCGAGCGCCGGCTCGGCGGCTACACCGGGGACACGCTCGGGGCCTGCCAGCAGCTGGCGGAGGCGGGGTGCTACCTCGCGGTGCTGGCTTGGCTCTGACGCTGGTCCGGCATACCGCGACCGCGGCCTCGGGGACCTGCTACGGCATCAGCGAGGTGCCCCTGGCCGCAAGCTTTCCGGCCGAGGCCGCAGCGGTGATCGACCGCCTCGCGCAGCCGGCGCGGCTGGTGACGAGCCCGGCCGCGCGTTGCCGGACGCTGGCGGGCCTGATGGCTGATCGGTGGGGCCTGACGCCGGTGGTCGATCCGCTCTGGCGCGAAATGGACTTCGGCCGCTGGGAGGGCGTGCCCTGGGACGCGGTGCCGCGCGCGGAGATCGACGCCTGGCTCGGCAACCTCGTCGACGCGCGGCCGCATGGCGGCGAGAGCGTGGCGATGCTGCGCGACCGGGTACGCGCGGCGATGGCGGCCGTGCGGGAGGAAACACTGGTGGTCACCCACGCCGGTCCGATCCGCGCCGCGCTGGTGCTATCGGGCGACCCGGACGGGTGGCAGGCGGACGTGGCCTATGGCGGGCTCTTCCGCTTCTAGGGCAGCTTCAGCACGAGCGGCAGGCCGGCGGCGACGAAGGTGACGCGCGGAACGGCGGCGGCGACCCGCTGGTTGAGCCGGCCCTGCGCGTCGCGGAAGGCGCGGCCGAGCGGAGTCTCGGGCACGAGGCCGAGGCCGAGCTCGTTCGAGACGAGGACGACCGGGCAGGGCGCCGCGGCGAGGGCGGCGACGAGGGCGTCGGTCTCCGCCTCCGGGTCGTCGCCCGACAGCATCAGGTTCGACAGCCAGAGCGTCAGGCAGTCGACCAGCACGACGTCGGCACGGGCCTGTGCGATGACCGGAGCGATGGCGCGGGCTTCCTCCACGGTCTCCCAGCCCGGACCGCGGTCCGCGCGGTGGCGCGCGATGCGGTCGGCCATCTCGGCGTCGTGCGCCTCGGCCGTGGCGAGATAGAGGCGGCGGGGGCCGATCGCCTCGGCGGCGGCCTGGGCGAGGCGGCTCTTGCCGGAACGGGCGCCGCCGAGGATCAGGTGGTGCGCAGGCACGGGCGAGACTCCGGGAAAGGTGGGGCGCCCAGGGCTCTCCGCGGAACCGGCCGTCCGGGCCGGCGTTGAGCGGAGTTTGGACGGCTGACGGACGCAGTATCGGAAGGGAGTAGCGGGTGAGGGTCGTGCCGGGTTATAGCGGATGTCTCTGTGTGACCAGCAAGAGCAACTGGAGAGAAATCGAGCGATGAAGAAGTCCCTGATCCTGGCCGCCATCGCGGCGACGGCGCTGACCGCAGGCTGCACCCCCAACCCGCAGACCAATGCCGAGCTTCAGTGCGCCGGCGGCATCCTCGGCGGCGCCGCCGTGGGCGGCATCCTCGGCAACCAGGTCGGCGGCGGCTCCGGCAAGCGGATCGCGACCGGCGTTGGCGCGGGCGCCGGTGCGGCCGTGGGCACCCAGCTGCCGGCCTGCAAGGAAGCGTCCCGCTACTGATACCGCCGGGAGGCAGCAAAGGGGGCGGGCCGCCCCCCTTGCACTTCCCGCTGACGCGGCCTAGCCTCTCCGCCAATCCGTTGGGGTGCCCCGTGAGGGGGCTGAGAGGCGCGGGGCTTCGCGCCAACCCATCGAACCTGATCCGGGCAGTGCCGGCGTAGGGAACGGGTCATCGCGTCGCGCACCCCTCCGTCCGCTTCCTGTCCGTGGGGAGGATGCATGGCGGTGGCGCAGGCGCTGACGATTGCCGGCTCGGACAGCGGCGGCGGGGCGGGGATCCAGGCGGACCTCAAGACCTTTTCCGCGCTTGGCGTCTATGGCGCCAGCGTGGTGACGGCCATCACCGCGCAGAACACGCAGGCCGTGCTCGCCGTCGAGGAAGTGTCGCCGGACATGGTGGCGGCGCAGATAGACGCCGTGCTCGCCGACATCGCGTTCGGCGCGGTCAAGGTGGGGATGCTGTTCTCGCCCGAGATCATCCGCATCGTCGCCGACCGGCTGCGAACCTGCATGGCGCCGCTGGTGCTCGACCCGGTCATGGTGGCGAAGTCGGGCGACGCGCTGCTGCGGCCCGAGGCGGTGGACGCGCTGGTCGCAACGCTCCTGCCGCGGGCGACGCTGCTGACGCCGAACCTGCCCGAGGCGGCACGCCTGCTCGGGCTCGCGGAGGCCCGGACGGTGGAGGGAGCGGCCGAGCAGGGGTGGATGCTGCTGCAGCACGGTCCCGCCGCGGTTCTGATGAAGGGCGGTCACGGCGGCGGGCCGGTCTGCACCGACATTCTCGTGACGCGGGAGGGCAGCGTGGAACTCGCCGCGCCGCGGATCGACACGCCCCACACCCATGGCACCGGCTGCTCCTTCTCCTCGGCGATCACCGCGCATCTCGCCCGCGGCGCGGACCTGGAGACGGCGGTGCGGCTCGCGCACGGCTGGCTGCAGGCGGCGATCGGCGCGGCCCCGGCGCTGGGGGTCGGCGGCGGGCGGGGGCCTGTGCATCATTTCCACGGGTTGTGGCATGGCTGACGTCACCGTCGTCGGTGCCGGGGTTGCCGGCCTCTGTGTCGCGTCCGAACTGGCGGCGCGCGGGGTGGCGGTCGCGCTGGTCGACCGGGCCGGCGGGCCGGGGCCGCAGGCCTGTTCCTGGTGGGCGGGCGGCATGCTCGCCCCGTTCTGCGAGGGCGAGACGGCGGAGGAGCCGGTGGTGCGGCTCGGCCAGGAGGCGGCGGGCTGGTGGGAGCGGCATGGCGCCGGCGTGGTGCGTCGCGGCACGCTGGTCGTGGCGCTCGGCCGCGACCGGGGCGAACTCGACCGCTTCGCCCGGCGCACGACGGGCCATGTCTCGTTGTGTCCGGAGGCGGTTGCGGCGCTGGAGCCCGATCTTGCCGGCCGGTTCGCGCGGGCGCTGCATTTCCCGGAGGAGGCGCATCTCGACCCGCGGGCGGCGCTCGGCGCCCTGCGCGACCGGCTTGCCGCCGGCGGGGTCGGGGTGAGGCAAGGCGGGGACGCGGCCAGGGCTCCGGTGATCGACTGCCGCGGGCTCGCCGCACGCGACGTGCTGGACGACCTGCGCGGGGTCAAGGGCGAGATGCTGGTGCTGTCCTGCCCGGAGGTGACGCTGACCCGGCCGGTGCGGCTGCTGCATCCGCGCATCCCGCTCTACATCGTGCCGCGCGGGGGCGGGGTCTACATGCTCGGCGCGACGATGATCGAGTCGGGCGAGCGGGGGCGGGTGACGGCCCGCTCGCTGCTGGAACTGCTGACGGCCGCCTATGCGCTGCATCCGGCCTTCGGCGAGGCGGAGGTGCTGGAGGTGGGCGTCGACGCCCGCCCGGCCTTCCCCGACAACCTGCCGCGAATCCGGCGGCGCGGCGAAGTGATCCATGTGAACGGGCTCTACCGCCATGGCTTCCTGCTGGCGCCGGCGATGGCGCGGATGGCGGCCGATCTGGTGATGGGCGGCCCGATGCCGGAACTGATGGATGAGGTGATGGCGTGAGGATCATCCTGAACGGCGAGCCGCGCGAGGTTGCGGGCGACACGCTGGCGGCGGTGCTGGACGAGCTCGGCTATGGCGGCGCCACGGTGGCGACGGCGGTCAATGGCGGCTTCGTGCCGGCGGGCGGGCGCGCCCGCAGGGTGGTGGAGGGCGACAGGGTCGAGGTGCTCGCGCCGCGGCAGGGGGGCTGAAGATGCCGGTCTTCTATGGCGTCGAGGTCGCGTCCCGGCTGATGCTCGGCACCGCGCAATATCCCTCCCCGGCGGTGCTGGCCGCGGCTTTCCGGGCCTCGGGCGCGGGGATCGCCACGGTTTCGCTGCGCCGCGAGGCGGGCGGCAGCCGCGCCGGAGCGGATTTCTGGGGCATCGTTCAGGGGCTCGGCGTGCGGGTGCTGCCCAACACCGCCGGCTGCCATTCGGTGCGGGAGGCGGTGACGACCGCAGAGATGGCGCGCGAGATCTTCGGAACGCCCTGGATCAAGCTGGAGGTGATCGGGCACACCGACACGCTGCAGCCGGACCCGTTCGGGCTGGTCGAGGCCGCGCGGATCCTGGCGGCCGACGGGTTCGAGGTCTTTCCCTACATGACCGAGGATCTGGTGCTTGCCGACCGCTTGCTGGAGGCCGGGTGCCGCGTCCTGATGCCGTGGGGCGCGCCGATCGGGTCGGGCCTCGGGCTGGTCAACCCCTATGGCCTGCGGGTGCTCCGCGAGCGCTTCCCGGAGGTGCCGCTGGTGATCGACGCCGGGCTCGGCCTGCCGAGCCAGGCCGCGGCGGCGATGGAGATGGGGTACGACGCGGTGCTGCTCAACACGGCGGTGGCGAAGGCGGGCGACCCGGTGGCGATGGCCCGGGCCTTCGGGCTCGCCATCGAGGCGGGGGCGGCGGCGCGGGGCGCCGATCCGATGGAGCCGCGCGACATGGCGGCGGCCTCGACGCCGGAGATCGGGCGGGCGTTTCTGGAATGACACGGCTTCCGCCTGACCGCTCCGGCCGACGCGTTTCCGGCTCGGATGTTTCCGCCGCTGCCCCGGCACCGGCGGCGCGCGTGCGAGGGACGGTGCCCGCATGACGCTCCCGCGCTTCTACCCGATCTTCGACAGCGCCGAATGGATCGCCCGGACCCTGCCGCTCGGCGTGCGCTTCGTGCAGCTCCGGATGAAGGACCGGCCGGAGGCCGGGCTGCGGGCGGAGATCGTCCGCGCCCGCGACCTCTGCGCCGCGGCGGGGGCGACGCTCGTCGTCAACGACCATTGGCGGCTGGCGATCGAGGAGGGGTGCAGCTTCGTCCATCTCGGGCAGGAGGATCTCGACGGCGCCGACCTGCCGGCGATCCGCGCCGCCGGCCTCCGGCTGGGGGTCAGCACCCACGATCCGGCGGAACTCGACCGGGCGCTCGGCGTCGAGCCCGACTATGTGGCGCTCGGCCCGGTCTATCCGACGATCCTGAAGCAGATGAAATGGGCGCCGCAGGGACTGGACCGGGTCGCCGACTGGAAGGCGCGGGTCGCCCCGCTGCCGCTCGTCGCCATCGGCGGGCTGACCGTGGAGCGGGCGCCGGGCGTGCTGGCCGCGGGTGCGGACGTGCTCTCGGTCGTCACCGACATCACGCTCGATCCGGACCCGGACGCGCGGGTGCGGGCCTGGGTGGAGGCGACCCGATGACCCGCTACGACCGCCAGACCGCGTTGCCCGAGGTCGGGCCGGACGGGCAGGCGCGTCTGGCTGCCGCGCGGGTGCTGGTGGTCGGCGCCGGCGGCCTCGGCGCGCCGGTGCTGCAATATCTTGCGGGTGCCGGGGTGGGCCGGATCGTGGTCGCGGACCCGGACGTGGTGGAGCGGGGCAACCTGCACCGGCAGGTGCTGTTCGGCGAGCCCTCCGTCGGCATGCCGAAGGCCCTCGCCGCCGCCCGCGCCCTCACGCGCCTCAATCCCGAGGTGACGGTCGAGCCGCTGGCCGCCGCCGTCCAGTCCGGCAATGCGCCGTCGCTGGTCGCCGCGGCGGATCTCGTGCTCGACTGCGCCGACAGCTTCGCCGTCGCCTACACCCTCTCGGACGCCTGCCTCGCCGCGGGCCGGCCCTTCGTCACCGCCTCCGCGCTCGGGCTCGGCGGCTATGCGGGCGGATTCTGCGGCGGGGCGCCGTCGCTCCGCGCGGTGTTTCCCGAACTGCCGGACCGCGCGGCGACCTGCGCCACCGCCGGGATCCTCGGGCCCGTGGTGGGCATCCTCGGCGCCTTGCAGGCTCAGATGGCGCTGGCGGTGCTGCTCGGGCTCGACCCGTCGCCGCTCGGCCAGCTCGTCAGTCTCGAGGCGGGCCTGCGCTTCGGCGGCTTCCGCTTCGACGGCGCCGCCGAGCCGGAGGACCCGCTTGCCTTCCTCGCGCCGGAGGAGATCACGCCCGCCGACTTCGTCGCCGACCTGCGCGGGGCGGAGGAGGCGCCGCGCGCGCTCGGCCAGCGGCTGCGGGTCGAGGACTTCGGCGAGGAGGGCCCGCGCCCGCAGTACGGCCAGCGCGCGGTGCTGGTCTGCCGCAGCGGGCTGCGGTCGTGGCAGGCGGCGCGCCGGCTCCGGCGGGTCTGGGACGGAGACATCCGGCTGGTCGCAGTGGGC
>JBGALW010000137.1:0-10453 GCA_044223585.1 Amaricoccus sp.
CTCGCCGGTGCTGAGCCTCGCCTCCGGGATGGTGGTCGGGCTGCACTTCTCCGGCGTCTACGGCGTGGAGAACGCGGCGGTCCCGGCCAGCACGCTCCGGGCGCTGCTGCGCGGCGAGCGGCCGACGCAGGTGGTGGTCGCCACCGTCGCGACGGCCGAACGGGCGGACGGCAGCCACCCGGCCAGTCATTTCGAGGGCCGCGAAGGCTACAGCCGGGACTTTCTGGAAGAGGACGTGCCGCTCCCGGTGCTGCCCGAGGGCGCCTTCGACCTCGCCACCCCGAGCGACGCGGTCGCGGGGCGCGAGCACGAGCTGCGCTACACGCATTTCTCGGTCGTCTACGACCAGAAGCGGCGGTCCCCCGTGGTGGCGGCGGTCAACATCGACGGCGAGCGGTCGGTGCAGATCAAGCGCGGCGACGACCAGTGGTTCGCCGACGGCCGCATCCCGCCCGAGGTCCAGCTCGGTTCCGGCGACTTCCCCGGCGCCCTCGACCGCGGCCACATGGTGCGGCGGGAGGATCCGAACTGGGGAGAAGCGGGCGAGGCGAAACAGGCGAACGACGACACCTTCCACTATGTCAACGCCGCCGCCCAGCACGCGAAACTCAACCAGAGCAACACCGAGTGGCTGGGGCTGGAGAACTACGTGCTCGGCAGCGCCCGCACCCACGGCTTCCGGGCCTCGGTGTTCAACGGCCCGATCCTGCGGCCGGACGACCCGCCGCTCGACGAAGGCTCCGACCAACAGCTGCCGCTGGAATTCTGGAAGCTGGTGGTGATGCGCGCCGCCGGCGACGACGGCGCACTCCGGCTGCACGCGACGGCCTATGTTCTGTCGCAGGGCACCTTCATCGCCGACTACCTCGCCGCGCGCCGTGCCCCCGAGGCCGCGGAGGGCTTCGCGTTCGGCGCCTACCGCACCTTCCAGGTCCGCGTTGCCGACCTGGAGGCGGTGACGGGCTACGACTTCGGCCCGCTGCGCGACGCCGATCCGCTGGCGAAGCTCAGCCGCACGCTGGAGGCGCCGGACGCGGCACTGGCGCTGGAGGTAACGGGACCGGAGAGCCTCGTCCTCTGAGCCTCACACCGTCTCCAGGTAGGTCTCGTGCTCGAACGGGCTGATCTGCCGCGAGAAGACCTGAAGCTCCTGCTTCTTCATGCCGACGAAGGTCTCTCGCAGGATCGGGGCGAAGATGCGGGGGATCATCTCGCTGCCCTCGAACGCGTCGATCGCCTGTTTCCAGTCCATCGGCAGGCCGCCCGGCGCCGCCACCATCGGCGCCGGCGGCTCGATACCCCGCTCAATGCCTTCGAGCGCCGCGCCAAGGATCGCGGCGAGGACGAGGTAGGGGTTGCCGTCCGCCCCGGCGACCCGGTGCTCGATCCGCCGCGCGGCGTTGGAGCCGCCGGGGATGCGCACCGCCGCCGCCCGCGTCTCGTAGCCCCAGACGACCTCGCTCGCCACGTGCGCGTTCGGCGTCAGGCGGCGGTACGAGTTGCGGTGGGGCGCGAAGACGAGGCTCGAGTCCCGCATCGCCCCGAGCACGCCCGCAACGGCGTGCCGCATGACCGCCGACCCCTCGGGCGTGCCATTGTCGAAGACATTGCGGCCCTCGCGGTCGAGCAGGCTGAAATGCACGTGGAAGCCGTTTCCCGCCCGGTCGAGGAAGGGCTTGGCCATGAAGCTCGCGGCGAGGTCGTACTTGCGGGCAATCCCCTTCACGAACCGCTTGAAATAGAGCGCATCGTCCGCGGCCTTGAGCGGGTCGGGAACGTGCAGGAGGTTGATCTCGAACTGGCCGCCGCCATTCTCGCTGATCGCGCTGTCGACCGGCACGCCGTGCGCGTCGCAGGCGGCATAGACGTCGGTGAAGAAGGCCTCGAAATGATCGAGATCGTCGATCGAGAGCGCGCCGTCGCCATCGAGGAACTTGTGCGTCACCGGCGACTTCGGTGGCGTCGGCACCTCGCCGGACGTGTCGACGAGATAGAATTCGAGCTCGGTCGCCACCACCGGCGTCAGGCCCAGCGCCGCGAACCGGTCGCAGATCGCGGCGAGCGCCCGCCTGGGGTCGCCGAGATAGGGCGCGCCGTCCTCCGTCAGCATCCAGAGCGGCAGCAGCGCCGTCGGGCTGCCGAGCCAGCTCATCGGCAGGAAGCCGCGTCCCGTCGGCTCGCACCGGCCGTCGACGTCGCCCTGCTGGAACACGAGCGGATTGCCCGCCACGTCCTCGCCCCAGATGTCGAGGCAGGCGATCGAATAGGGCATCCGCGTCGCCCCCTCCAGCACCTTGCCCGCCTGGGCCACGGGCACCCGCTTGCCGCGCAGGATTCCGTTCAGGTCGCAGACCGCAGCCCTGAGGCTGGTGATTTCCGGCCGGCCCTCCAGCCAGGCCAGCGCCTCCTTCGACGTCAAGATAACCCTCCCATGACTGCGCTCACGCCTACCACCGCCACCCGGTGGCGCCAAGACCGGAGCCATCGCAACGGCTTCCCGCGGCAAGGGGCGCGGCGGAAGGGTCATGTTCGCTGGTGAGCCCGAGCTTCCTGCCTTGCCCCCGCGCCTGGAACGGGCGAGCCTGAAGGCGAGCGACGAGGCGGCGCCATGACCAGAGAGATCCGCAAGACCACCTGCTACATGTGCGCCTGCCGCTGCGGCATCGACGTGCATGTCGAGGGGAACCGCGTCCGGCACATCGAGGGTAACCGCGATCACCCGGTCAATCGCGGCGTCCTCTGCGCCAAGGGCGCGGCCGGGGTGATGCAGCACCTGTCGCCGGCGCGGCTGCAGGGGCCGCTCCGCCGCACCGGGCCGCGCGGTTCCGGGCAGTTCGAGGAGATTTCCTGGGCCGAGGCGCTGGAGACCGCGACCGACTGGCTCGCCCCGGTGCGCCGCCAGCATCCCGAGCGGCTCGCCTTCTTCACCGGCCGCGACCAGAGCCAGGCGCTGACCGGCTGGTGGGCGCAGCAGTTCGGCACGCCGAACTACGCCGCGCATGGCGGCTTCTGCTCGGTCAACATGGCGGCCGCCGGCATCTACACGATGGGCGGCGCCTTCTGGGAATTCGGCGCGCCGGACTGGGAACGGACGAAGCTGTTCCTGCTGTTCGGCGTCGCCGAGGATCATGATTCCAACCCGCTGAAACTCGGCCTCTCGCGGCTGAAGGAACGCGGCGCCCGCATCGTCTCGATCAATCCGGTGCGCACGGGCTACAGTGCCGTCGCCGACCAGTGGATCGGCATCACCCCCGGCACCGACGGCCTCCTCGTTCTCAGCCTCGTCCACGTCCTTCTCGCCGCGGGCCGGATCGACCTCGACTATCTGCTGCGCTGGACCAACGCCGCGCACCTCGTCGACCGCGATCCCGCCTCCCCGACCTGGGGCCGGATCCTTCGCGATCCCCGCGGCCGGGAGCTCGCCTGGGACCGCGCGGCGGGGCGGGCGGTCCCGGCCGAGACGCGCGGCCTCAGACCGGCGCTCGAAGGGCGGTACCGCGTCGGCGAGACCGAAGCCGCCCCGGTGTTCGCGCTGATCGCCGAGGCCTATCTCGACCCGGCCTATGCGCCGGAGACGGTCGCCGCCACCTGCGGCGTCGACGCGCAGACGATCCGCCGGCTGGCGGCGGAACTGGCGGAGACGGCGTTCGCGCAGGCGATCACGCTAGACCAGCCGTGGACCGACTTCCGCGGCGAGCGCCACGCCACGATGGTCGGCCGGCCGGTGGCGATGCACGCGATGCGCGGCATCTCCGCCCATTCCAACGGCTTCCAGACCTGCCGGGCGATCCACCTCCTGCAGCTTCTGCTCGGCTCGGTGGAGACGCCAGGCGGATTCCGGTTCGAGCCGCCCTACCCCCGCCCGCTCGCCGCGCATCCGAAGCCGCACCACAAGGTGACGCCGGGCTATCCGCTCGACGGCCCGCCGCTCGGCTTTCCGCGCGGGCCGGAGGATCTGGCGCTCGACGCGGACGGCCGGGCAAAGCGCATCGACAAGGCCTTCACCTGGGAGGCGCCGCTCGCCGCCCATGGGATGATGCACATGGTGATCGCCAACGCTGCGAAGGGCGATCCCTACCCGATCGAGGTCCTGTTCCTCTACATGGCCAACATGGCGTGGAACTCGGCGATGAACACCGCCGGGACCATCGACATGCTGACCGCCACCGACGCGGACGGCGGCTACCTGATCCCGAAGATCATCGTTGCCGACAGCTATTCCTCCGAGGTCGTCGCCTATGCCGACCTCGTGCTGCCCGACACCAACTATCTTGAGCGGCACGACTGCATCTCGCTGCTCGACCGGCCGATCTCGGAGCCCGACGGCGCAACCGACGCGATCCGCTGGCCGGTGGTGGAGCCGGAGCGGCCGGGGCACGAGGGCGTGCGCGGCTTCCAGTCCGTCCTGCTCGACCTCGGCTTCCGGCTCGGCCTGCCGGGCATGGTGAAGCCGGACGGCACGCCGGCCTATGAGGACTATCTCGACTACATCATCCGCCACCAGCGCCGTCCCGGCGTCGGCCCGCTGGCCGGATGGCGCGGGGCCGGCGGCACCGCCGAGGGGCGCGGCGCGGAGAACCCGTCGCAGATCGCCCGCTACATCGCGAACGGCAGCTTCTGGACGGCGCACGTCCCGCCCGAGGCGGCGTTCTTCAAGCCATGGAACATCGCCTACCAGACCTGGGCGGTCCGGCTCGGCTTCTACGACGCCCCGGCGCCCTACCTCTTTCAGCTCTACGCCGAGCCGCTGGCCCGCTTTCAGGCCGCGGCGCTCGGCCATGGCCCCGAGCAGCCGCCCGAGGCGCTGCGCGCCCGGCTGGCCGAGGCGATGGCGCCGCTCCCCGTATGGTATCCGCCGCTCTCGGACCCCGATGCGGGCGAATATCCGCTGCATGCCATCACCCAGCGTCCGGCGGCCGCCTATCACTCCTGGGGATCGCAGAATGCCTGGCTCCGTCAGATCCACGGCGAGAACCCGCTCTACATCCCCGGCGCGCTGTGGGAGGCGATGGGCTTCGCCGAAGGCGACTGGGCCGACGTCGTCTCGCCGCACGGCCGGATCACGGTGCCTGTCGCCCGGATGGACGCGCTCAACCCGGCGACGGTCTGGACATGGAACGCCAACGGCAAGCGTCCCGGCGCCTGGTCGCTGGCACCGGACGCGCCGGAGGCGACCCGCGGCTTCCTCCTGAACCACCTGATCCCTGAAACGCTGCCGGGCGGCCTGCCGAACGCCGACCCGGTGACCGGACAGGCCGCCTGGTACGATCTCCGCGTCCGACTGGAGCGCGTTCCCGCCCGAAACCGCAGCGCCCCGGCCTTTCCGCCGCAGACCTCCCCGGTGCCTTCCCCACCGGAAACCGTGGCCTTCCGCGGCTGACCTTGTTCGGACTCTGCCTGCCGGCAACGCCCCCCCCTCCCGCGCCGACGGATGCACACGGTTCCCACGACAACTCGATAGGGCAACCGGCAGCGCCTTCCTGGGCTGGCGCGAAGCGCCTGCCACGGGGGCAGGCGGGCGCTGCGGATGCTGACGCATCGGCGGGGATATCCGCACCGCAGCGGATCACACCGCCGCGCTGTGCCCGAGCAGCCGGTCAACCCACGCGGGCACCGTCTCGCCTGCGGGGCCATAGATCCGCTCGGCAAAGACATCCGCGTTGTCGGAGGGCTCGAGATTGATCTCCGTCGTCGCGACGCCCATCCGACGCGCCGTCTCGACGAAACCCGCGGCCGGGTAGACCGCGCCGGACGTGCCGATCGCGACGAAACGGTCGGCCTCGGCCAGCGCGTCGTCGATCGCGTCGAGGCCATAGGGCATCTCGCCGAACCAGACCACATCCGGCCGCAGGCCCCCGACCGTCCCGCAGGCGGCGCAGCGCGACGCGACAGAGAGGTCGTCCCGGCAGCCGGCCGTCGCCCCGCACGACAGGCAGCGGCTCTTCAGGAGTTCGCCATGCATGTGCAGCACCTGCGGGCTTCCCGCCTGCTCGTGCAGGTCGTCGATGTTCTGCGTGCAGAGAAAGAGGCCGCCCCCCGCCGCCGCGAGGCCGTCCGCCAGCCGCGCCAGCGCCCGGTGCGCCGCGTTCGGCCGTGCGGCCAGCAGGTTGCGCCGCCGCATGTTGTAGAACTCGTGCACCGCCACCGTGTCGCGGGCAAACGCCTCCGGCGTCGCGAGCTTCATCGGGTCGAACCGCGCCCAGATGCCACCCGGATCGCGGAACGTGCCGAGCCCGCTCTCCGCCGAGACGCCGGCGCCGGTCAGCACGAAGACCCTCAAACGCGGGCCCTGACGGCCCAGGCGCGGGCCGGAAGCCGGATGGGCCCCGGCCCGAGGCGGGCGGCGAGGCGATCGCGCAGCGCCTCCCGCGCCTCGGGCGCCAGCGTGCGGCAGAAGCCCGGGGCCGGACCGGCGCCGAGGGTGAAGGGGCGCCAGTAGTCCGCGAAGTCGGCAAAGTCGGTGGCGACCGTCAGCGGCGCCAGCCCCGCCCGCGCCAGACCGGCCTTCGCGCAGAGCGCCAGCAGGCCGTCCGGGCTGCAGATCTCGAACCGCGTCGCCTCGTCGAGCGCCGCCGCCCGCGGATCGACGCCGGCCGCTTCCTTCCAGAAGGCGTCGACGAAGCCGAGCCCGCCACCCGGATAGTCCCAGACGCAGAAGCCGAGCAGGCCGCCGGGGCGCAGCACCCGCCGCATCTCCGCCAGTGCCGCCGCGGGATCGGGGACGAAGTTGATGACGAGCGCGGAGACCGCGACATCGACGCTCGCGTCACCCGTCGGCAGCTGCAGCGCGTCGCCCGCGACGAACGTCACCCGCGGGTCCGGCACCGCGCCGCGCGCCACCTCGAGGAACCCCTCCGCCGGGTCGAGCGACAGCACCGACCGCGGCCGCCACCCCGCCACCGCCGCCGCGGTCAGCGCCCCCGTGCCGCACCCGACGTCGATCCAGTCGCCCTCCGCGGGCGGCTCGATCCAGGCGAGAAACGCCTGCGCCAGCCGCCGGCTCCAGCGCCCCATGTAGGCGTCGTAGGCCTGCCCCTCGGTCCAGGCGTCGTGCGTCGCGCTGTCCATGCCGTCAGTCTAGCGCATCTCCGGCCGGATCGCAGCCCTTCGTGAAGACGCCGGGCCGCACTTCCTCGAGGCGGGCGCGCTGGTCGGGCGGCAGGTCAGCCGGACGAACCACGTAGGTGTGGATCGAGAACACCACTGCCCGCGTCTCCGGCAGCCGCAGCAGCACCTGGCGCTCGACGCGGACGAAGCGCGCGCCACCCGGCGGCGGCGTGTGCCGCGCGAACTCCGTCCGCGGGTTGTGCAGGCCCCCGTCGCTGTAGGGGAGCAGGTTCGCCCGCATCAGCGGCGTTTCCGGCCGGATCGAGTCGAACAGCCGCTGGACCCGGCGCGCCACGCCGTCGTCGTAGCGGTCGACCGGCAGATGGATGCGGGCAAGCCCGTGGCCGAGCTTCTGCGCCAGCGTCCAGTTCGACGGGAAGCACAGGATCGCGGCGGTCAGCCGGTGCTCGTCCTCGCCCGCGCGCTTCTGCAGGATGCAGAGGTCCTCCTGCACCAGCCGTCCGGCCACGCAGAGCGGCGGCCCGGCAAGCGGCACCTCGACGCCGTCCGGCCGCCGCACCGACGTCGCCCCCACGGCGTAGCCGGGCACCGCGGCAATGGCGCCGAGGACGCGCGCGAGCAGCTCGTCCGCGGCCGGCCGGCTCTCGTCCATCATCGCGTGGACCGCCTCGGGCTGCCCGGCGATGAGCGCGTCGCGCGCGGCCATCTGCGCGGCAAAGGCGTCGTCCCGGACGAGCCAGTCCTCCGGGGCGATCGGCACCGTTCCTGGCAGGCGCAGGGTGTGCTCCGCCATCCACGGCACCACCGGAAGCGAACGCTGCAGGATCGGCGGCATGGGTCCCCCCGTCGGTTTCCCCTGCCTAGACCGCAACCGCGGCGGAGGGAAGCCGGTCTGGGGCTTTGCCCGCCGGACGGAACAAGATATAGAGGAAAGCGAGCAGTGCCCCCGCAATCCAGAGGCGGCGCGCAACAACGAGGCCCCGCATGGTCCATGCCCCCGATCTCTTTGGCGATGATCCCGCGTCCCGCGCCTATGACGCGAGCGCGATCGAGGTGCTGGAGGGGCTGGAGCCGGTCCGGAAGCGGCCGGGCATGTACATCGGCGGCACCGACGAGCGGGCGCTGCATCACCTCGTCGCCGAGGTGCTCGACAACGCGATGGACGAGGCGGTCGCCGGCCACGCCAACCGCATCGAGGTCGAGCTCAACGCCGACTTCTCGGTCACGGTTCGCGACAACGGCCGCGGCATCCCGGTCGATCCGCACCCGCGGTTTCCGGACAAGTCGGCGCTGGAAGTGATCCTCTGCACGCTGCACGCCGGCGGCAAGTTCTCCGGCAAGGCCTACCAGACCTCGGGCGGCCTGCACGGCGTCGGCGTTTCGGTGGTGAACGCGCTCTCCGACCACCTCGTCGTCGAGGTCGCGCGCAACCGCCAGCTCTGGCGCCAGACCTTTTCCCGCGGCCATCCGCAGGGCCCGCTCGAAAGCCTCGGGGCGGTGCCGAACCGGCGCGGCACCACCGTCACCTTCCACCCCGACGCGGAGATCTTCGGCGCGGCGGCGCATTTCAAGCCGGCCCGCCTGCTGAAGATGGTGCGGTCCAAAGCCTATCTCTTCTCCGGCGTCGAGATCCGCTGGAAGGCCGCGCCGGACTGCATCGGTGCGGGCGACGACACGCCGGAGGCGGCGACATTCCACTTTCCGGGCGGACTTGCCGACTACCTCGCCGAGCGGCTGGAGGGGGCGCAGTGCTACGCCGACCGCGCCTTTGCCGGCAAGGTCGACTTCGCCGAGCGGTTTGGCCCCGATACTGTCGGCTCGGTCGAGTGGGCGGTGAACTGGACGCCGCAGCGCGACGCCTTCGTCTCCTCCTACTGCAACACCATCCCGACGCCGGAGGGCGGTACCCACGAGGCGGGCTTCTGGGCGGCGATCCTGAAGGGCATCCGCGGCTATGGCGAGCTCGCCTCCAATCGCAAGGCGGCGCAGATCACCCGCGAGGACGTGATGGCCGGCGGGTCGGCGATGATCTCGGTCTTCATCCGCGAGCCGGAATTCGTCGGCCAGACCAAGGACCGGCTGGCGACACAGGAGGCGGCTCGGCTGGTCGAGACGGCGGTGCGCGACCGGTTCGACCATTGGCTGGCAGCGGATACAAGGACTTCCGGGGCGATCCTCGACTATCTGGTGCTGAAGGCCGAGGAGCGGGCGCGGCGGCGGGCGGAGAAGGAGACGCAGCGGAAGACGGCGGTCAAGAAGCTGAGGCTGCCCGGCAAGCTGGCCGACTGTTCCGGCGCGGCGACCGACGGGTCGGAGCTGTTCCTCGTCGAGGGCGACAGCGCGGGCGGGTCGGCCAAGCAGGCGCGCGACCGGAAGTTCCAGGCGGTGCTGCCGCTCCGTGGCAAGATCCTGAACGTGCTCGGCGCCGCCTCGGCGAAGATGATGCAGAACCAGGAGCTGTCCGACCTCTGCCTCGCGATGGGTGTGCAGTCGGGCTCGCGCTTCAGCCTTGCTGACCTGCGCTACGAGAAGATCATCATCATGACCGACGCCGACGTCGACGGCGCGCACATCGCCTCGCTGCTGATGACCTTCTTCTTCACCCAGATGCGGCCCCTGATCGACGCCGGGCACCTCTATCTTGCGGCGCCGCCGCTCTACCGGCTGACGCAGGGCGCGAAGTCGGTCTATGTGCGCGACGACGCGGCCAAGGCGGCGCTGATGGCCAGGGGGCTGGGCGGGCGGGGGAAGATCGAGGTCAGCCGCTTCAAGGGCCTCGGCGAGATGATGCCGGCACAGCTCAAGGAGACGACGATGGCGCCGGGGTCGCGCACGCTCGTCAAGGTGACGATCACCGAGGACGAGGGCGAGACGGGCGAGCTCGTCGAGCGGCTGATGGGCAAGAAACCGGAGCTGCGCTTCCAGTACATCCAGGAAAATGCCCGGTTCGTGGACGAGGACGGGCTCGACGTCTGATCCGGCTTTCGGCTGAAAGGTTTACGGGGAGTCGCTGAGGCCGGAATCCGGCTGGAAACTGGCTGGAATCCGGCTTGCACCTGAAAGAGTCAGGATTGAGGCGTTAACGCGCCTCCGGTGAGCCGGAAAGCCGCGCCACGAGGGCTTCGGCCTCGGGGATCTGGCGGGCGAACGTGTCGGCAAAAGGCGCGTGACCGCCGGCCCGAAGCACCGCCTCGCCTTCCGCGAGGTGCGCGAGGGCCGTGCGCGCCGTCGCGAGGTCGGACGTGCGCTCGGCCAGCACGAGGAGCGCCGCGCCCTGGTTCCCGGTCGTGTTTGCCCAGTCGAGCGGCACGCGGTCGCGGGTCCGCTCCTCAAGCGCGGCGCGGTAGGCGGCATCGGCCTCCTCCAGCCGCGCCGTGCCGCTCTC
>JBGALW010000138.1:0-10451 GCA_044223585.1 Amaricoccus sp.
AGCTCGGCCGGGCCGGTCACCCGCACGAACCCCGGCAGGCCACCCTTGAACGAACAGTCGGGGTGCCCCTCGGCGTCGGCCGTCGCGAGGAAGAAGAACCCCGCGTCCTCGATGAAGGCGCGGTCGCTGTCGGTGAAGGCCTCGCGCAGCGTGACCCGGGTCAGGCGGTCGGCCAGCGGCCGGCTTCCCGCCTCGTCCTGAAGCGCGCGCTGGCCCTTATGGTAGAAGCTGTCGGCGTCCATCTGCCCCTCCCGGGCCACGACAAACCGCACCAAGTCTAGCACGCCGCCCGGCGAATCGGATCAGGTTCCGCAGGCGGGGCGGCGCCTCGCCGCTGCCGCCCCAGCCTGCCCTGGCGCGGCCAGTCAGTGACCCCGCTCAGGGCTCCAGCACCAGCGGCAGCACCGTGCGGCCCGGCGGGAAGCCCTCGCCGCCCGAGACGTCCTCCTCGAACACCTCCAGCGTGCCGATCTGCCGCTCGGCGACCGAGAAGGCCACCGGGAAGCTGAAGGGGCCGGGACCGTCGACGCCGCCGCCGGTGGCGTGGCCCTGGGCGAGGACGCTGCCGTTCCGGGCGAGCAGGCGCCAGACCACGTTGCTCTCGAAGGTCCGCGAGCAGCCGGCGACGGTGAAGCCGGACGAGACCCGGTCGCCGGCGACCGGCGCCGTCGCGATCACGAAGGCGGCGTCGTCGAGCGCGCCGTCGGGGCGGGCGCAGACGTCGGCAGAGGGCGCCACCGCGGCGCAGCCGGCGACCAGCGGCAGTATGAGGAGGAGACGGTACATCACACGCTCCAGTCGGCAATGACCTCGAAGATCTCCGGTTCCGGCACCAGCTCCAGATGGTCGTGGAACTTGTGCCAGAGCATCCGCACCCGGTCGACGCTCTCGGCCGAGCTGCCCTGCTCGTCGATCAGCGCGATGACGTGGCCCGACCCGTCCGGGTTCATGACGATGATGCAGCGGCGCATGCCCGGCTGCGCCATGATCTCGCCCCTGATGTCCTGCATCAGCCCCTCGGCGGCGTCCGTCGCCTCCGGCCGCATCTTGAAACGGGTGATCCGCGCCTGCATCCCTTCCATCCCTCCCTGCCCGGTTCGCTCCGGTGTCGCGGCGAGCATAACAGGGACTTGGAACCCGGCGCCAGTTCGGCGACGCTGCCGCCATGCCGCAGACGATCCTCGCGCTCCGCCCGCCCGGCCCCGGCCTTCACGAGTTCACCCGCGAGGTGGCCGCGTGGACGGCCGCGGAGGCCGGCTCCGGCGAGGGACTTCTCACCCTCTTCGTCCGGCACACGTCCTGCTCGCTGCTGATCCAGGAGAATGCCGACCCGTCGGTGCGCGCCGACCTCCAGACCTTTCTCGGACGGATCGCACCGCGGGCCGACGATCCCGCCAGCCGCTGGATCACCCACCGGGACGAGGGGCCGGACGACATGCCGGCGCACATCCGCGCCAGCCTCTTGCCGACATCGCTGCAGATCCCGGTCGCCGGTGGCCGCCAGCTGCTCGGCACCTGGCAGGGGATCTATCTTGTCGAGCACCGCGACCGGCCGCACCGGCGCGAGGTCGTGGCGCACCTCGCCTGAAACGCAAAAGGCGCGGGAGGTTTCTCCCGCGCCTTCAAAACCCCTTACAACACACCCCTCGTAATTCCGCAGGTGCCGCGGGCGCTTCAGGCCGCGCGGTCGACCGCCCGCTCGCCGAGATGGGGCGCAATCGCCCGGGCGAGACGTGCAGCAATCTCCTCGAGTTCCACGGCAGGCACATGCGCGAAGCGCCGGAACGCACCTAGCTCTTCCTCGATCGTCGCGCGAAGCCGCGCCGTGATGTCATCCTTGTCCTGCTCAAGCATGGTTCTTCTCCTGCTCCTTGCCCTCGCCCGGACTAATTCGCACATGCAGCATGAAAAATCAAGCGCGATTGCGTTCACGAACGCGCGCGCCGCTCTGAAAGCCACATAATCGCGCATCTCCGCGCACAATTTAAGCGCGAGGAAAACTCGCGCTGCGAAAAATCATGCGAAATCAGTCAATCCCGGCGACGATGGCCCGGAGTGTCGCGAGGCCCTGCCCGGTCTCGGCGGAGGTGACGACGATCTCCGGGAACGCCGCCGGGTGCTTCTGCAGCCCCTCGGACACTGCGGCGACCACCTGCGCCAGCGCCGCGGCGCCCGGCTTGTCGGCCTTGGTCAGCACGACCTGGAATCCCACCGCCGAACGGTCGAGCAGCCCCATGATCTCGCCGTCGACCGGCTTGATGCCGTGGCGCGCGTCGACGAGCACGAAGGCCCGGCGCAGCGTCTGCCTTCCGGCGAGATAGGCCTTCAGCAGCGCTTGCCAGCGGGCCACGACCGGCTTTGGCGCCTCGGCGAAGCCATAGCCCGGCAGGTCAACGAGATAGTGCGCCGCGCCCAGCGCGAAATAGTTGATCTCCTGCGTCCGCCCCGGCGTGTTGGACGCGCGGGCCAGCGCCTTGCGCCCGGTCAGCGCGTTGATGAGGCTCGACTTGCCGACATTCGACCGGCCGGCAAAGCAGACCTCCGCCCGGTCCGCCGCCGGCAGCCCGTCCATCGCCACCACGCCCTTGGTGAAGTCGACCGGCCCGGCGAACAGCAGCCGCCCCCGCTCGGCCGCCTCGGCGTCGGGCTCCGGCGCCACGGTGAAGGTCGCCTTCACGCCACCACCGCCTCGTCGCCCACGGCCACCCGGCCGCCGGACAGCACCTCGGCATAGACGCCGAAGTCACGGTGGCCCCAGCCCGCTTCCAGCGCGCCGAGCGTGTCGGCGTCGCTGACCCCGGTGTCCGGATCGACCGTCGTCGCGACGCAGCGCGTGATTCGCTCGCGGACCAGCAGGCGCGCGCCGCCGATCAGGATGTCGCGGCCGACGAGGTCGAACTCGCCGAACGGCGCCAGGCCCTCCAGCCACAGGTTGCCCCGGAACCGCTCCATTGCGAGGTCCATCCCCAGCCGTTCGCCCAGCGCCGCAAGGCCCGCCCGGTTCAGGATCGCGATCGATGGAAAGGCGCTGTCGGTCATCCCGACGTCCGCCCGTACCACGAAGGCCGGCTGCGCCCGGCCGGGGTCGACGAACGGCGTCACCCAGGCGATCAGCCGCGCCGCGTCGTCCGCGAGGTCCGGATTCACCGTCAGCGGCGCGCGCGCCGGATGGGTGAGCGTCACGGTCCCCGCCGCCTCGTCCACCACGGCCCGGATCGCCATCAGCTGCTGCGACTTCGCCCCGCGGCTGAAGTTCATGCACGGCGCCCAGCCGGCACTCCCCGGCGCCACCCGCGACGCCTCGGTGGCGATCGCCCACACCCGGTCCCAGGGCATGGTCCGCTTCGCCTCCAGCGAAACGGCGCCGACTGCCTCGACGCCGTGGCCCTTGATCGGGTGCCGCCAGATATGGCTGACGCGCACGTCAGCCTGCCTTGCGGAACCGCGAGAACATGTTGCCGAGCAGGTCCGGCTTCACCCCCTGGCTGCGCATGATGGTGTACTGCTGCGCGAAGGTGATGGTGTTGTTCGCCACCCAGTAGATCACCAGCCCGCTGGCGAACTTGCCCAGCATGAACATGAAGATCCACGGCATCCAGTTGAAGATCATCGCCTGCGTCTTGTCGGCGGGGGCCGGGTTCAGCTTCTGCTGCAGCCACATCGAGATGCCGAGCAGGATCGGCCAGACGCCGATCGAGAGGATCCCGAGCGCGCTCGCATGGTCCGGCGCCGCCCAGGGCAGCAGCCCGAAGCCGTTCAGCCAGCTGGTCGGATCCGGCGCCGAGAGATCGTGGATCCAGCCGAAGAACGGCGCGTGGCGCAGCTCGATGGTGACGAAGATCACCTTGTAGAGCGAGAAGAAGATCGGGATCTGCAGCAGGATCGGCAGGCAGCCGGCGGCCGGATTGACCTTCTCGCGCTTGTAGAGCGCCATCATCTCGGTCTGCATCTTCATCCGGTCGTCGCCGGCCTTCTCCTTCAGCTTCTCCATCTCCGGCTGCAGCGCCTTCATCTTCGACATCGAGACGTAGGACTTGTAGGCCAGCGGGAAGAGGATGAGCTTGATGAGCAGGGTCAGGCCGATGATGGCGAGGCCCATGTTGCCGATCAGCTTGTGGAACTCGTGCAGCACCCGGAAGATCGGCTTGGTCAGGAAGAAGAACCAGCCCCAGTCGATCGCATCGACGAAGCGGTCGATCTGCTTCTGGTCCTGATAGTCGCGCAGGATGGACCAGACCTTGGCCCCGGCGAAGAGCCAGGTGTCGTTGGTCGCGGTGGCCCCCGGCGCCACCGTCACCGCCGGCAGCCGCATGTCGGTCTGGTAGATATCCGTCGCGGGCGTGTACTTGGCGACCGCAGTGAACGGCGTTCCCGGCGGGGCGACCAGCGTCGACATCCAGTAGTGGTCGGTGAAGCCGATCCAGCCGTTCTTCGCCACCTCCAGGGTCTGGGCGTTCGCACCGCCCTCGGTGGGCGCGGCTTCGAGGTCGCGGATCGCCTTGTATTTCAGCTCGTGCGACTGGCCGTCCGCGGTGATGATGACGCCTTCGTGCAGGATGTAGAAGTTCTTGAGGTCCGGCGGCGTGCCGTGCCGGGCAATGATGCCATAGGGCGCGAGCCGCACGTCGCCCGCGGTGTCGTTCTCGACCGACTGCCGGACCACGAACATGTAGTTCTGGTCGACCGAGATCTCCTGCCGGAAGATCAGCCCGTGGCCGTTGTCCCAGGCGATCGTCACCGGCGTCGTGTCGGTCAGGGCGTCGCCGCTCTCCAGCGTCCAGACGGTGTCGGCGTTCGGCACCCAGGAGGGGTCCATCCCCGCCCCCGGCGCCCAGCCATGCAGCGCGTAGTAGGCATGCTGCACGCCGGCGGGCTTCAGCAGCGTGACGACCGGCGAGTCAGGCGCCAGCGTCACCTTGTAGCTGGTGAGCTCCAGATAATCGATCCGCCCGCCGGTCAGCGACAGCGACCCTTCGAGCCGCGGCGTCCTGACCGGAATCCGCGCGGACTTCGCCAGTGCGGTGTCGATCGGCACGTCCGGCGTCGTGGCAAGCTGCGGCGTGCCGGAGGCTGACCCGGCCTCGCCCGCCGGTGTCGCCACCTGTCCCGGTGCCGTCTGCCCCGATGCTGCCTGCTCGGCCGTCTGCTCCTGCGGCGTCGGGAAGGCATTCGGGAACAGGATCGGCCCCAGCACGAACCAGCCGAGGATGACGAGGAAGCTCAGCGCCGTCGCGAGGATGAGGTTCCTGCTCTGGTCGTCCATGACACGCGACTCCGACATACGCTTGAGCAAAGGTCAGGGGGTTCAACAGCCGCCGGCCCGAAAGGTCAAGCCGGAATGCGGCCGCGGCGGGGTGCCGTCCGGCCAGACGGCGCGCCTTGCCGGAATCGCCGGTCCATGGTGTCGTGCCGGGCGGCGGGTCCGGGGGAGGCAAACGGGATGCGGATGGCTCGACTGGCGATCCTGGCGGCGGCCGCGCTTGCCGGCGCGGCCCCGGCGGGTGCGCAGACCTGGGAGTTCAAGACCATCACCATCGACGGCGGCGCGCGCAGCGGCACCGTCAGGCAGGCACAGAATGTCAGCCGGACCGGCGCGATGGTCATTGTGGCCTGCGCCTATGACGGGCGGCCCTTCCTGTCCTACGTGCCGACCGGCTTCGACCCGGATCGCCACGAGGCCCGCATTCCGCTCGAGGCGTCTGTCCGGCGCGATGACGGCAACCGGACGTTCCAGCTCAGCTGGCTCAGCTACAGCCTCGGCGCCTACAGCGCGCCGGTATCGCGCGAGTTCGTCGCGGCGGTGGCATCCGGCAGCCAGCTCGTCCTCTCCGGCATCGGCGACGACCATGCCGCCGACACGTTCCAGTTGCGCGGCTCCGGCCGGGCGATCGCACAGCTCGACTGTCTCTGACGGCGGATCGGGCTGTCGCCGCGACCCTCGCCGTCGCGTTGCCCTGCCGCCAGGACCGCTCACCGCACCAACAAGCCTGCGCTCCGTTAGCGTCTTGCGCCCGGCACAGGGCGCCGCCACTCTCCCGGCGAGCGCCCGTGCGAGGCGCCGCGACGCCAAGGGGGGAAGCATGATCCGAGCCGTCGTCTGGAACGAGTTCGTCCACGAACGCGAGAACCCGGTGGTCCGCGAGATCTACCCGCAGGGGATCCACGCCACGATCGCAGCCGCCCTCGACGCCGACGAGGGCATCGACGCCTCCACCGCCACGCTCGGCGAGCCGGAGGACGGCCTTCCCGGCGACCGCCTGAAGGATGTCGATGTCCTGCTCTGGTGGGGCCACAAGGCGCACGGCGCGGTGGACGACGCGACGGTCGACCGGGTGGCGGCGCGGGTTCATCAGGGGATGGGCCTCATCGTCCTGCACTCCGGGCATTTCTCGAAGATCTTCAAGCGGTTGATGGGAACCCCCTGCTCGCTGCGCTGGCGCGAGGCCGGGGAGCGGGAGCGGCTCTGGTCCTGCAACTTCTCGCACCCGATCCTGCGCGGCATCGGCGACCGGATCGAGCTGCCGAACGAGGAGATGTACGGCGAGCCCTTCCTCGTCCCCGAGCCGATGGAGACGCTGCTCGTCAGCTGGTTCGAGGGCGGCGAGGTCTTCCGCTCCGGCCTCACCTGGCAGCGCGGCGCCGGGCGCATCTTCTATTTCCGCCCCGGCCACGAAACCTATCCGACCTATCACAACCCGACCGTGCAGACCCTGCTCCGCAATGCCGTGCACTGGGCCTGGAACCCCGCCGCCGCCTGGACCGACGTCGCCGACGCGCCCAACGTGCCGATCCACGAGGCGCCCGAGCCCCTGACCCAGAAGGGCGGCTCGCTGCACCGGCCGGGCGAGGAGGGCTACCGGTGAGCGGCGAGAAGCGCCTCCTCATCCTTGGCACCGGCGCCATCGCCCGCCACCACGCCGAACGCTTCGCCCAGATGCCGGGGTGCCAGCTGGTTGCCGCCGTCGACGCGGATGACGCCCGCGCCCGCGACTTTGCCGCCGCCTTCCAGATCCCGACCGCCTTCGGCAGCCTCGCCGAGGCGATCGCCTGGGGCGGGTTCGACGCCGCGGTGAACTCGACCCCGGACGGCGTCCACCGGGCGACGACGCTGGAGCTGATAGCAGCGGGCAAGCCGGTGTTCTGCGAGAAGCCGCTGGCGGTCAACTATCCCGACGCGATGGAGATGACCGAGGCCGCCGAGGCGGCGGGCCTCGTCAACATGGTGAACCTCACCTACCGCAACGCCGCCGCCCTGCAGCTCGCCCGGACGATGATCGAGGCGGGCGAGATCGGCGAGGTCCGCCACGTGCAGGCGAGCTACCTGCAGTCCTGGCTCACCGGCCGGCACTGGGGCGACTGGCGCACCGAGGAACGGTGGCTGTGGCGGCTCTCCTCCGCCCACGGATCGAAGGGCGTGCTGGGCGACATCGGCGTGCACATCCTCGATTTCGCCACCTTCGGCACCGGGCTCGACATCGTGGCGCTGCACGCCCGGATGCGGACCTTCGACAAGGCCGAGGGCGGGGTGATCGACGTCTACAAGCTCGACGTCAACGACAGCGTGGCGATCACCGCGGAGTTCTCCAACGGCGCGCTCGGGGTCATCCACATGAGCCGCTATGCCACCGGCAAGGCAAATGACCTCGACCTGATGATCCACGGGGAGAAGGGGGCGCTGAAGGTCTGGGCGAACTCGACCGACTCCAGCCTCGAGGTCTGCCTCGGCCCGGACATCGAGACGCAGACCTGGAAGCCGGTGGAATGCCCGCCGACCCCGCGCAACGAAACCCGCTTCCTGATCGCGCTGCTCTCCGGGATCAACGGCGATCCGACCTTCCGCCGCGCGGCCGAGGTGCAGCGGCTGCTGGACCTCGCCTTCGTCTCCGACGCGGAGGGCCGGATGCTGGCCGTCAGCTGAGGATTTGCGCTTCGGGCAGCCGCAGGAACCCGAACGGGGCGTCCCCGCCGGCTGCCCTCCGCCCGTCAGGGCTCGATGTAGGCGAGGTACGCCTCTTCATCCATCAGTTCGTCGAGCTCGGCCGGATCGGTCAGGGTCATCTTGAAGAACCAGCCGTTCTCCATCGGGTCCTCGTTGACGAGGCCCGGATTGGCGACGATCGCCTCGTTCACCTCGGTGATCTGGCCGTCGAGCGGCGCGGTGATGTCGCTCGCCGCCTTCACCGACTCGATCGTCACGACCTCGTCGCCCTTCGCCACCGTGGCACCTTCCTCGGGCAGCTCGATGAACACGAGGTCACCGAGTTGCTCGGCCGCGTGCTCGGTGATGCCGACGACCACCTCGTCGCCGTCGCGCTTCAGCCACTCGTGCTCCTCGGTGTATCTCAGCATGCTGCCTTCTCCGTCCTCACTTGCGCTTGTATCCGGCCGGCACGAAGGGCAGGCGCGCCACCTCGACCGGCAGCATCCTGCCGCGCACCTTGCCGTGCAGCCGGGTTCCCGGCGCGGCCAGCGCGATCGGCACGTATCCCATGGCGACCGGCGCCTCCAGCGTCGGGCCGAAGCCGCCCGAGGTGACCATGCCCACCGGCGCGCCATCCTCCGTCTCGTAAAGCTCGGTCCCCTCGCGCATCGGCGCGCGCCCCTCGGGCCTCAGCCCGACACGGCGGCGCGTGGCGCCCGCGGCGATCTGCCCGAGGATCGTCTCCGCTCCCGGAAAGCCGCCGGCCCGCACCCCGCCGCTGCGCCGCGCCGGCTGGATCGCCCATTCGAGCGCGGCCTCGACCGGCGTCGTGCCGGTGTCGATGTCGTGGCCATAGAGGCAGAGGCCCGCCTCCAGCCGCAGGGAATCGCGGGCGCCGAGCCCGACCGGCAGCACCTCCGGCCGCGCGAGCAGTGCCTCGGCCACGTCCTTCGCCTGGTCGGCGGCGACGGAAATCTCGAACCCGTCCTCGCCGGTGTAGCCGGAGCGGGAGACGACGGCCGGAGTGTCGTGCAGCTGCAGGTCACGCACGTCCATGAAGCGCATCGCCGCAACGTCGGGCGCCAGCGTCGCGAGGGCCGCCTCCGCCTTCGGCCCCTGCAGCGCGATCAGCGCCCGGTCCAGCATCGCGACCTCGCAGAGGTCGCCGAGTCCGGCCTCCAGATGCGCGAGGTCGGCGTCCTTGCAGGCGGCGTTGACGACGAGCAGCAGGTGGTCACCGCGGTTCGCCACCATGAGGTCGTCGAGGATGCCGCCAGCGTCATTGGTGAAGACCGCGTAGCGCTGCCGCCCCGGCGCAAGGCCGGTCACGTCGACCGGCACCAGCCGCTCCAGCGCGGCCGCAACCTCGGCCACGCCGCCGTCCCCGCGCGGGCGGAGGGTGATCTGGCCCATGTGGCTCACATCGAACAGGCCGGCGCTGCGGCGGGTCTGAAGATGCTCCTGCAGGATCCCGGTCGGGTACTGGATCGGCAGGCTGTAGCCGGCGAATTCCACCATCCGGCCGCCCAGCCCGACGTGGAGGGCATTGAGCGGTGTCTGCTTCGCGTCGGTCACGCCCAATCCCCCGGCCCCGGTCCCGCGGCGGACTCTATGAAGCGCGCCGCGTCTCCGCAAGGCACGGCGGCCGGGTCACAGTTTCAGCCGCGACATCACGACGCCGGGGTCTTCCGGGTCGCGCAGGATCTCGAACCCCAGCCGCCGGACCAGCCCCTGCATCCCGCGGTTGTCGGCCAGCACCGGGCCGTCCAGCCGCTCCAGCCCGGTGGCGCGGGCATAGTCGATGAGGATGGTCATGAGCTGGGTGCCGATGCCGCGGCCGGCGAGATCGGAGCGGACCAGCAGCGCATACTCGGCGACACGCCGGTCGGGGTCGGACGCGATGCGCGACACGCCGCCGAGCTCGCCCTCGGGCGTCAGGGCGACGAAGGCCATGTCCCGGTCATAGTCGAGCTGGGTCAGCCGAAGCGCCATCTGCTCCGGCAGACTGCGCACCGCCGCCATGAAGCGGCGCCGCAGATCCTCGGCCGCCACCCGCTCGAGGAAGGCGGGATAGAGCAGCGCGTCCGCCGGCCGGACGGGACGCAGTTCCCAGGTCTCGCCCTTGACCTCGAAGCTGCGGCGCCAGGCGGCGGGATAGGGACGGATCGCGAGGTCGGGGTTCGGCGCCCGGCGCAGCATGTCGTTCGGGTCGATCTCGATCCGCGCGTCGAGCGCCAGCACGCCGTCGGCATCGGCGATCAGCGGGTTGACGTCGAGACTGCGGAGGCAGGGGAAGTCCTCGACGAGATGCGAGAGCGCGATCAGCGCCGCGCCGACCGCAGCCGTGTCGGCCGGCGCCTGCGACCGGAAGCCCGCCAGCACGCGCCCGGCCCGGGTGCGGCCGATCAGGTCGGCGGCGAGACCGGAGTCGAGGGGGGGCAGGGCGACGGCCGTGTCACGGAACACCTCGGTCGCCACTCCGCCGGCGCCGAACAGGATGACCGGCCCGAACACCCGGTCCCGTCCGACC
>JBGALW010000139.1:0-10614 GCA_044223585.1 Amaricoccus sp.
CTGTCATGCGCCCCCGGCATGGCTGGTAAAGTCTTGTTAACAATTGCAAACGCTCACAGATTGGTGAGGAATCCGGACTCCCGGCCCAGATTGCGGCGCCGCAGTCATCCCGCCCGGACAAGCGAACATCGGCGAAAATCCCAGACAAAACCGCGCATCTGCGGCCGGAAGCGAACGCGCGCGGCCCCTTGCCTCGGCGGCGTGGCGGGCCGATCAAGGCAAACTGAGGAATGGGGAAACCGATGCCTGTCACCCGCGACGCCGTGCTGGCGGCCCTGCGCTCTGTCCCGATGCCCGGCCATGGCGGCAGCGTCGTTGATGCCGACGTGATCCGCGCCCTGACCATCGACGGCGGCGCCGTCCGCTTCCTGCTGGAGGTCGATCCGGCCGAAGGAGCCCGGCTGGAGCCGGTCCGCGCCGCGGCAGAGGCGGCGGTGGCCGCCCTGCCCGGCGTCACCGGCGTTTCCGCCGTGCTGACCGCCCACGCAGTCAAGGCGCCACCCCCGGACCTCAAGATCGGCCGCCACCCCACCCCGCAGGCCGGCCCCGCCGAGGTGCCGGGCGTCCGCCGCATCCTCGCGGTCGGTTCCGGCAAGGGCGGCGTCGGCAAGTCGACGGTCGCCGCCAACCTCGCCGTCGCCCTGGCGCTGGAAGGCAAGCGCGTGGCGCTGCTCGACGCCGACATCCACGGGCCGAGCCAGCCGCGGATGATGGGCGTCAGCACCCGGCCGCAGTCACCGGACGGCAAGACCATCATCCCGCTGACCGCGCATGGCGTCGCGCTGATGTCGATCGGCCTGATGCTGAAGGAAGGCGAGGCGGTGGTCTGGCGCGGCCCGATGCTGATGGGGGCGCTCCAGCAGATGATGAGCCAGGTCGCCTGGGGCGAGCGCGACGTGCTCGTCGTCGACCTGCCGCCCGGCACCGGCGACGTGCAGTTGACCCTCAGCCAGAAATACCACCTCGCCGGGGCGATCATCGTCTCCACGCCGCAGGACGTCGCGCTGATCGACGCCCGCCGGGCGATCGACATGCTCGGCAAGACCCATATCCCCGTGCTCGGGATCGTCGAGAACATGGCGAGCTACATCTGCCCGAACTGCGGGCACGAGGCACATATCTTCGGCCACGGCGGCGCGAGAGCCGAGGCGGACCGCCTCGGCGTGCCGTTCCTTGGCGAAATCCCCCTCGACCTCGGCATCCGGCTTGCCGGCGACAGCGGCACCCCGGTCGTTGCCGCCCACCCGGACGGACGCGAGGCCACCGCCTTCCGCTCGCTGGCCCGGCGGCTGATCGGCGGCGGAGTCGTCTGAGGCCCCCATGCCATGGCCGGTGCCGGCGCCGTGATTGACGCGCGGGGCACATGGGCGTATCCTTCTTTGATTACTTTGAGTCTATTTGCCTGCTTCCCAGTTCCGCCACGTCTGGCCGCGCTGCCTATCGAAAACGGCACTCACTGGTGGCGGTTTTTCAGGAGTATTGTCATGCCTTTTGACAAGCCCATCAGCATCGGCGCCGAAAAGCTGACCGCGGTCATTGCGCAATCGGTCGAGGCAAACCTTCGGGCGCGCTTCGACCCCGCGACCGGCCTTGTCGGCCTCGACCTGCGCCGGCAACCCTGGATCCTCGGGTTCATCCTGCGCGACCTCGACTCCTTCTCCAAGGCCAATGTCGAGTCCCTGTCGAAGACTGCCGCCGGGATCACCGAGAGCATCGGCGGCAGGAACAGCCCCGCCGTGCTGATCCGCGACGGAACCATCACGGTCGGCTTCTATCCGGAGATCAACGTCGACGGCATCTCGATCGGCCTGTGATCCCGATGGCCGAGGCCCCTGCCCCGCGCTGCCCCAGCGCGCAGCCTGACATGCCCGACGCCCGCCTGCTGGGCGTCATCACCGGGCCGCCGGATGCCCCGCGGCTCGCCTATCTCAACGCCGCGCTGCCGGCTGACGCCGCGACGCTCGCGGCCACCGGTCCGCTGCCGCCCACCCGTGTGCTGCGCTTTTCCGCCCGGTGCGAGAGCGCGCGCTGCGTGCACTATGACGGCCACGACTGCCAGCTGGCGCGGCGCATCGTCGCCGGGCTCGATCCGGTTGTCGCGGCCCTGCCAGCCTGCACCATCCGGCGGAGCTGCCGCTGGTACGGCCAGGAGGGCGCGGCGGCCTGCCACCGCTGCCCGCAGGTCGTCACCGCCCCGGCGCCCGGGGCCGAGGGACGTCTTGCCGACGTCGCTGGCCTGCCCGCCTGACCCCGCGGGGTTCGAAGACGGGCCGCGGCTTCGTGCCGCGGCCCGTCTTTCTGTGCGGGCGCTTTTGCCTGAAGGTTAACCCTTCGCCTTGCCGGCGGGCTGCGAAAGGCTAAGGTGGGGCCGTTTCAGCCCCGCCCGCGGGTCCTGCTGTGCGCGGGGCCGCGACCGAAGATGGAGACCTGCATGACCCGCATTCTGCTCGCGACCGCCGCCGCCATGGCGCTCGGCACGGCAGCGATGGCCGAGGACGCCAAGATCGGCATCATCCTCGGCTTCAGCGGCCCGCTCGAGTCGATCACCCCCGGGATGGCGGCCAGCGCCGAACTCGCGCTCAAGGAGGCGACGGAGTCCGGCAAGCTCCCCGGTGGCCTCGCCCTGGTGCCGGTCCGCGCCGATTCCACCTGCATCGACGCCGCGGCGGCAACGACGGCCGCCACCACCCTCGTCACCAGCGACAACGTCACCGCGATCGTCGGCGCCGACTGCTCGGGCGTCACCACCGCGATCGCCAACAACGTCGCGATCCCGAACGGCGTCGTCATGGTCTCGCCCTCGGCCACCTCGCCGGCGCTCTCGACGATCAAGGACGACGGCTACTTCTTCCGGACCGCCCCGTCCGACGCGCGGCAGGGCGAGATCCTCGCCGACATCGTGAAGGAGAAGGGGATCGAGGAGGTCGCCGTGACCTTCACCAATAACGATTATGGCAAGGGGCTGGCCGACAGCTTCGCCGCCGCCTTCGAGAAGCTTGGCGGCAAGGTGGCGATCTCCGCTCCGCACGAGGACGGCAAGGCGGACTATTCCGCCGAGGTCGCCGCGCTGCAGGCGTCCGGCGCCGGCACGCTCATGGTGTTCGGGTACGTCGACCAGGGCGGCGTCGGCATCGTGCAGGCCGCGCTCGACACCGGCGCCTTCGAGAGCTTCGTGTTCGCCGACGGCATGTACGGCCAGAGCCTGATCGACAAGATCGGCCCGGACATCAACGGCAAGGTGGTCGGCACCCTGCCGGGCGTGCAGGGCGAGGCGGCGGACAAGTTCGCGGCCTATGCGCAGGCCAACAGCATGGACCCGACCGGCACCTATGTCCCGGAGAGCTACGACGCCGCCGCGCTGATCGCCCTGTCGCTCGCGACCGGCGGCACGGCCGACCGCACCGGCATCCGCGACCACATGCTCGACGTCGCCAACGCGCCGGGCGAGAAGATCTATGCGGGCGAGCTTGCCAAGGGCCTCGAGCTCGTCGCTGCCGGCACCGACATCGACTATCAGGGCGCAACGGGCGTCGAACTCGTCGGACCGGGCGAGGCCGCCGGGTCGTACCGCGTCTACGAGATCAAGGACGACAAGGCCGAAACCCTCGGCTACCGCTGACGCAGTCCGGCCGGCTCCCGCTGTCGCGGGGGCCGGTCCTCCCGAAATTGTCGCAGGCCCGGATGGCAGGATCACCAATCCCAGGACCACTGGAAATTCCGCGTGCGCGCGTCCGCGTCCGGACGTGGATCCCGAGGCTTCGCGATAGCGAAACTGGCCGTGCCTGCGTGGACTGGCGTGGAGCGCCTCCTGTGTGGCGGCGATGATCCGGGTCGACGACCTCCACATGCACTTCGGCGGCATCCGGGCCGTCGACGGCGCCTCGATCGAGATCGCCGGGGGCTCGATCACCGGCCTGATCGGTCCGAACGGCGCCGGAAAGTCGACGCTCTTCAACGTCATCGCCGGCCTCTTCCCGCCCACCTCCGGCACGGTCTGGCTCGACGGCGTGGACATCACCGGCCTGCCGCCGCATGCCCTGTTCCACCGGGGCCTGCTGCGTACCTTCCAGATCGCCCACGAGTTCGCCACCCTGACGGTGCGCGAGAACCTGATGATGGTCCCGCCGGCCCAGCCGGGCGAAACCCTGTGGGACGCCTGGTTCCGTCCCGGCGCCGTCCGGGCCCGCGAGGCCGAGGTCCGCGCCCGCGCCGACGACGTCATCGCCTTCCTGGAGATCGGCCACGTCGCGGACGAGCGGGCCGGCAACCTTTCCGGCGGCCAGAAGAAGCTTCTGGAGCTTGGCCGCACGATGATGGTGGACGCGAAGATCGTCTTTCTCGACGAGGTGGGCGCCGGGGTGAACCGCACCCTCCTCAACACCATCGGCGACGCCATCCTCCGCCTGAACCGCGAGCGCGGCTACACCTTCTGCATGGTCGAGCACGACATGGACTTCATCGGCCGCCTCTGCGACCCGGTGATCGTCATGGCCGAGGGGAAGGTGCTGACCGTCGGGGCACCTGCCGAGGTGTTGAAGAACGAGGCGGTGATCGAGGCCTATCTGGGGCGGGGGCTCAAGAACCGGAAGGCCCCCTCATGACCTTCCTCGCCGCCGACGCCATGACCGGCGGCTACGGCGCCGCCGACATCCTCCACGGCTGCACCATCGCCGTCGACCGGGGAGAGATCGCCGTCATCGTCGGGCCGAACGGCGCGGGCAAGTCCACCGCGATGAAGGCGGTCTTCGGGATGCTGCCGCTGCGCGAGGGGAAGGTCACGCTCGACGGGCGGGACATCACCGCCCTGACGCCGCAGCAGCGGGTGCGTGCCGGCATGGGCTTCGTGCCGCAGACCCACAACGTCTTCGTCTCGATGTCGGTCGAGGAAAACCTCGAGATGGGCGCCTTCATCCGTGACGACGATTTCGCCGGGACGATGGAGCAGGTGTTCGAACTCTTCCCGATCCTGCGCCAGAAACGGCGGCAGCCGGCGGGCGAGCTTTCCGGCGGCCAGCGCCAGCAGGTTGCGGTGGGCCGGGCGCTGATGACGAAGCCGACCCTGCTCATGCTCGACGAGCCGACCGCCGGGGTCTCGCCTATCGTCATGGACGAGCTTTTCGACCGCATCCTCGAGGTGGCGGCGACCGGCATCGCCATCCTGATGGTCGAGCAGAATGCCCGGCAGGCGCTCGCCATCGCCCATCGCGGCTACGTGCTGGTGCAGGGGCGCAACCGCTACACGGCCACCGGGGAGGCGCTGCTCGCCGACCCCGAGGTCCGCCGCACCTTCCTCGGGGGCTGAGCTTTGACATTCAGGCAAACCGCCCGTTGCGCCTCCGCTCCGGATACCCCCGCCGATCCACGAGCATCGGCAGCGCCAGCGGCCAGGCCGGAACGACGCCCGAGGTCCGGCTGTACGAAAGGCTTGAATCCGCTGGGGGCTCAGTCATGGACGCACTGAACGCCCTCGTCCTCTTCGCGAATTTCGTGCTGGTGCCGGCCACCGCCTATGGGGCGCAGCTGGCGCTCGGGGCGCTCGGCGTCACGCTGATCTACGCCGTACTGCGCTTCTCGAACTTCGCGCACGGCGACCTGATGGCGTTCGGGACGATGCTCGTCATCCTGACAACGTGGGGCCTCCAGTCGCTCGGGGTCTCGATCGCGCCGCTGCCGACCGCGCTCATAGCGCTGCCGGTCGGCATTCTCGGGGCGACGGCGCTGGCGCTCCTCACCGACGCCTGGGTCTACCGCTTCCACCGCCGGGTCCGCTCGGCGCCGGTCATCTTCGTGATGGCGAGCGTCGGCGTCATGTACGTCTACAACGCGCTGACCCGCTTCATCATCGGTACCGACGAGCAGCGGTTCGAGGACGGCGCCCGCTTCGTGATCAGGGTCGCCGACTTCAAGGCGATGACCGGCCTCGACGAAGGGCTCGCGATCCGCAATTCGCAGCTCGTGACCGTGCTGGTGATGATCGTCACCACCGCCTTCGTCTTCTGGTTCCTGCAACGGACGCGCACCGGCAAGGCGATGCGGGCCTATTCCGACAACGAGGATCTGGCGCTGCTCTCGGGCATCGACCCGGACCGGGTGGTGCGCATCACCTGGATTCTCGCCGCGGCGCTCGCGGTCATCGCCGGCACGCTCTACGGCCTCGACAAGGCGTTCCGGCCCTTCACCTATTTCCAGCTGCTGCTGCCGGTCTTTGCCTCGGCCATCGTCGGCGGCATCGGCCAGCCGGTCGGCGCGGTCGCCGGCGGCTTCATCATCGCCTATTCCGAGGTGGTGCTGACCTATGCCTACAAGGGCGTGCTGACCCGCCTCGGCTTCGCCCCCGACAGCCTCGTCCAGCTGCTCGGCACCGACTACAAGTTCGCGATCTCGTTCATCATCCTCGTCGTCGTGCTGCTGATCCGGCCGACCGGCATCTTCCGGGGGCGTCTGGTGTGACCGAATCCCGCCGCATCCTCCTCCTCTACGGCGCGATGGCCTTGCTGCTGGTGCTGACCGGCGTCGTCCTCAGCTGGCCGGTGATGATCGCGATCCTGAACCTCTGCCTGATCTCGGCGATCATGGCGCTCGGCGTGAACATCCAGTGGGGCTATGCCGGCCTTTTCAACACCGGCATCATGGGGTTCGCGGCCCTCGGCGGCGTCGCGGCGGTGCTGGTCTCGATGCCGCGGGTGCCCGGCGCGCTCTCCGCCGGCGGCTGGAACCTCGGCCTCGCGGCGGTCGCGGTCGTTGGCACCGTGGGCGCGGCGCTCTTCGTGCGGGAGCGTGTGGCGCCGGCGTTCCGCGGCCCCGCCGGCCTTCTCACCATCGCCGTCGGGTATTTCCTGATGCGGCTTTTCCTCGATCCCGCATCAGAGGCGATCGAGGCGATCGACCCGGCCGCCGCCGGCTATCTCGGCGGCCTCGGCCTGCCGGTCCTCGTCTCGTGGGCGGTCGGCGGGCTCTTTGCCGCCGGGGCGGCCTATCTTGTGGGCAAGGTCGCGCTCGGCCTTCGCTCCGACTATCTGGCGATCGCCACCCTCGGCATCGCCGAGATCATCCTCGCCGTGCTGCGCAACGAGAACTGGCTGACGCGCGGGGTGAAGAACGTCACCGGCATTCCGCGGCCGCTCCCGGACGAGCGGGTGCTGCAGCAGGCGGCCTGGGTGCAGGACCTCGCCACCAGCTTCGGCTCCGATCCGCAGACGGTCGCGGCGATTTTCTGGCGACTCGGCTTCGCCCTCCTGTTCGCCGTCGTCCTCGGCCTCATCCTCTGGCTTGCGGAGCGGGCGCTCAACTCGCCGTGGGGGCGGATGATGCGCGCGATCCGCGACAACCGCGACGCGGCCGAGGCGATGGGAAAGGACGTGACCCGCCGCCACCTGCAGGTCTTCGTGCTCGGGTCCGCGGTGGTCGGCATCGCCGGCGCGATGCTGGTGACGCTCGACGGCCAGTTCACCCCGACCTCCTACAACCCGCTTCGCTACACCTTCCTCATCTGGGTGATGGTCATCGTCGGCGGGTCCGGCAACAACTGGGGCGCGGTGCTCGGCGGCTTCCTGATCTGGTGGACCTGGGTCGTGGCCGAGCCGCTCGGCAATGCGCTTGCCGGCCTCGTCACCGGAGGGCTCGACCCGGCGAGCTGGTGGCGCGGGCGCATCACCGAAGCGGCGCCGCACGTCCGCCTGCTCCTGATGGGCCTCATCCTGCTCGTGGTCCTGCGCTTTGCGCCGCGCGGCCTGATCCCTGAGAGCGGCGCGCTGACGCGCCGGCACTGACGCGGGCGGTCAGAACAGCCCGAGCACCAGCCGCGCCTGCCTCAGCCAGCGGACGAGCCAGCCGTGGAATCTCCCCTGCGGCGCCATTGCCTGGCGTTCGGCCTCGCGGCGCGTCAGCCCCATCACCTGCGGATTGATGTCGAACATCGGCGGAACCTCCTGTCCCGCATCCTGCGCCCGCGCCCGTGAAGCATCCGTTTCCGCGGCGTGACTTCCGCGGCTCCTTCCGGCGGCGGCGGCATTGCCTTAGGCTGGCGGCGCCCTTCGTTGTCCGGGAGCCCTGCCGATGCGCCGACCCGCCGCCCTCCTCCTGCTCGCCCTCGCAGCTGCGGCCCCGGCGGCCGCCGAAGACGCCCGTATCGGGGATGACCTGTTCCAGAGCGGCGAAGCCGTTTCCGCCGGCGCGTCCGGCATCGATGACGTCTTTGCCGCAGGCGACAGCGTCGACCTGACCGCCGCGGCCGGCGGGTCCGTGCATCTCGCCGGTCGCAACATCACGGTGTCGGCGCCGGTCGCCGGCAACCTCTACAGCTTCGGCGGCAGCGTGACCGTCGCCGCGCCGGTGACCGGCGACGCCGCACTCGCCGCCTATGACGTGACGCTCAAGGCGCCGCTGACCGGCGACCTGCGGGCGGCCGGCCGCAACGTCACCCTCGACGCGCCTGTCGGCGGCTCGGCGCTGATCGCCGGCGACCGCGTGACGATCGACGCTGCCGTTGCCGGCGACGCGACGATCACCGCCCGGAGCCTGACCTTCGGCCCCGAGGGCCGGGTCGACGGTCACCTGACCGTGCGCGGCGGCGACGAGGCCATCCCGTCCTCGGCAGTGGCCCCCGAGCGCGTCGACCGCGAACCCGCGATCGTCCGGGAGCCCGCCCCGCGATGGGGCGAAATCGTGGCCGGCTATGCCATCGCCACGCTGATCTCCGCCATTCTCGTCGCGCTGATGGCGCTGATCGCGCCGCGGTGCACCGAACGGGTGCGCGAGATCGTCTCCGAGCGCCCCGGCCGCAGCCTCTGGATCGGCTTCCTGGCACAGGCGACGCTGATCGGCGCCGTGGTCCTCGCCATCCTCAGCCTGATCGGCATCCCCGTGGCGCCGCTGATCCTGATCGCCGCCGTGGTCCTGTCCTTCATCGGCTACCTGATCGGCGTCTGGACCGTGGGACGGGCGGCCTGGCGCCGCTTCGATTCGCTGCCCCCGGACGGCTTCGGCGAGAGGCTGGCGACGGCCCTCCTCGGCGCGATCATCGTCGGCCTCGTCACCCTGGTGCCCTTCGCGGGCTGGCTGGTCGGCCCGCTTCTCACCCTTGCCGGGCTGGGCGGCCTCACCATCGCCACGCTGCGCCCCGAGTTCCGGACCTGACGGCGGCCGCCGTGGCGCCCGGCACCCGCTTTCCCGACCTCGACGGCCGGAGCGTCTTCATCACCGGCGGCGGCTCCGGAATCGGTGCCGCGCTGACCGAAGGCTTCCTCGCCCAGGGTGCCCGGGTCGCCTTCGTCCAGCGCTCCGACGCAACCGCCTTCGCGGCGGAACTCGGCGGGAAGTACGGCCGGGCACCGCTTTTCCTCCCCTGCGACATCACCGACATCGGCGCCCTCCAGCAGGCGATCGCCACTGCGGCGGTGGCGCATGGGCCGGTGACGGTGCTCGTCAACAACGCCGCGAACGACCAGCGCCACCCGCTCGCCCCCTACACGCCGGAGGAGTGGGACGCCGCGCAGGCGGTCAACCTCCGACCGCATTTCTTCGCGATACAGGCGGTGGCGCCCGGCATGGAGGCCGCCGGCGGCGGCGCGGTCGTCAACTTCACCTCGATCTCCTACATGTTCGGCGCCACCGGATATTTCGCCTACGCCGCCGCCAAGGCCGCGATCACCGGCCTCACCTTCAGCCTCGCGCGCGAGCTCGGCCCGAAGAACATCCGGGTCAACGCGCTGGCGCCTGGCCGGGTGCTGACCCGGCGCCAGCTCGACCTCTGGATCGAGCCGGGAACCGAGGACGAGTTCCTCGAGCAGCAGTGCCTGAAGGAGAGCCTCCATCCCGCCGACATCGTCGGGCCGACCCTGTTCCTCGCCTCCGACGCGGCGCGGATGGTGACCGGGCAGGTTCTCGTCGTCGATGGCGGGGTGGTTCACAGCGGCTGATCGTCTCCCTCTGCGAAACAGTCCGTGCGATCATGCCGGTCTAGTCCCGCGGCCGACTGCCGCATAGATTTTGCACCAGCGAAATCATACACGTCAGGGACGCAGAACAATGAGCACCATCCTCGTCATCGACAGCGCCATCAGCGGCGAAACCTCGGTTTCCCGCACGCTGGTTTCCGAAGCCGTGTCGGCCCTCAAGGCCGATCGCGTGATCTACCGCGATCTTGGCGCCGAGCCGGTGCCCCATCTCACCGAGGCGACGCTGGCCGGCGTCCGCGGCGAGCCCTCGACCGACGCCCATCGCGCCACCCGCGCGCTTTCGGACGAGCTTCTCGCCGAGGTGCGGGCAGCCGACGTGCTGGTGATCGGCGCGCCGATGTACAATTTCAGCATCGCCACCAGCCTGCGGTCGTGGTTCGATCACATCCTGCGCGCCGGTGAGACATTCAGCTACACCGAGGCGGGCCCGAAGGGGCTGCTGACCGGCAAGAAGGCCATCGTGATCGAGAGCCGCGGCGGCCTCTACAGCGAGGGCCCGGCGCAGGCGATCGACTTCCAGGAGCCCTATCTGCGGCACCTGCTCGGCTTCATGGGCATCACCGACGTGGCGTTCGTCCAGGCCGAGAAGATCGGCTACGGCCCCGAGGCGCGGGCGCAGGCGATCGCCGACGCGACCGCCAGCCTGCAGAAGATCGCC